>JBGAPB010000337.1:0-6495 GCA_044221525.1 Blastocatellia bacterium | reverse complement strand
CCCGCATGCGATGGTAATCAGTCCAGAGATTCGTCAGCTTCCTGCCATCGGAGAAAACCAGTATCGATATCGAAAGCTGCATACCCACCACGCCGGGATCGACCGCACAATAGTGAACGCGAATCGCGCAAGAGTCACCCGATTGCACGCTCTCTTGCTTAGTTCCATCCACGATTAAATCGACACCTTCAATGCTAATAGAACTCCCTTTATGCCTATATAAAAGGCGCGCCTCTTCCGATATAGAATCACCCGCATCAAAGAGGTAGGCGCGGACAGTATCATGCACTGAACCATCCAATACGAGACAACCTTGCTCAAGCAGACATCCGCGATGGCAGAGGTCTCTAACAGCCGCCATGTTATGGGTGACGAACAGTACTGTACGACCCGCTTTGCCGACTTCTCTCATCTTGCCCAGGCACTTCTTCTGAAACTGCGCATCACCTACAGCTAGCACTTCATCAATAATCAGTATCTCCGGCTCCAAATGCGCTGCCACGGCAAAGGCCAGGCGCACATACATACCTGACGAATAACGTTTGACGGGTGTGTCCAGGAACTTTTCAATTTCGGCAAAGGCGACGATCTCGTCAAACTTGCGACTGATCTCTTCGCGGCTCATCCCCAGGATCGCGCCGTTCAGATAAATGTTTTCGCGCCCGGTCAGTTCAGGATGAAAGCCGGTGCCGACTTCCAGCAAACTGGCTACGCGGCCCTTGATGCCAATGCGTCCGCTGGTGGGTTCGGTAATGCGACTGAGGATTTTCAGCAGTGTGGATTTGCCCGCGCCGTTGCGTCCGATGATGCCGACGACTTCGCCCTGTTTGATTTCAAAGCTGACATCTTTCAAAGCCCAGAAATCTTCAGTCAATTGAGAATTGATAGTTGATAATTGAGTTTTTTGGAAAAGGGATTTGGCACGATTGGCAACAACATCGCGCAGCGTGCGGTATTGCTGGCCTTCGCGCTGATGCTGGATTCTGTATTTTTTGCTTATGTTTTCCGCGCGGATGACTACGTCAGACATAGTTATGATTTCGCATGACCCGATGGTCGCAGACCCTGCTACCTAATTGCTTCAATCCTGTTCACGTACACATTGATCAGTTTATGATCAGGAAGCAGTGCCTCCACTTGAAGCCAAACACTGGCAAGCAGCCGGTGAAATTCGCGTTTTCGCATATTCCCGATGCGCAAATGCACAACCCAGGGTGGCGGAACGGAAAGCATAATACGGTTGGAGAAATCCGTATCTTTGGTAACGATTACGTAACTGTTCGCGCGAGCAACTTCCCAAAGCATGGTGTCTGATGGGCTTTGCCCAAGAATGCTGGTATCAAATATAGGCAAGCTTGGTGTGAAGATAAGGCGGCTCGGAATATTCTCGTCAAAGAGAAAACCCTTCACGCCACCTCCTGCAGGCTAAAATGATGCTTCATCATCCCTGAAGAGAAGCGCAGGCAAGCCAGTACATCTTCTCGTTCAAGTGTGGGGTACTCTTCCAACACCTCTTCCACGGAATCTCCGGCACCCAAGAATTCCAGCACAGTCTGTACGGTAATCCGTGTGCCTTCGATCACCGGCTGACCATTGCAAATGTCAGGAGAGACAATGATATGTTTCATAATAAAAATGATAATCAATCAAGCAAAATGAGGCAATCCCAGTGCATGCTCGATTCTGCCGCAGGTTTCGCCCGGTCTACGCGATGCGGTTCAAAGATTCTTTCTAACCCGCGATAGAAGCCAGGTAAATTCAGGTCCACGCCATCCGGATAATAATTGATGTTACGCAGTTGAGAGGTTTGAAAAGCATTTGACAGGTTTTGAGCGCCGGAGGCGTGTTGGAGATTAGCCGGTGGTGCAGCGAAGCGTAACCACCGGAAAGCCAGCGGCAAATGGGCGCGCTCTGGAGGAGCGCCGGACAAGTCAGGGCGATAAAACCCAACTCTTGTCCGGCGTCCCTACCGGGACGCGAATCTCGTGCTGCTCAGTTCCGGTGGTTGCGGCTGAGCCTTCACCACCGGCTAAGTTCCGCTGTGCCTCCGGCACAAAAACCTGTCAAACAACCTTGCAATTTCTTCAGCGCGTAACATCAGTAATAATCATCATCAGAGTTTTGATAACACTGCCAGCATTCTGTCAGGAGCAGAAGCACTCGTTCGTCAGACATAGGATTAATTTGGGAGACTTATCACGGTGCAACTGCCTTTCAGCACCGCGCCAACTGCTTTCCGCAGCGTGAAACTATGACTCTGCAACGTGCAAGACAGACTTATCATCGCGTCAGGCGCTTTCCGCACCGTGTCAGCACCTGTCCGCAAGGTGAAAATACCAGTCCGCACGGTGTCAAACCCAATCTGCACCGTGCAAAACCGACTTAGCAGAGTGAAAAGGTGAATCAGACAAGCGTCAAACCCAATCTGACACGTGAAAATGCCATTTATCACCTGTTTCGATCAATCTTACAGCCAATAAATACGTTAAATTTCATGTCAAAGCGCTTTATTGATTGCTTTTTTCTCAGATTAATGTGAAATACCCCCGGCCATTCTGGGCTAAAAGCTTAGTTATTTGTACAAAAGCCAAATTTCGCCAGGTTTTCAGCCTCTTCTTTAATCAACCATCCAAACCATAAGGAGCCATTTATGAACAGTTTGACTGCCAAACGAATTGAAATGTTGAAACAGGTAAAAGAATTCGGGATTGCGCACGCTGCATCCTTTGCCGCCGGAAGTCTGGGTAAGCAGTTTTTTGATTCAATGACGCCAATCGTCGCTGAATTGGAAAGCCAGGGAGCCACACAAATCTCCGGTCGTAATTCCGCCCAGAACATAGTCGCCGTTAAAGCCAATGTTCGCGAAGATTTGCGCGAAATGTTGGCGGCCATAAACCGCACGGCCCGCGTCATGGCCCTGGAATCACCGGAATTTGAAGCCAAATTCCGATTGCCGCGCAACATCAACGACCAGAAACTGTTGAATGCGGCGCGCGCTTTTGTGTTGGACGCCACTCCGTTGAAAGATCACTTTATCAGACACGAAATGCAGGCGGATTTTCTGGATCAACTGAATCATTTGATCAGTTCCTTTGACCAGGCCGCTTCGCAAAAGACCGCCGCCGTTGGCACGCACGTCACGGCGCGGTTGACCATTGATGAAAATATCGAACGGGGATTGCAATTGGTGCGACAACTGGATGCCATCATTCGCAACAAATTCAACGGCGATCCCATCACGCTTTCCGCCTGGACTCGCGCCAGTCATGTGGCCAGAAAAACCCACAAGGATGATGAAGAAAAACCGCATCCTGATCCCAACACTTCGCCGGAGACTCCCAAATAAAGTTAGGGCTTAGGCAAAATCGTTTGTTCAACGCAAAGTCGCAAGGTTACAAAGTCGCAAAGCCGTTTTGGATGTCAGAAGTTTCAAGGAACTCAGCGATAGCTGATAAGGGAACCGTCTTTGAGTCTTCGCGCCTTTGCGTTGAACTTTTTGTTCTGAGTAAATCTTGATTAGATAACATCCGCAAAGGTTTTTTCTACCTGCCGGAAATACCAAATGCCGGTTATGCACAATCCCGCAATAATCAACCCAGAAAGCAACAAAGTTTGCACAGGCAAAGGCGATTGCCCCTTTAACAACGACCATCGAAACCCATCAATCACGCCCACCATTGGGTTCAACGCATACAGCAATCGCAATCTTTCAGGAATCACCGCGCTGCTAAAACCAACCGGAGACACGTACAATCCGAACTGAACAATGAACGGGACTATGTAACGAAAATCCCTGTATTTGACGTTCAATGCGCACAGCCACAACCCGGAGCCAAAGGCTGCGGCAAAGGCCAGCGCGATGAAAAGCGGCAAGGTTATCAGCCGCCAGTCGGGCGCAAAGCCATACCACAACATCATTCCCGCCATCATTGCCAACATAATCAGAAAATCCACAAAGCTGGTGATGACCGATCCGGCGGGCACAATCAATCGCGGGAAATAGACTTTTGAAATCAGGTTGGCATTGCCGATCAAACTGTTGCTGGATTCGCTCAGAGCGGTTGAAAAGAATTGCCACGGCAACATTCCGGCAAATACCAACAATGCATAAGGCACAGCACCCGGAGCCGACAGCTTTGCCACCTTGTTAAAAACAAAAGTGAAAACCAGCATTGTCAGAAATGGACGGATCAACGCCCAGGCAATGCCAATTACCGTTTGTTTGTAACGAACCAGAATGTCGCGCCAAGCCAGAAAGTAAAACAGTTCGCGATATCGCCACAGATCGCGCCAATAATTTTTCTCTGTGCGACCGGCTTCGATATAAAGATCGAAATGTTCAGGCGGCAATGGCTCAAACAAAGCTGGTTGTTCCGGAGTGGTCATTAAAATTTCAAATCCGTCGAACGTTCATGATTATTGATCGTCAATCTGCCGCCCCTGCCTGGACAATGGCATTGAAATAAGGAATTACCGGCGGGAGTCCGACAAACTTCAGTTTGTCGAAGTCTTGGCCAGTCAGTCTTTTAAGCAAACCTGCGACAAACTAAAGTTTGTCGGACTTGGCTTAATTCAATGCCATTGCCCCTGCCGGGGCTTAAAATTCATTTTTCGCGATAACCCCGCGCTTCGCACGGGGCTAATATCTTGCCGCTCCTTCAGAGCTTAAAACCGGAAGGAAGCTTCGCGCTTTTCTCGTTGCAGGCGCGGACGCCTGCGTACCCAACAAGCTTCGCGCCTTTCTCGTTGCAGGCGCGGACGCCTGAGTAACCGGAAATCAAACTATGTCCGCAAAATTGCGCTCCATCCGCTTGAAGTAAAACGCGCCTGTGATCAGCGCCAGAATCGAAACAACTGTTGAAACTGCTGTCATTGCGCCCGGGCCTGTGCCGGAACCAAGCAGCGCCCAGCGAAAACCTTCGATCACACCAACCATGGGGTTTAATCCGTAAACCGTCCTCCAGGGTTCGCTGAGCATTGTGCTGGGATAGGCAATCGGCGTCGCCAACATCCAGAACTGCGTAATGAAAGGAACGATATAACGAACGTCGCGGTACTCGACGTTCAATGCAGACATCCACAGCCCAACTCCAAGCGCGGTGATCAAAGCCAGCAAAAGAAAAAACGGTAGCCAGATGACGTTTATCGTCGGCACTTTGCCGTAATAAACCATCATCAGCAGCAAAACCGCGAACGACAGCGCGAAATCAATAAAGCCTGAAATCACCGTCGAAATTGGAATCACCAATCGCGGGAAATAAACTTTGGTCAGCAGGTTGGAATTTCCGACAAGGCTGTTTGAAGCCTGGCCCAAACCGTTCGCAAAGAACGTCCACGGAACCAGAGCCGCAAAAGAAAAGATCGGATAAGGAATGCCGTCAGATGGGATTTTGGCCAGCCGTCCGAAAAAGACGCTGAAGACGAGCATCGTAAATAATGGCTGGATGATCGCCCAGGCCGCTCCCAGCGCGGTCTGTTTGTAGCGCACCTTGATGTCGCGCCAGGTCAAAAAATAAAGCAGTTCACGGTAAACCCAAAGCTCGTTGAGTTTCAGTGAAACCCAGCCTTTGCCTGGTTCGATCACCAGAAAAGGTGGTTCAGCGGAGTTCGGATAGTTCTCCGCTATTTCATTTTGCTGCATGTTTGGCACCAACTTTTTACTGGAGTGTCAGGCGAGATAATTGTGGCAGGAATACAAATCCGTTAACAACTCGCAACTCGACAAAGCTCAGCTACACAAATCCAATCGAGATGTAATAAAAATTTCAGCAGAATGCGGTCGGGGGAAACGAGATGAGGGGTCGAAAGCGGCTGGATATGGTCGGTGAACCTATCCTCGTCCGTCTGTTACAAAATCAACTAAGGCCAGGACGGATTCGATAATCGTTTTTTAGATAACGCCACTTTGTTTGCAGCAAAAAACGAGGACTTTGTTTTCGCTGGCAAAAATAGTCTTAAAAAATTGCTTGGGGTCGTGGTCGTTGGTCGAAGAAAAGCCAACACTTGAAAGTTATCCTAGAAGAATTTGCAAGATCAGTGAAAAGACACACCAATCCCCACAAAATACCGTCAAAGGAAACCTCGTGTTGAGGCGGCATTGTTATACCAAAAGAACCGCCAAGGTTAAAACGCTTTTTTGGACAGAGGTCTGATGGGGCTAATCAATGAATAGGCCAAACCCTTTCTAGCGACAGGGAGACGGACACAGAGAAAACCCATTCTGATTCCTCAACAGTTCGGCGGAAAGACCGGAATGATAAAACTGGAATTTGTGGTCAACGTCAGATGATGAAGATTATGGCCTTGATTAAAGGCCGATCCGACTGCCGCAGTGTTCGGATTGAAGTTGATGGCCGCGCCGACGATTCCTCCATCATCGCTGCGCCAGAATTTCATCCAACCTGTTCTGCCCGCCGGAATCACGTTGGTGAACCGAGGCACGGTTCGCGGAAAATCGGAGTTCGACAAAATCGCGCGGAACTGCCGTCGCGATGT
>JBGAPB010000336.1:0-6519 GCA_044221525.1 Blastocatellia bacterium | reverse complement strand
CTGATTGACCAACTCGCCCAAACCATCTGGGATTATCACCACCTGAATCACAAGCTGGAAAAATGCGATCTGATTTTGGCGCTTGGCAGCAACGACACGCGCGTAGCCGAACACGCCGCCGATTTGTATCTGCAAGGTTGGGCTGAGCGATTGATGTTTTCCGGCAACGTAGGCGCGCTGACTCGCGGCAAGTTTGCCAAATCCGAAGCCGAAACCTTCGCCGACATCGCCGTCGCCAAAGGCGTTCCGCTCTCGGCGATTTTGATCGAACCGGAAAGCACCAACACCGGCGAAAACATTGTCTTCAGCCGCCGCGTGCTCACCCGACACGGGCTTGATCCAAACAGCTTCATCGTCGTGCAAAAACCTTACATGGAACGCCGAGCTTACGCGACGTTCATGAAAAACTGGCCCGGCAAACGCATCATCATCAGTTCCCCGCCGAGCGACTGGGCGACATACCCAACCGCCGAACTGCCGAAAGACTTGGTCATCAACATCATGGTCGGCGACCTCGAGCGCATCCGCGATTACCCGGCCAAAGGCTTTCAGATTGAACAGGAAATTCCGGCTGAAGTCTGGCAGGCCTACGAACAACTGATCGCGCTTGGTTACGACAAACATCTCATTCATTGACAGGACTTTCGAGTACCGGCATTGTTTTCTTCCTTTCCGGAGCGAACGATTACGCGACAAGATTTTAGTCGGCCATTGTTTGATGTGAACTTCTACCCCCTGAAACCTGCGCTGCTTGCTACTCTGAAACTCGTCTGGTTTAATCGCCGCCGTGCGAATCTTCAAGCAAACAATTTCAATCCTCCTGGCCGCGCAGCTTTTGGTTTCGTTTGGGCTGTGCGGTGGGTTGTGCTGCGTAAAGGCGGCGGGATTGTCTGCGCCGAAGGTTGCCGAACAAGCCGCCGAATCGGATGAAAATCTGCCGCCTTGTCACAGAAAGAAAGCGGCAGAAAAAGCGGCTTCGCAGCAAAAGCAAGCAACGCATCGAACTCAAGCGGCGCATTCAAAGCATCAGCCAGTCATCAACAAAAATCTGCCGACATTGCTCAACCGGGATTGCTGTTTGATGAAAACGGTTACGCCGACAGGCGAACCGCTGCCGGGCGTTGCCATGCAGCAATCGGAAAAACTGGTCGCCACGTTAAAAACTTCGTTGTGGAGCGACAGTCAGGTTGCCGTTGATTCGTCGCCGATTCCAATTCAAAACTTCACCGCTCATTCACCGCCACACATAGGCTTTCAGCTCAGCCTGAGAATCTAAAACGCTTGGGAAAACCTGTCGCAATACACCGGTGCAGTACCGCGCGCGTAAGCAAGCGGACTGTTTGCGGAAACGACCGCTTGCTTACGCGCGCGGTACCGATCCGAACTGACAAGAATTTCGGAGTACGAATCCATGTTTTTTCAATTAATTGCCAAGCGGCTCCGCCAGGGAGTTGCAGCGGCGCTGTGTCTTGCCTTGTTGATTCCAACTGTGACGGCTCAGCAAGCGAACACACCAGCTCAAACTCAACAATCGCCGGGACTGACGCTTGAAGCTTTGGAGCAGATGGCGATAAAAAACAATCCAACGCTGGCTCAGGCCGAAGCCTCCATTCAGGCAGCCGAAGGTCGTCGCCGACAGGCCGGTCTGTGGCCAAACCCCGTGGTCGGTTACGAAGGCGAAGGGTTGGCTTTCAATTCGTCGGTTTATCCTTATCGCAACAGCCAGTCTTTTTTTGTCGAACAAACCATTCTGACCGGCGGCAAGCTGGGCAAAAGCAAAAACATCGCCGTTCAGGAAAAACTCCAATCCCAGGCCGACGCCGAAGCTCAGCGAATGCGCGTGCTGAATTCAGTTCGTATGCTGTTTTATCAGGCGGCTGGCGCTCAGCGTCTGGTCGAACTTCGCCAGCAACTGGCCGATCTGGCACGCGAAACCGTGGACATTTCAGGTCAACTTTTCAACGCTGGTCAGAATGATCGCCCGGACGTGTTGACCGCCGAAGTCGAATTGCAACGAGCCGAAATCGAACTGATGCGAGCGAAAAACGATTTCAATCGCGTCTGGCAATTGATGGCTGCGGTTGCGGGCAACCCTCAATTGAAGCCAGCGCGACTGGAAGAAAAGCTCGAATCCCCTGCGCCAATTTTGGCTCAGGATGAAATGCTTGCTCAGCTTTTAAGCGACAGCCCGGAAATGAAACGCGCGTTGGCAGGAATCGAAAGATCCAAAGCCGTCGTCAGCCGAGCCAAAGCCGAACCCAAGCCTGACATTTATCTGCGCGGAGGCATCGGTTACAGCAACGAATGGGCGGAATTTTACGGCGGGAAAACCGGCTGGGAAGGGCGCGTTGAGGCCGGAGTTCGTTTGCCGATTTTCAACCGCAATCAGGGCAACGTCGCCGCTTCAAAAGCCGAACTGACAGCCGCCGAACGCGAAGTTCAACGAGTCGAACTTTCGTTGCGCGCTAGATTGGCTGAAAGCTTCAATCAGTATCAAAACTCGCTGGGAGTGGCCGCGCGTTATCAACGCGAAGTCCTGCCGCGAGCGCAGCGAGCTTATGACCTGTACCTGGCCAAGTTTCGCCAGATGGGTGCAGCTTATCCGCAAGTGCTGACCGCTCAGCGAACGCTGTTTCAGTCGCGCACGGAATACATCAGCGCGTTGGTGGAGCTGTGGCAAAACGTCACTCAGTTGCAAGGCATGTTGCTGACGGGCGGGCTGGACGGACCGGGCGGAATGACAGGTAGCGCAAGCAACAATGGAGCAAACAATTAACAGGCTTTCGACGCAAAGACGCGAAGTCACAAAGCCGCAAAGTTTTTTCTTCTTGGAGAGTAAAGTTATGAATTCAAATCGTCGCAGTTTTCTTCGTCGCACTTCACTGCTTGGCGCTGGCTTGGTCGCGGCTCAAACGGGCAACGCGCAAGACCATTCGCAGCACGACCATTCCAAAATGACCAAACCGCCAGAACCTAAAGCTCCGCAATCGAAAACGCCTTCACAGTTGGAAACACTCGGCGCGCAGTCGCCTTTCAAACCCGTTTTCATGCCTGATATTCCCAAGCTCCCTTTCAAGCTGGAAAACGGCGTCAAGGTTTTTCATTTGATTGCCGAACCGGTTTGCACGGAATTTTTGCCAGCGGCTTCGTGGGCAGACGCGCGCAAGGTTGACGCCTGGGGTTACAACGGCAGCATCCCCGGCCCAACCATAGAAGTTCAGGAGGGCGACCGCGTTCGCATTCACTTCACGAACAATTTACCTGAACCGACGACGCCGCATTGGCACGGGCTGGAAGTTCCAATGGAGCAAGATGGCGTGCCGGGCATCGGCCAATGGTTGATTATGCCGGGCGAAACTTACACCTACGAATTCATGCTGCACCAGCACGGCACGTTCTTTTACCACTCGCACATGGCCATGCAGGAGATGATGGGAATGATCGGCTTTTTCATCATTCACCCACGTAAAGCCATCGAACCGCGCGTGGACAAAGACTTCGGGTTGATTTTGCAAGGCTGGGCGATTCTGCCGAACAACACCGTGCCGAACACGCTGGCGATGGAGTTCAACTGGCTGACGTTGAATGGTAAAGCCGGGCCGGCCTGCACTCCGCTGATCGTCAAACACGGAGAGCGCGTGCGAATTCGACTGGTTAACTTAGGAATGGATCATCACCCGATTCATTTGCATGGCACACAATTTTACGTCACCGGAACCGAAGGCGGGCGCATTCCAGAAACCGCCTGGTACCCGGGCAACACAGTCATCGTCGGCGTAGCCCAGGCGCGCGACATCGAATTTGAAGCCAGAAACATCGGCGATTGGATGCTGCACTGCCATCTGCCGCACCACATGATGAACCAGATGGTTTCGATGGTCGGGCCTATGCACGGCAAAGCTCCAACTCCGACAAAAACCGTTCCCGGTTATCCGCAGGATATGTGGATGACGATGGACACCGAAGTCGCCAAGCCTGAAAACTCCTGGCTGCCCGAAGGTTGGACTGGCGCGATGATGGGAATGATGACGCTGGTTAGAGTCTTGCCGCCGGACAAATACGACCGCATGATGGCGCTGATCAAAGAAGGCAGATATGAACCCGGCCCGAAATGGCCGAATAAACAAGAACCGCACCATCACGGAGAATGAGCTATGAAACTTCGCTGGGCGTTCATTGCATTGGCCATCGCGCTGGCCGCAATGAATTCGAACAAAGCCAAGCTGGCCGAGAGCAAATTCGATCAAGGCACAAAGATCAATCTTGTCCGCACTCCCGACAATGGCTTGCAGCCGCAAGCCGTGATGGACGAACACGGCACGCTGCATCTGATTTACCTGTCCGGCGATCCAGCGGCCAGCGATGTGTTTTATGTTCGCCGAGCGCCAGGCAAAGAGTTCACAACTCCGATGCGCGTCAACAGTCAGCCGGGCAGCGCCATCGCCGTTGGCACAATTCGCGGAGCACAGATCGCGCTTGGAAAAAATGGCAGAGTCCACGTTGCCTGGAACGGTTCATCGAAAACTGCACTGGCTGGCTCTCACGAAGCGCCAATGCTTTACGCGCGAATGAACGGCACCGGGACAGGATTTGAAGCTCAGCGAAACCTGATGCAAATCAGCCACGCGCTTGACGGTGGCGGCTCAGTGGCAGCAGACAAGCTCGGTAACGTGTATGTCGTTTGGCATGGCGCAGGAGAACAAAAAGGTGAACAGCATCGCCGCGTCTGGCTGGCTCGTTCGACCGACGAAGGCAAAAACTTTGCGCGCGAAGTCGCAGTTGATCCACCAGACAACAATAAATTAACCGGCGCTTGCGGCTGTTGCGGGATGCGAGCCTTTGTTGATGGGCGCGGCGCACTTTTGTTGCTTTACCGAACTGCGACCGATATGACGGAACGCGGAATGTTTTTGCTGACTTCAACCGACAAAGGCAAAACCTTCAGTGGGCGGCGATTGGACAACTGGAACCTGACTTCTTGTCCAATGAGCAGCGAAACGATGACGGCAAACGCCAATCAAAATCTAGCTGCCTGGGAAAACAACGGACAAGTCTTCTTCGTCCCACTCAATCGAAACAGAACAGGGAACGGTAGCGACCTGGCAAAAATCTCAGCGCCCGACGCTACTGGCAAACGCAAACACCCGGCGATTGCCGTGAACTCAAAAGGCGAAACGATCCTGGTTTGGACTGAAGGCACCGGATGGAAAAAAGGTGGTTCGCTGGCCTGGCAGGTTTTTGACCGCGACGGCAAACCGACTGCCGAAAAAGGCACAGCGCCGGACGTTCCTGTTTGGGGGCTGGCGACTGTAATCGCCGAAGCTGACGGCAGTTTTTCTATTTTTTATTGAACCGACTTTCCGTTTTGGGCACAGAATCTGATCTCTGTGCCCAAAATTTCTCCGCCATTTTTTTTCATTTTTCCAGTTTTTCGCCTTGACTCTGTAGTCGGCTACAGGGTGTAGACTTCCATGCATTGGGAGGAAAACGGAATGAATCAATCAAAAAGAAAGACGTTACAAACGGTAACAAAATCCGATTCGAATGACGCAGTTTGGCTGAAGATTGGCGAAGTCGCCAAGCGCACAAGCATCGGAATCGAAACGTTACGATTTTACGAGCGTAGCGGTTTGTTGTCTCAACCAGCGCGAACCGAAGGTGGGTATAGGCTTTATGATTCCGAAGCTTTGGATACGCTGGAATTCATTAAACGCGCACAAACGCTGGGGTTCACGCTTGAGGAAATCAAGCGAATCATCGCCGAAAGCCGGGACGGGCGAAGCCCATGTGACGAAGTCCGCGAAATTGTCAGGCAGCGACTGGCTGAGCTGGATGAACGGCTTAAGCAAATGCAGCATTATCGCGAAGCTCTGGCTAGCACTTTGAACCAATGGGACAAGCGTGGAAAAGCCGACGGGCACTTTTGCGGATTGATCGAAGAGGTCGAGCTTAAGACTGCAAAACCAGCTTCGGCTTTACAGAAAAGGAGGAGCAAATGACAAAACATATTGATCCAGTTTGCGGAATGTCTGTTGATACGGCGACGGCGGCAGGCGAACTCGATTACAAAGCCGAAACCTATTATTTCTGCAGTCTACATTGCCAGCAAAAATTCAGCGCCGACCCAGAGACTTATCTAAACAAACCGCCGCAGATGTCCGCGATGCATGCAGCACCGGTGATGGTGCAGTTGAGTGGCAAATCGAAATCGTTGCCCGTGATGATGCCAGTGCAGCAAGCGGCGACCGTTCAAACGGAAATACACACTGATCCAGTCTGCGGAATGACGGTCAATCCGGCGACGGCTGAGGGTAAGCATGAGCATCAGGGAAAAATCTATTACTTTTGCAGCACGCACTGTCTGCATAAATTCAGCGCCGATCCTGAATCAGTGTTGAGTCCAAAATCCAAAGCTTCTGCTCCGACGGACGTGGAATACACCTGCCCGATGCACCCTGAAGTCGTTCAGATCGGGCCGGGCGCTTGCCCGAAGTGCGGAATGGCGTTGGAGCCGAAAGT
>JBGAPB010000335.1:0-6671 GCA_044221525.1 Blastocatellia bacterium | reverse complement strand
GCCCGTTTCGTTGGTTTTTATTTTCTGCCCCCTCGCTTTGGAGGCGACGCAGAGCAATCATTCAGCGATCGCATCTGGTCAGAGCCGCCACCTCAAGGCGGGCTTTTCGGAGTGCAACATCCATTCACCCCATACGCAAAAGATAAACTGCGTGTCGGTTTCAACGTTAGCCCATTCAACTTTGGCGGTAGCTACGGCGATCTGACTTATACATTGCTCAGCTGGGGAAACGCTTCGGCGACAGTGACGCCGCAATGCCAGGGCAATTATATGTATGCCTTCCTCAACGATCAGATGCTGACTTTTACCTTTAAGAAAGTGAGCTTGCCTCCCATTCATTGAGGCATTGATGCTAAAACAACAAAACGCTGGTCGAGTCTTAAGCTCAGCCAGCGTTTTGTTTTATTGAGGCACGGTTGGTTAATCGTAATACTCCAGACCTAAATGAGTAATTAACTCTTCGCCGCGCAGATGGCGCAGAGTGTTTTTCAGTTTCATCAACTGAATGAACAGATCGTGTTCGGGATAAAGCTGAGGCGCGCACATCGGCGATTTGAAGTAAAACGACAGCCATTCCTGAATCCCGCGCATTCCCGTCCGTTGAGCCAAATCCATAAACAGAGCTAAATCTAAAACAATCGGCGCAGCCAGAATCGAGTCTCGGCAGAGGAAATCAATCTTGATCTGCATCGGGTAACCCAGCCAGCCGAAGATGTCTATGTTGTCCCAACCTTCCTTGTTGTCGCCGCGCGGCGGGTAATAGTTGATTCGGACGATGTGCGAAAAGTCTGCGTAAAGGTCAGGGTAAACCTCAGGCTGCAAAATGTGTTCAAGCACCGAAAGTTTCGATTCTTCTTTGGTTTTGAAGGAGCCTGGATCGTCCAGCACTTCGCCATCGCGGTTTCCCAGAATGTTCGTCGAATACCAGCCGTGCAGCCCCAGCATTCGCGCTTTCAATCCCGGAGCAATTAAAGTCTTCATCAACGTCTGGCCGGTCTTAAAGTCTTTGCCGCACAGAGGCAGGTTTTGTTTTTCAGCAAGTTCGGTGATTGCCGGAATGTCCACGGTCAGGTTCGGCGCTCCGTTGGCGAAACCTACGCCGGATTTCAGGGCCGCATAGGCGTAAATCATTGAAGGAGCGATGGCTTTGTGATTTTCCTTCATCGCCTTTTCAAAGCTGGCCAACGTTTTATGAACCGCGTGTTGTTTGATGAAAACTTCGGTCGAAGCGCACCAGACCATCACCAACCGCGAGCATTTGTTTTTCTTTTTGAACTCGGCGATGTCGGCCATCAACTGTTCAGCCAAATCCATCTTGGTTTTGCCTTTTTTGACGTTCGTGCCGCTCAGACGTTTAACGTATTCCTGATCGAAGACGGCAGGCATCGGCTTGATTTTGGAAAGCTGCGGCTTTAATTGCAGCAGGATTTCCTTTTCCAGCACTCCGGCATGCATCGCGGCCTCGTAAGCGTTGTCTTCAAAAATGTCCCAAGTGCCGAAAACCAGATCATTCAGCCCGGCCAGCGGCACGAAATCTTTAATCAGCGGGCTGCGACCATCTGTGCGTTTGCCCAGCCGGATAGTTCCCATCTGAGTCAAACTGCCAATCGGTTTGGCCAGACCTTTTTTGATGGCCTCAACTCCGGCGATGAAAGTGGTTGAGACCGCTCCCATCCCGACCAGCAAAACTCCAAGCTTGCCTTTAGGTTCGGCAATCGGCGCTCCTTTTTCGATCATAGCTGCATTCTCCTTGTTAATTAATGAAACGTGGTTTGAATCGTCGGGAGAGTAGTTGAAGTGACTTGGCCGCGTCTTGCGCGATCTTGCGGATTCTTGTCGCAGGCTTGCTGCTTGATTGAGAGTGGAAAGCTATGGCTTCGGAAACGGTTGGGATATTTGCGGCGGCGATGGCGACGGCAATTCTGTTGGACTAACAGTCACAATGTTCGTAAATCGTTTGAAGTCGTCTTTGTTGAAGGTCAAAAGTTGGCTGATTCGATGAACATTCATCGCCGCGATGATTCGGGTGTCGTGAACTTCCTTGCCTTCGACGGCATGAGTGATCACCAGCCGTTTCCACTCGGCATAAATTCCCGGAGCGTCAAGAATCACCTGGAAGAGGCTTTCAATTCGCCGGATTTCTGACTGAGTTTGCAGTTGAGTGAAGCCAAGGCCGTTGTATTTGGCCGGGCGTGTGGCGACATTCCAAAACTCCATGATGTTTTGCGGAATAACGCAGCCGGTATCGCCTCTGGTTTTTAACACCGCAAGCGCGGCCAGTGTCGCAGCGTGCATCTGGTGGCCGGGTTCGGCCATTCGCAGCAGGATATTGGTGTCTGCCAGATAAAGCATTATCGTCCGTCGTCTCCGTAGATTGCTGCTCGACTGTCATCAAGAATGACTGGTGTGTTCGGATCGTGACTGGCAGCCCACGCATTCATTTCTCTGATCCATTCTTCCGTCGTGGCGGTTTCGTAAAACGGACGCTCCTCCTTTTGTTCAGCGGGTATAGCGACCTCATCCGTTGAATGCCTGCCGTTTGTCTGGAGAAGTGGCAACAGAAATGCAGCCAGAGTCTTTCCTTTTGCCTCTGCCTCTGCCTTCAAGGTTTGAAGAATTGCTGCTGTGGATTGGTCAACTTCGATAGTCGTCATTTGAACACTCATAAATCACCTCCGGGGCAGGATACATCCGGTTTAGGAAAAGGGGCAACCGGCTAATCAGTTGAAGAAATAGTTTTCGGCGCGCTGCCGATAAAGCCAGGACTCCGCCATCAACATCAATCAGCACCCGGGTTACGAACGAAGCTGGCTTCGGTCAGGCAGAAACGCTATGACTTCGGCGACTTCTGTCGGCTGAGCTATGCGGGCTAGCGGGTGCATGGATTCACAGGCTTGAAGAACGGCATTCGGATTGTGATCAAGCGACATTGTCCAGCGGACCATCGCAGTGTCCACAGTTCCTGGGCAAACGCAGTTCACGCGAATTCGTTCGGCGGCGTAATCCACAGCCATTGAACGAGTCAGTCCCAGCAGCGCGTGTTTGCTGGTGACATAAGCCATCGCTCCGCGTTGAGAAACGTGTGATTGCACGGAGCCTACATTGACGATTGAACCTCCGCCAGTTTGCCGCAGATGGGGAATTGCTGCGCGTGAAACCAGAAACGAAGCAGTCAGATTCACTGCCATCACTTCATTCCACAATTCCAGCGAAGTCTGTTCGGCGTTGCCGTATCGCTGAATGCCCGCGCTGTTGACTGCGGCGTTGAGTTGACCGAAGGCTTTGACGGTTTCGGCGACAACGCGGTCGGCTTCTTCTGGAATTGCCAGATTTGCTTGAATGAAGATTGCGCGGTTTGAATTGTTGAGCGAGTTAAGAGCTTCAGCTCCTTTGTTGGCCTGGAGATCAACGATGGCTACGCGAGCGCCTCGTTGGTGTAGCAGTTGAGCGGTTGCTAAGCCTATGCCGCTTGCGCCGCCGGTGATTATGGCTGTCAGGTTGGCGTAATCGTGATTCATCTAAGCAGGCTTGGTACTGTTGATGATAAAAGTTAGAGGCCAAGCCTCGACCTGAAGCTAAAGTAAACAAGTCAAAGCTTGGACTCTAAACCCAACTGTTACTTGGCTTTCTTAGCCGTGAATTCGGTCGGGGGCACGTCTCTGCCTTCGATCGTTCGGGTGAATTTAATTTCGTCGCCGGAAACTTTTCCTTTGTAGACGATCTTGAATGTGTTGCCCTGAACCTCACGGGTCACTGAGAAGGAAATATCGTCGCCGTTCACTTTGCCGTCAGCGATGGCAGTCTCGCCTTGCGGGCTGGTAATTGTTCCGGTGACCTTGTCGCCTTCGACTTTCAGGTTGAAAGTGTTTTCCGCGGTTTGGCCGTTGCGGCCCGGAACCTGAGCAGTCCATTTGCCAGAGGCATCAGCGGCAAATGCCAGCGCAGCCAGTGTCATCAGCAGGCACATAGCAAGAAACAGAGTTTTGCGATTCATGGGATTTTCTCCTTGTTGAAGTTCCACAGCGAACAGACCACGCGGATAGTACTGCGAACAGGGAAGTTGAGTTGGTTTATGCAAGAGCGTCCTTGCAGAATTGGAAGCATTTTTTGACTTCAGCCACCGCGTCTTCACCACGATATTCGTATTCGATGTTGGCGGGGATGTTCAGCTTTTTCTTTTTCAATAATTGAAGAACTTGTTTGATCGGAGTGTCGCCCTGTCCCCAGGGAACATTTGGGCCATCGTCTTTTTTGCGATCTTTCAGATGCAAATTGGAGATGCGCGCGTGGTTCTGTTCGATGTAAGCAATCGGGTCAAAGCCCGCAGCGAAGAAATGCCCAATGTCCAGATTGACTGCGAAGTATTTCGACATGGCCAGTGCCGCCGCAAAGCTTTCCGGCTTGGCGAATTCGTTCGGGTCTTTGATATTGGAATGGCCATGCATGGCCACCGTGATTTTGTGTTTGTCGGCGAACGGCGCGACTCGTTTGGCAGTGGTCAGCGTGGACGATGCAGTGATAAGTTTGACGCCAAGCGTCTTCGCCATCAGAAAGCCGCGATCAATTTCTTCGTCATTGAAACTGTCGTTGAAGCTCAAATTGTAGGCTTGAATCTTAATTCCGGCAGCGTCGAATTTGGCTTTAATGCCTTTGAAAAAATCCATCGGCACGGTCAGCCGCCATTTGCGAGTTTCTTCCTGGCGCTTCTTCATGGCTTCGCGCATTTCAGGAGTCATTTGGCGACCTCCGCCCGGCGGCGGGCCACCTGCTGGCGGGCCGCCAGCTCCCGGAGGGCCTTGTGGAGGTCTTGCTCCGCCTGGGCCACCAGGGCCGCCCATACCTTGCGGGCGTGGTTCGACGTGACCGGAAAACAATTCGCATTCGCCGATGCCGATTGACACCATTGCCTTGATGGCGTCATCCAACGGCAAATTGCGAAAGCTATAGGACTGAATGCCGATCCGAACGCCGTTTACTTTTGGATTGATCTCGCCGAATGCAAGGTTCGGCGCAAAAGCCGCAAGCGGCAATCCGGCGGCGACTATCTTTCCGAAATCTCTTCTCGAATACATTTTTCATCCTTTCGTGGGTTCCACGAGTGAGGTTAAAGCCAAGCGCGAGGCGTCCGACAAACTTTAGTTTGTCGAGTTTTTGGCCAACAAACGATTCCGGGAACCTGCGACAAACTGAAGTTTGTCGGACGTTTTCGGAGTCGGAAATGGCGATTGGCTTTGATCTCAGAGTTTGCCGATGAACTCGGCTTGAAGGGGTTGGATAGGCAGGCCGGTTTTGCCGGACCTGCCATATCGCTTTGATTTGTAATCAGTTACAGCGTCCAGCCTTTGCGGTATTCGCGTTGCAAATACTGGTTTGCGTCGGAGTTGTTGGTGATGACTCCTTTTTCGCCGTCGTAATACAGCTTCTTGCTCTGGCCGGTTTTCATTGCCACTACGCCGAGCAGCATGGTTTCGGTCAAGTGGGTTGCGTATTCAAACGGGCAAGTCGCTTTTTCTTTGCCTTTGATCGCGTTGATCCAGTTCATGCGGTGCAAGGCTTCGGCGAATTGACCTTCGCCTCTTCGGGCGACACGGAAAGAAGTCTTTGGCACTTTGGCTGCCGCTTCCATCAGCGACATCGGATAGAGCTTCGGATTCGAGGCGTAAGTGCCATGAACCAGAATGCCTTTTTCGCCGATGAAAATTGCGCCGCCGCCGCCGTCCAGTTGGACATCATCCGGCAGAGCATCGGGACGAGCAGGCATCAATCCACCATCCATCCAGGTCAGCTTGACTGGCGGTTGTTTGCCGCGAGCCGGGAAGTGATAAACGACGTGCGAACCCATTGGATAGCTGACTCGATTGTTTTTCAGGTCAACGCCGAACGGAGTGAACGTCGCTTCGACGCTGGTCGGGTAAGTCAGTCCAAGCGCCCAGTACGGATGGTCAATCAAGTGCGCGGCCATATCGCCAATCGCACCTGTTCCCCAATCCAGCCAACCGCGCCAGTTGAACGGGTGGTAGATCGGATGGTAATCAACCTGCGGCGCTGGGCCGAGGAACAGGTCCCATTCCAATCCGCTCGGCACTGGATAATTACCCTCCATCGCTCCTGCCAAAGCTTTGTTGACTGTGCGCGCCGTCCAATCGGTGCCGAACTGATTTCCACCGGCTGGCGCATCGGCTGCGGCGGTAACTTTGGTCGGGCGCGGAACGCCTTGCGGCCAGAAACCAAGCGGACGATTTGTCCACACGTTGACTTCCTTGATCTGACCGATGATGCCTGCCTGAATCCATTCATTAACCAGAGCCGCGCCTTCGCTGGAATGTCCCATGTTACCCATTTGAGTGACGACCTTGGTGCGGGCGGCGACTTCGCGCAATACGCGAGCTTCCTGAATTGACCACGTCAACGGCTTCTCGACATAAGCATGCTTGCCCAGTTCCATCGCAGTCTTCGCAATCGTTGCATGCAGATGATCGGGAGTCGCAACGACAATTGCATCAATGTCTTTTTGGGTTTCCAGCATCTTGCGGAAGTCGGTGTGACGCTTGGCGTTTTTGTAAGCTCCCTGCAATTTGACGGCTTGAGCCATTCGTTCTTCAGCCGCTTTTTGCATGGCTGTCAGTTGGGCTTCAGTTGGTTGAGGAGCATTTGGATTACCACCACCGGGT
>JBGAPB010000334.1:0-6471 GCA_044221525.1 Blastocatellia bacterium | reverse complement strand
GTCTCTCGCGGCGGTTCGATCATGGCTAAATGGTGTCTGGCTCATCATCAGGAAAGTTTTCTGTACACACACTTCCGCGAAATCTGCGAAATCATGCGGGCTTACGACGTCAGCTTTTCGCTCGGCGACGGATTGCGACCCGGTTCGATTGCCGACGCCAACGACGAAGCTCAGTTTGCCGAACTCGATACCTTGGGCGAATTGACCAAGATTGCCTGGGGAATGGATTGTCAGGTGATGATCGAAGGCCCGGGCCATGTGCCTATGCACCTGGTCAAAGAGAACATGGACAAGCAGCTTGCCGTTTGCGACGAAGCTCCGTTTTACACCTTGGGGCCGCTGACGACGGATATTGCGCCCGGTTACGATCACATCACCTCTGCCATCGGAGCGGCGATGATCGGATGGTTCGGCACGGCGATGCTGTGTTACGTCACTCCGAAAGAACATCTGGGCTTGCCGGATAAGAAGGACGTGAAGGACGGCGTCATCACATACAAGCTGGCGGCGCACGCTGCGGATCTGGCCAAAGGTCATCCCGGCGCTCAGCTTCGGGACAACGCTGTTTCCAAAGCGCGCTTTGAATTTCGCTGGGAAGACCAATTCAACCTTTCGCTCGACCCGGAAACCGCGCGAGAATTTCACGACGAAACCCTGCCGCAGGAAGGCGCCAAGCAGGCGCACTTCTGTTCGATGTGCGGCCCGCATTTCTGTTCGATGAAAATCACCCAGGACGTGCGCGAATACGCGGCTCAAAAGGAATTGGATGAGCAAGCGGCGCTGGTCGCTGGAATGGCAGAGAAGTCCGCAGAGTTCAAAAAGACAGGCGCGGAAATTTATGTGAAGGCTTAACTGGCAGGCTCGGTACTGAATTGATCGCCGCTTACGATTGACTGTCGTAATCGGCGATCAGTCGTTTTGGAGCGGCGCGTCGCCAGGATTCTTCGATCAGTTTGCTCAGGTCGTTTTTCTCAACCGCCGAAAGCCTAACCAGCATATACGGCCAGCAGGTGTAATGATCTGTGATGTAGAAAGTATCTGGCTTCAGATTCATCAAAGCTTCGCGCTCTTCGATGGAGATGAGGATGACGATGGATTCGCCGCTTTGGTGAAATCGAACGAATAACTTGCCTCTGACTTTGAAGGCGGGCGTTCCGTATGAAGTGCTTTCTTCAGCTTCGGGCAGAGCCGACGCAATCTCGCGAACAGTTTCCCAAGAGACGGCTTTGGTTTTGCTGGCGCGCTTCATAACTCAAGATAATCAATCCAGATCAAGCAGCGAGTCTGAATCCGTCTTAGCCGTCGCCACAACAGCAACCGCTTCATGTTGAGTTTGCTGTTTGACCAGTTCGGCGACTTCCGGCGCAAGTTGCGCGGCCAGTTGAGCAGTCAATTTTTCTGACAACTGGGCGACTACACGGTTAACGATTTCGTCAATGACTGTTTGCGGGATGGCGGTTTCCGTTGGCGCTGGTGTGAATGTTGGCGCAGCGGGAACGAATAGTTGCGGTTGAGGTACTGGTTGAGCAGGTGGCCAATTCAGCACATCGTCCAAATCCAGCACGTGATCGAGATCACCTGTGTTGATGCGCTGTCCTGTGGTTGGAACAGCTTCAACGATTACCGGAGCTTCGATAGGTGCAACAGCTAAAACAGGTTCTTCGGCAATCGCCGGAGCCTCGTCGAACACTGTCACATTGGCTTGAGTGACGGCATCAGTGATCTGCTCATTAACGCTTTCGGTGAGCAAAACCGGTTCCGGCTCTGCAACTTCGACAACTTCTGTCGCTTCCTTAACTTCTTCTTCTGTAATTGTAAGAGCTTCTTCGGCGATTGGTTCAATCTCGTCAATCTCTTCAATCTTGGCTGGAAGTTCAGAGGCCAGAATCACAGGCTCGGCTTCAATATCCAGCACATCTTCGACTTCCCAAACTTCTTCAGCTTTCCAAATATCAACAACAGGTTCTTCGGCAGTTTCGACGGCTTCGATGGTGGGTGTTGTTTCCTCCGCTGGCTCGTCCGGGAATGGTTGAGTCGGGCGAATGACTTCAACCGGTGTCGCCAGTGGAGCGGATTCAACAACCGGCGCTTTAACTGGTTCAGAAACCTGAATTTGTGGAGCGGGGTTGTTAAGGGAACCAGTGGCAAATTTTGGCGGATGGCCTTCGATCAGAGTTTTAACCGTGGTAATCAGGGTGCGTATGGACTGGAACGGTTTGGTTAAATGCTGGTCGGCTCCGATGCGGCGGGCGCGCTCTTCGTCAAAAGGCTCAAAGGCCGGAACCAGTAACACCACCGGCGTGTCCTTCATCTCCGGGTGGTTTTTGACGTATTCACAAATCTCATAACCGTTTTTGCCAGGAATCGAAACGTCTGCCATGACCAACGCAGGTCGCATGTACTGCAACCTGTGAATGGCTTCATCGCCATTGTTGACTGTCAAAACGTCTACGCCTTCGTCTGAAAAAGTCAGCGTAATGATTTTCTGGACTGTGACGCTGTCGTCAGCTAGCAGAATTTTGAAGCCCACATGAACCTCCGAACAGATGCAACTAAAGATTAGGACACCACTTGCGGCAAACTTACCACAAAGAAACAAAAAACACGAAGAGTTTCTAAGCTCTTCGTGTTCTTGTGTTTCCAGTCAGTTTAACGGTTTCCAGCGCAGTTTATTTGAAGATGCCCAGAAGCCCGTTTTTCTTCTTTTTCTCTTTCTTGTCTTTTGAATCTTTGGCCTTGCTCTTATCAGTTTCTGTGGATGCCGGTGTTGCTGCTCCGTCTGGCGGAGTTGTCACCGTTCGCACTGGAACCGGCTGATTGGAGGTCGCCGGGTCAACTACGCCTTTTGTATTGGCGCGTATGGAGCGAGTTCCAGTGGCGTTTTGCGAATCGGACGGTTTTCTCAAAGCTTCGGCCTTAACGTCTTCTTTTTCGTCACCCTTCTTACTCAGCAACACGCCGTCTTTGGTGATGTCCAAGCCGTTTTGACCCAGAATCAAACCAAACTTGCCCATGAAGTTGGGGCGTTGAGGCGCCGGATTGTCGTTTGCGGCTGCCGGTATCGGCTTACCAAGTTTTGTCAGATATTCTTTGCCTTTGCTTGTGAACTCACTGTTTGGAAAATCGCGGACAAGTCTGGAAAAGTATTCTGCCGCTTCTTCCGGCTGTTCCTGTTCGACCAACGAAACTCCAAGCAGGTAGAGCGTTTCGTCAAAGTAGCTGAAGAACGGAAAGTTGTTGATGATGTCGCGCAGGCGGCTTTCACCAGCTTTGTAAGCCTGGCGGTTGTTCATGTAAAACTTGGCGATGTCCAGATTCTGCAGACCAAGAACCTGCTGAACATCAGACAGATCATTTTTGATCTGTGCCAGCATTGGCGAGTTTTGACAGCTTTGTTCCGCGGCTTTCAATTGTTGTTCGGCTTTCTTGGCGTTCGATGCGTCGCGGTTGTAGGCGCCCATCTGCCGCATGTATGACTGTGCGATTTTGTGTTTTACGTCGCAAATTTTCGGATGAGTCGGGAAGTATTGCGCGAAGTCTTTATAACCGCCGATGGCCTGCTCCAGATTGCTGGTTCCGCCTTCAAGGTAAAACGAATCGGCGATAGCCAGTTTCGCCAGTGGCAGGTATTCGCTGTCGGCGTAAGTCGTAATCACCACGTTGTACAGCAGCCGGGATTCGTCGTATCGGCCTTTTTGGGCTTTTTCCGAAGCTTGTTCGTAAAGTTCCTTGTCGCGTCCCGGAATCGCCGCAGTTTCGTTTTTGACTTTGTCTTTTCCACCGCAGGCGGCTGCGATCAGCGACAACATCGTGACCAAAAAAATCGCTAAGGTCTTAAATCTCATAAGAAGACTACTCCATCCTAGCTAAATGCCAGCTTTGCTCTCCCAATGTTTAACTCAATGGGCGAGGTGCCGAATAAGTTCTAAGCCAGCGCTCGTTCGCTGGCCAGTGAAGAAGCCGCGCTGAGTAATTGTCGCAGGCTTTCAGCCGGGTCGGGTTTTCCAAAAACCGCTGAACCGGCTACCAGAATTTCCGCTCCGGCGGCAACGACTGCCGCCGCATTTTCGATTCCAATACCACCGTCAATTTCAATTTTCGCGCGCGAGCCTTGAGCTTTAATCATTGCCCTCAGGCGTCGTAATTTATCCAAAGATGAGGTGAGAAACTTTTGTCCACCAAAACCAGGATTGACCGACATCACCAGCACGTAATCAACCTCAGTCAAAACTTCTTCGATCATTGCCAACGGAGTTGCCGGATTCAGCACCACCCCCGCCCTGCAACCGGCTTGCTGAATGTGGCTGATCGTTCGGTTCAAATGATAAGTCGCTTCGGGGTGAACCGAAATCATATTGGCTCCCGCATCGGCAAACGCGCCAATGAAATTGTCCGGGTTTTCAATCATCAAGTGCGCGTCAATTGGCAGTTCAGTTGTTCGTCGCACCCATTCAACAATAAAAGGACCGACAGTCAGGTTTGGCACAAAATGGCCGTCCATCACATCAACGTGAATATAGGCCGCGCCTGCGTCTTCAACCGTAGCAATCTGTTCGCCAAGCCGCCTGAAGTCTGCCGATAAAATTGAAGGTGCGATTTCGACCATCAGAGTGAACAACTTTTGCGATAGTCTTGAAGCTCAGAACGCAGCTAAAAAACTATCTTGCCAGATAACTTCCAGCTTCAACCAAGCCCAGGTTATCGTTCGTCAGAAGGTGTAGGCGACGGTTTCGCTTTGCGCTCTGGTGTCGCTGACGGTGACTCACCCGGTGACGGCGATGGTTTTGGAGTCGGTTTGGGTGTCGGGGTTGGAGTCGCCAAACCAGTGCTGATATTAACGCGAACAATCTGACCCGTTTTGACCACAGTTCCAGAACTGGGCGATTGATCGCTGACCAGATTTGCCTCGAACTTGTCGCTGATCGCGTGACCGGTAATTTTCATTCTCAACCCGGCATCATCCAGCACATCAATTGCCTCTGCTTCGGGTTTGCCGGTTACGTCCGGGACTTCGACGGATTGCCCACGCAACGCAAGGTACATCACCGAAAAGGCGCAAAGAAAAAAGACGCCGATCAGTGAGGCAATTCGCAGCAACCTATTTAAGACGAGACTCGATGCGAGCCGGGAACTCAAATGCAAAGTCCTCCAAAATGTCAGCCAAAATTTAGTTAATGGTCAGGGTTGAAACGCTGGACACCGAAACCTTCCAAGCAGGCAGCGGAGTTTAGCATCGCCACAATCGGCTTTACAACGTCCACGCGAATTGTCTTATTCTTCGTCGTGAATCGTAGTCAGTTTGATGATTTCAAAAACTCGTGTTCCGTTCGGTGCCTGGACTTTTACTTCGTCGCCTTCTTCCTTGTTAAGCAGGCTTCTGCCGATTGGCGATGAAGTCGAAATCAAACCTTTCTCGAAATCTGCTTCTTCAGGCGTCACCAGCCTGTAAGTGACCTCGACATCACGATCAAGGTCGCGCAAGACCAGCGTTGATCCGTAATTAGCGCGATCGTGCGGCAACCTGGTCAGGTCAATGCTGGACAGTTTGGCCATCTGTTGCTGAAGCTGGCGAATTCGAGCGCGGACATAATCCTGTCGCTCGCGTGCATATTTGTACTCGGAATTTTCGGAAAGGTCTCCAAGTGCCGCCGCCGTTCTCAATGCTCGTGGCAATTCAACGGTGAATTCAACTTCAAGCGCCTTCAACTCGGCCACGATCTTTTCTTTTCCTGTCAGTTCTTTTTCTTCATTCACAGCTAAAGTCCTCTCACTCAGAATCAGTACCGTTTACGGTCTGACCAGTTCAAACTCAAAAAATACGACTGCCGCAATCTCGCTTCATCAGCGAGGCTGCGGCAGTCGAGCCAAAAGCTAACACACTTTCTAAACTGCTTCAAAGAGGGTGTTTTACAAATTCAGCAAGGTTACTAGCTCCTGAACTGCTCCGGCTGATTTTTGTAAAGCCGCGCGTTCTTCCGTTGTCAGGTTGATCTGTATGATTTCCTCAACTCCACCGGCTCCGATTTTGATTGGCACGCCGACGAACAGGCCATTGACGCCGTATTCGCCTTCAAGCAACACGGCGCAGGGCAGAATCTTCTTTTTGTCTTTGACGATGGCTTCGACCATTTCGACCGCAGCCGCCGAAGGCGCGTAATAAGCCGAGCCGGTTTTCAGCAAGCTGACGATTTCGGCTCCGCCGTTGGCCGTGCGTTTGACGATTGCGTCAACGGTTTCTTTCGGCAGCAGTTCGGTGATCGGAATGCCCGCGCAGGTCGAATAACGCGGCAGCGGAACCATGGTGTCGCCGTGTCCGCCCAGCACAAAAGCCGTGACGTTTTCGACCGACACGTTCAAGGCTTCGGCCAGGAAGCACCGCATGCGAGCCGAATCCAGAACGCCGGCCATTCCCATGACGCGGTTTTTCGGGAAGCCGGATTTTTTCCACGCCACTTGAGTCATCGCATCCAG
>JBGAPB010000333.1:0-7995 GCA_044221525.1 Blastocatellia bacterium | reverse complement strand
ATGAAACCTTCCACAACCGTTCTCGCCAAAAGCTCAAGCGAGGTGATTCTGGCCAAAACTTCAGGCATCAGAAATCTTGGGATCGCGGATTGCGGATTGCGGATTGCGGATTCTTCTTTGCCGCCACTGTTCGACTTTTTGAAAATCATCTTTTGTGACCTCTTGCCGTGTTGATCGAAGAAACCACAATGGCCACGATCTGATTGGCTTCGTCCAGCAATTCTTCTACCAATTCTTTTTTCATCAATCCCGTTTCGCTGATTACTTCCATCCAGAATGCGGATTCGTCTGCTTCTTCTTCGACGATTCCCATCTTGGCGATGAAGTCGGCATTCGATTTTGCCCGGCAAGATGCGCGATAGTTTGCGGCAACGGAGGTTGCGCTTCTGACTAACTGTTTGCCAATTACATCTGCTGTTCTGCCAGACGGTAATTTTTCAACAAGTCTTATGACTCGCAAGGCAAAAGCCTTAGTTCGATTTTTAAGCTCTTCAGTCGTCATATCGTTGTTTCAAACGAAAATCCGCAATCCGCAATCCGCAATCCGCAATTACAAGCCAGATTTTGGTTCTGGAACGGTTTCGATCAATCGCTTAATAACTTGAATGGTGTCAACTCGTTCGGATTCCGCCTGGAAGTTAAGCAGGATGCGGTGGCGCAAAACCGGTTGAGCGACGGCGCGAATGTCTTCGAAAGACACGTTATAACGTCCGTTGAAAATCGCGCGTGCTTTTGCCGCCAGCACCAGAAACTGCGAAGCGCGGATTGAACCGCCCCACGTCACCCAGCGATTGACGAAGTCCGGCGCTTTGGGATTTCCAGGTCGGCTGGTGTGAACAAGGTTCACGGCGTAACGAGTGACCGAATCAGCCACCGGAACTTTTCTGACCAGCCGTTGAAACGCAATGATTTCTTCGGCAGACATCAACCGGTCGAACGACACGTTTTGCGGAGAAGTGGTCAGTTTGACGACGGCCACTTCGTCTTCTTCTGGCAGATAACCCATGTGAACATTGAACATAAAACGGTCAAGCTGGGCTTCGGGCAGCGGATAAGTGCCCTCCATTTCAATCGGGTTTTGCGTTGCCAGCACAAAAAATGGCTTTGGCAGCACGTAAGTTTCGCCTTGAACAGTGACGTTGCCTTCCTGCATCGCTTCAAGCAAAGCCGCCTGAGTTTTCGGCGGAGTCCGGTTGATTTCGTCCGCCAGAATAATGTTGGCGAAAATCGGGCCGCGTATGAATTGCAGTTCGCGTTTACCGGTTGAGCGATTTTCTTCGATGATTTCGGTTCCTGTAATGTCCGCAGGCATCAAATCGGGTGTGAACTGAATTCGTTTGAATGAAAGATCAAGCACGCTGGCGATTGTTTTAACCAGCAAGGTTTTGGCCAGGCCGGGAACGCCGGTCAGGATCGAGTGCCCGCCAACAAACAGCGATAGCAGCACCTGTTCAACAGCTTCGTCTTGTCCGAGCACCGCTTTGCGAATTTCTCGCAAGATGTTTTCACGGGCTACTTTGAGTTTGTTCAGCAACACCTCGTCGCTGATCGCTTGTGTGTCAACAGCCATTCAGTCTCCTGAGATTGTGGATTGTGGATTGTGGATTTTGAATTGTAGTGGCCACCAACTGTGTTTGTTCTGACCAATCCAAAATTCAAAATACAAAATCGAGAATTGAGATTAGTGCGTTAAAGCGTAAATGATGTAATTGACTCCGAACTTATAAGCATCGTTCGTTTCTTCAATTGGGCGAAACGGATTGTCCGAAAACTGCCAGAAATCGCTTACGTCATAGTTATAGTTGATGACCATCATCAGTCGTCCGTTTTCGTCTTCCAGACCCCAGAACTCAGGGTTCGCAGTTTCGCGTGTGCCAAAGCCGCCGCCGTAAACCGGATTAACTTCCAGGGTTTTAATCGAAAAGAAGCAGTTGAAAATCGGATGCGAGATGTCGAGTTTCTTTAATTCAAGTTCTGGAAAAGCGCGTTTGACGTGTTGCTGCAAATTGTAGAATTGTTGGCCGGAACGGAAGTCGTCAACCAACAGAAAGCCGCCGCGTTTCAGGTATTCGCGCATTCCGTTGATCTCGGCATCACTCAAGTTCATAAATCCGATTTCGCACAGGTAGGCGAAGGGAAATTTGAAGAGCATTGGATCGTCAAGGCTCAGGATGGGTTCGTTGATGTCCAGTGTCGCGTCAATTTTCGATAACTCGGTCATGATCTTCATCAAATGGCGACCGGCGACCGGGTAATCGTGCGACCACGGAGGCCCGCCGTCACCCAGGACGTTGTTGTAACCGTAATACTGAGCAAATTGACTGGTGTCGAAACGAATGCGAACGAAAGTAAATCGTCCCGATAGATTCGGATCGGTTTTTGGGATGCCGTTTTCATAAGTCGGCGGCAAATCCATTGAGGGCTTTTTATGGCCGCCGCCTCGTCC
Source organism: Blastocatellia bacterium (assembly GCA_044221525.1). Lineage (GTDB taxonomy): Bacteria > Acidobacteriota > Blastocatellia > RBC074 > RBC074 > RBC074. Next base: position 5,549 of record JBGAPB010000333.1, on the reverse strand, counting down.
GCGTTGAGCCAGAGCCAGCGTGCCGAGGAGGCAAATGAATATGGCAGCAATGATGAACTTCTTTTGGGTCATAACTCACCTGGGTACGCAGGCTTCCCGCCTGCAACTTTCTATTGCCCTCTAATCTTCAATAACAACTCTTGAGCCTTTTCAAAGCTCGGCGCGTTTTCCAGCGAACGCAACACCAACTTTCTGGCTTCAGTTTTTTTGCCTGCGGTGAAATAAGCTCGCGCCAGATTGTATTGAGCTTCGGCGATGTTTGGCGGATTGGCAGCCAACGCGATTTGGAATTCGCGGACGGCTTTTTCGGCTCCGCTTGCGCCAAGTTCCATCAGCAAATCGCCTGTCATCGCGTGCGCCGAAGTTTCAAAGGGATTGACGTAAAAACTCATCTTCAGCAATTCCAGCGCGCGCGCCTTGTCGCCAGATTCCAGTTTCAATTGAGCCAGCCGCTTCAACGAGTCGTAATCGTTTTCGTCAACTTTGATCAGCGATTCCAGGGCATCGGCTTCTGCTGCTTTGTTGCCTTGTTTCTTGTAAATTCCGGCCAGAACTTCGTAAGCGCCACCGCTGCCTTGCAGAGGGAATAACTCAATCGAACGCTTCAGAAATTTGACGGCTTGCTCGTCTTTGTTGTCGGCGGCGAGTTCCAGACCGGCGCGTAGATTCAGTATGAAATCATCCGGGCTGGCTTCGGCTTGTTTCAAGGCTTCTTCTTTTGTCAGCTTCGCCAAATCTTTGTTTTCCCACCCCGGTTTCATCGCCTTGATGAAGCCGCTGATTTTTCCGTTGATGTAACCGTTGAACTCACGGTCGAAGTCGGCTTCGGAGAGCTTTAGCACGTTGAGCAATATTTCCGGCGTCTTCTTTTTCTCTTTGTAACCACTCAGCATTTCCAGAATCGCGTTGAAGCCGTATTTGTCTTCGACGAAGTGGCATATCTGTGAAGCCTGAAAGTAAGCAAGGTTTAAATCATCCGGTCGTTTGGGGCGAAGGAAGCCGTTATCTATTTCCGCGATTTTGAAAAAACGCCCATCGGCGTAGGCTTTGAGGTTTCCTATGCTCCAGTCATCGCCCCAACCCGGTCTGGCTTTGTGTTCTTCAAACACCGACAAGCCTTCTGAAAACCAGCGCGGAATCAGGTGATCGGTGATTTGCAGCGTAATGACGTGAGCATATTCGTGCCACATCGTGCTGCCCCAATTGAATTCACCTGTGGAACGAGCCGACGGCGAATCCTGAGCGATGACCTGACCGAAGCAAACTCCCAAAGTTCCCAAACCGGGCAAGCCCAATGCGCGAACGGCAAAGTCTTCGTGGTTCTGAAAAATCTCAACGGAGATCGGGCCGCGCGGCGTGAATTTGTATTTCGCTGAAAGCGTTGCCTGAACTTCGGTTAGCAGGTCAGCGGCATAACCGGCCAGCACGTCGTTTTCTTTTTCGCCGATCTTGATGATGAAATCGCCGGTCTTGGTGACTTTGTAATCGTTCATCGTGTCCAGCAGATCAAGCGTGTTTGGCCCAAATGTTGAAAGGGTTTCACCTTTGAAGGGTGCTCGACTTGGCGCGGCCTTCTTTCAAAATCGCCCATTCGCAGCAAACCCATTCCCAGAGCCAGATGCGATGAATACAGATTCGGTGACAGCTTGATGGCTTCACGCAGAAAGGCAACTGATTCGCGGTAACGCCGCGTTTGTGTGGCGTGGTGAGCCAGCGTTTCGTACAGCGAACCGTATCTGGGATTGATTGCCAGCGTGGTTTTGATTTCGTTGTCGAGTTCGGCGTTTTTGTTTTCCAGCCAGAACATCGCCGCGCGCAGTGAATGAGCTTCCAGCGAGTTCGGATTGATCTTCAGCGCCGAATCGCTTTCGAGCCGCCGCTGCGGGATGTCGTTCGCCTTCCAGGTCAAGCGAGGCTGCGAAGGTTTTCGCCTCGACGTAATTCGGATTGACCTTTTGAGCTTCGGCCAGCGCTGCGTTCATTTTGTCTCCGCCTGTGATGCGGTTGCTGGCAGCGATTGCCAGATAAAGCCGTGCGCTGGTGGGGTTGATCTTGGCGGCGTCTTCAAAAAATGAAGCGGCTTCTTCGTAGTTGTATTTGCTGGTGAACAATTCGCCGCCGCCCAGTTGAGCTTCGATGTAAGTCGAATCGGCGGAAATCACTTCCAGGTAAATGTCTTTGGAGACCTGATATTTTTCAAGTAAGATCAATGCGCGAGCGATTGAGGTCAGTTCTTCAGCCGAATCAACGTCGTTGTCTTCGTAATACTTAACCAGAGCTTCGAAGATTTCTTTGGCGGCTTCTTCCTTGCCGGTCAAGTGCAGCAACTCGGCTCGGCGAAGATCGGCGAGGACTTTTTGCGCTTTGGGCGAAGGAATCGGTTCAGGCGTTTCTTCGGCGTCGGGTTTCTTTTCTTTTTCTTCCTTCTCGGCTTTTTCGATTGCCTTCTGAGCGGTCTGGCTGACCTTTTCAAACTCGGCGATGGCAGCGGCGTAACGTCCGGTGATGGCCATGACTTCGGCCAACGTCAGCCGAGCCGCTGATGATTCTGCGCGAGCCAGAAACTTCTTCGCGTCGGTTTCGGCTTCGGTGTACTTGCCGGTTTCCAGATAAGCTTTGAGCAATCCGGCCTGCGCGCGTTCGTCTTTCGGCGCGGCTTGCAGCAGCGCGTTGAACGAAGCGACGGCGGCGGAATACTTACCGGCTTTCAATTCTTCTTCGGCGGATTCAATGGTTACTTGATGGGCTGAAACGCAAGCCAGCAGGAAGAAGAACGACAGCAAACTCACGGCCAAAAGAGTCGCCGGTTTTCGTAAGCCCAAAGATTGTTTTGAGTTTTGATTCAACATTGTCATCGTAGCTGTTCAACTTCTTCGCCGCGTTAGCGGCGTTTGAGTTTAGCCGTGGATTTCAACCCACGGTAGCCTGCGGTATTTCATCACGTCGCGTCAGTGACGATTGAATTCAGCCGTCGCGACGCGACGCGGGCGGCTTCTTGCGCTACCCGGCGTTGAAACGCCGGGCTAAAGTCAGCCGCCGCTACGCGGCGAAGAGGCCAGTCACTTTTCATCTTTCCTGCCTGCCGTTTTCATCGCCGCCGCGCATTACTTCTGCTTGAAGGTAATACGGCTCCAAACCTCGCAGCGCGACTTGCGCGCCGCTTTCACCCATCACCTGTTTGAGCAATTGAGCCACCTGAGCGCGATCTATCAGTCCGGGTTCTCTTAGCATCCAGAGTAGGTCGAGGATGTCTTTGCTACGTCCTGAAAGGTACTTCAAGATCACCATCCAGGCAGGAGTGACAACTCGCAAGCCACTTGGCATTGGCTCAGCGTCCTGCAATGCGGCTTCATAAAAATTACGAAAGAAATCATCACGAACAATTACATCCACAGTGATTGTTCTCTCTCCGACCTGAACAAGATAGCTTTCTCCACCGAAAGACAGCGGTTCATTACTTGGGCGCGCCAGAATATCTGAAGCCAACAAGTCTACGTCTTTAGTTGCGCGTTTGTAGCCGAATACATGCATTGCCATGCCACCTGCGACCGCACACTCAATACCCGTTTTGTTTGCTTCCTCAGCGACGATTGCCGCTGCCTTCAAACCCTCCTTGGTTGAAACCTCATCGCTTTCGAGAGCTGCCTTGTACCTTTCTACCAGTTCTTCCTTACTCATGGTTATTAGCTCTACTTCTTGCTCGTTTTGATCGTCTGATTGAGCGTTGCCAGTTCAACCAGCAATTTTTCCAGTTCGTTATCGAAATCGTCCTCGCTCATCTGAGCTTTGCGGCCTTTCAATCTGCCTATTTCGCCTTCCAGTCGCAGCCTTTCGGAATACAGTTTGGCCAGCGCCGGATCGCCGCCCGCCTGTTGTTGCGGCAGGGAATCGAAGTACACCAGCTTGGCAAACGCCCCGTCTCCGGTTTCCGGTTTTTCCGCAGTCTTTTCAAGGCCTTTGCCGTCGCCGTTGTCGTCCAGCAGAGAATGTTCGGTGGCCAGAATGCCTTTTTGTTTGAAGCTGGCCTCGGTCATTTTGCTGGCGTATTCAAAGGCTTCAAAGACAGAAATGCGGCCATTTTTGTCGGCGTCGGCGTCCGTGTTGCCCAGCGCGCCGATGAAGTGTTCGGGGAACCTGGTCGCGTTCGTTCCCACGGCTGCGCGTGGCAGTGATGATGATTCGGCCTTCGCCGGTCAGAGGTTTGACGAATTCTCCGCTGGCGCTGGCCATGTTACCACAGCGACATTTTGGCCAATGGCGCGTTTTGGCATCACGGCGTAATCGTTGACGGCCAAATCCGGGCCGACCAGATTGAACTTGGCCCAGCACATCCCTGGCTGCATACGTGACCGATGAAGAAAATGAAAAGCTGATTGTCCGGGTTTGAGCGAATTTTTCAATTCGACGACGAACAACTGGCGGACGCTTTCAGGCGTGCTCGGCGCTCTTCGCCTTCGGGCTTTTCGGTCGGGACAAATGTCTTTTCTTCGGCAAATCCGGCTGACCGGTCAGCGCATCGCTGCGGCTGTTCGTCCATTCGGCAAATTTCTTGGTGTAAGTTTCCTCTTCTTGATGCCTGTGATAACGACTGCAAATTTGTTTTGGTCTGGCGGCAGTTTTTGCGCCGGTTGTGCGGCAGGCAGAGTAAACTTCGGCCTGCGGTTTTTTCTTTTGCGCAGCAGGCAAGTCTTGCGCGCAGGCAGCGATTGCCAGCAAAGCCATCAAACAAACTGTCGTGGTTGAATAACGCTTCAAAGTCATTGTTTAAGCCAGCCCTTTTCGTTTTCGCAAAAACCATTCGGCGCTGGCCAGTCCGACCAACAGCAGAAAGTTAATCGGCATGTCCCACAGGTCTTTGCTGACGCGCTCGGAGTTTTTGCCCTCCAGCATGGTGATTTCGTCCAGCAAGTCATTTGCTTTATCCAGCGCGAAGTATTTGCCGCCGGTTTCGCTGGATACGCGCTTCAGCAATTCAACATTTTGTGCGGCGTCGTGGAATTCGCGTGACCGATCGCTGACCAGAAAACCGGATTGAGCCGTGCCCAGTATTTCGTTGCCTTTGCGAGCGGTCATTTCCACTTTGTAGGTTCCGGTTTCGTTGGCCGCCAATTCGCCACGGTAATCGCTGGAAGCCTCGGTGGATTTTCCGCCGCCTTCAGAGTTGAAATTTATCTTTAGCGGCAACTCAACCGTTGCTCCCGAAGGCTTAGTGATTGTCGCCATTACTTGAGCATCCCGGACAGCTTCAAACTTTTTGTCGTTGACCTCACCGCGCAAACTGATTGTGTCGCCGGTAACGTAAACGTCGCGTTCGGAGGAAACTTCAAACTGACCCGGCGTAGTGCTGACCAGATAACGCAACAACTGTCGCCAGAACGTTTCGTGATAGTTGTATTGCGAGGAAACTTCCATGCGCCAGCGCCAGGTATCGTCTGTGGTGAAAGCCAAAGTGCGGCCCCGCCCGTAACGTTGTTCGACCAGCAGAGGCAGAACGCGGTTTTTGTCTGTGATATGACGAGCTTCCAAGATAACAGTCGCGCCGGGTTTGA
>JBGAPB010000332.1:0-7773 GCA_044221525.1 Blastocatellia bacterium | reverse complement strand
AACTGCGGCTGGAAAACGATTACCTGCGCGAAGAGGTCAAGCAGGAACGCTTGTTCGGCGATATTATCGGCGAAAGTCCGGCGCTGCATAAAGTGTTGGATCAAATCTCACTGGTTGCCCAAAGCGAGGCCAACGTGCTGGTGCTGGGCGAATCCGGCACTGGTCAAGAATTGATTGCCCGCGCCATTCACGAACGCAGCCAACGCGCGGCGGGGCCGCTGGTAAAAGTGAATTGCGCTTCGATTCCGCGTGACTTGTTTGAGAGCGAATTTTTCGGCCATGTGCGCGGAGCCTTTACCGGAGCGATTCGTGACCGCGTGGGCCGTTTTCAACTTGCTGATGGCGGCACGCTGTTTTTGGATGAAGTCGGCGAAATCCCCTTGGATTTGCAAAGCAAGCTGTTGCGCGTTTTGCAGGAAGGAACTTTTGAAAGAGTCGGCGAAGAGAAAACTCGGCGAACCAACGTTCGCATCGTTGCCGCGACCAATCGGGACCTGCGCCGAGAAATTGAAGCCGGAACTTTCCGGCAGGATTTGTTTTTTCGCTTGAGTGTCTTTCCGATTGAGTTGCCGCCGTTACGCGAACGCCGCGAAGACATACCGTTGCTGGTTCATCACTTCATTCAACTTGCCAGCCAACAGGCGCGTTGCGGCAAGCTGCAAGTCTCCGACCAGCAGATGAAACGGCTGCAAAATTACTCATGGCCGGGCAATGTGCGCGAACTGCAAAACGTCATCGAACGAGCCATGATTCTTTCCAGTTGCGGCGCACAACCGCTGAACGTGGAGTTGATTCTTCCCGAAGACGCCGCCAGCTTTTCGATTCAAACCGCAACGCGAACCGAAGACTCCGCTCCGGCATTTGTTACCCAGGCCGAATTTGAAAAACGCGAGCGCGAAAACCTGATGGCTGCACTGGAATCGGCGAACTGGAAAATTTACGGCGCAGGCGGAGCCGCCGAACTGCTGGGCGTCAAGCCAACGACACTTGCTTCACGCCTGCAATCGCTGGGCATTAAAAAATTACGCGGCTAAACCATTTTCCGCCAAAGTAAGAAACGAAAGGTTTTCTCCGCAAAAAAACAGCGGGAACTAAAACAGTGATTGTTGTTGATAATTTGGGCGGACGCATAAGATGAGAAGAACATCTCATCTTTTTCCGTCCAGAATGTCGCGCATTTCTTTGGCGACTGTGGCGGGCGAGGCTGCTTCGGCGATGGCTGCGCCGACGATGATCCCGGCCAAAGGCAGATTGCGTAAAGACTTCAGATCGTTGGTGTCAATTCCTCCGGCCAGATAAACCGGCAAACCGACCTGCTGAATCAGTTCGGCAATTGCGTTGAATCGTTCTTCGCGGCCCAGGCCTTTGACCCGTTTGAAACCTCGCCGGTTGATACACAGCGAATCCACGCCCAAATCCCGCAACTGGCGTGAACGCTCCAAAATATCTACGACTCCCAGGCTGTCGGCCATGACCTGACCGTCATATCGTTTGGCTGAACGCACCACACGCTCTACGACTTCGTCCGAAGCGCAGCCCAAAACTGTGACGACCGTCGCTCCGGCGGCAAAAGCGAGTTCGGCAATCGGTTCTCCGTCATCAACGACTTTAATGTCGGCGACAATTGGGCGTCCGCGATGGCGGCGGCGCAGTTCTCTTACAGCGCGGATGCCTTCGCGGATTAGCAAAGGCGTTCCGGCTTCGATTAAATCAACTTGTGCAGCCACTTTCCCGGCCAGTTCCAGTTCATGCATCAGGTCTGGCGCGTCCAGGGCCAATTGCAGCTTCATGACTCTCCGATTGTTGATTTCTTCGCTTTAACGGGGCTTTTCCGCTTTTCCACAATAACTGTGGAAATCTTTGTGGATAACCGCTCCCTCAGCGAGTTAAGTCTATCTAAATTCGTCACTTATAGCAGATTGCACAACGTTTCAACATTCCAGTTAAGTCTAATTATTTCAACAGATAGTGTTTCAAAACAGGTTTTTCGACAACGAAACGCGAACTTGGTAAAACCACTTGTGTCTATTTTCCACAGCCGATTTCAAAACCCTCTATTTTCGCGGTGATTTACTCACACTTAAAGTAGTTCTTGAGCCTAGCTGAAATTTGATTGTTGCAAGCGTAAAACTCTCAATGAAACACAAAGAGCAATTCATGGTCACAAAGCATGAAATCAAAATGGTGGTTCCTCGCGCATCTGATCCAGTCGCTCCAGAAAGTCCGGTTTGACCAACACCTGACGCGGCTTGGTTCCGTCTTCGGGGCCAACAACGCCTTCGCGTTCCATAGAATCAATGATCGAAGCCGCGCGGCCATAACCGATTCTCAAATGACGTTGCAATAGCGAAGTCGAAGCTTTCTGGCTTTTGACCACAATTCGAACAGCATCGTCGTATTTTTCGTCTCTGGGAAAATCGCCGCCATCGCCGCCCCCGGATTCTTTTTCGCTCAGGACAATCTTTTCGTCGTAAGCCGGATTGGCTTGCGACCGAATGAAATCGCAGATGCGTTTACATTCTTTTTCGTCAACATAAGCGCCGTGAACGCGAACCAGCCGCGAAGTGCCAGGCCCTAGAAACAGCATGTCGCCCTGTCCCAGCAAACCTTCGGCTCCGTTGGTGTCAATAATCGTGCGCGAATCCACTTTGGACGAAACCCTGAACGATATGCGGGAAGGGAAGTTGGCTTTGATCAAACCGGTGATGACGTCCACCGAAGGCCGCTGAGTCGCCAGCACCAGGTGAATTCCGACCGCGCGAGCCATCTGCGCCAATCGTGTGATGCTTTCTTCGACTTCGCGCGCGGCGACCATCATCAGGTCGGCCAATTCGTCAATGATGATGACGATGAACGGCAAGGGTTGAGGCGCATCCACGTCGCCGGATGGTTTCATATCGGCGACTTCCTGATTGTATTGCTCTATGTTACGGACGCTGAACTGGGCCAGATGTTTGTAGCGGTTTTCCATTTCGGCCACAGCCCATTTCAGAGCGTAACCGGCGCGTTTGGGATCGGTGACAATCGGCGTCAGCAAATGCGGCAAGTCGGCGTAAAGCCCAAGTTCCAATCGTTTTGGATCAACCAGAATCAGCTTCACTTCTTCAGGCGTGGCCTTGTAAAGCAGCGAAAGCAGAATTGAATTCAACGCGACCGACTTACCAGCGCCAGTCGCACCGGCAATCAGCAAGTGAGGCATCTTGGCCAAATCCGCAGAATAGTTTGCGCCGTCAATGGTTTTTCCCAACGCCAGACTCAGTTTGGAATCCGAGTCGCGGAATCTTTTCGATTCGATAACTTCACGCAATCGAATGACTTCGCGTTTGTCGTTGGGGACTTCAATTCCGACTGTGGATTTGCCCGGAATGCGGTCAATGCGAATGGATTCGGCTTTCAGCCCCAGACACAGGTCGTCAACCAGGCTGGTGATGCGACTGTATTTGACGCCGGGATCGGGTTTGAATTCAAAAGTAGTAACAACCGGCCCAGGACTGATTTGTTTGACCTGACCACTGACATTGAACTCCTGACATTTTTCGGCCAGTTGCCGGGCGCGTTCCAGCAAATCGGCTTCGGCCATTTCAGGACGACCAGCCGGAAGCGTGAGCATTTCTGTCGAAGGCAGTTTGTAATCGGCCAACGCTCGTTTGATTTTTGTTGCCAGACCTGTGGATTTTTTCGGCGCGCTGCGATCTTCAGCTTCTTCAGGACGTTTTACTGAAACGTCGGCCAGCATGTCTTCAACTGTGCGAACCGTTCCCGGTGCATCGGCTTCATCGTCGTCAAAGCTGTCGTTCAATTCGTCGTCAAAAGAATCAGGATCGTTCTTGGTTGGGCGTCGCAAGCCACCAGACTTTTTGCTTGCATCAAGCGTAAGTCTGGCCGTTGTTCCGCGCGAAGACTTGACTGCGCTTGTGCCGGATTGTTCTCCGTCGCCTAATGTAGCCGCTCCTTTTTCAGCATTGACCAAGCCGTAATTACCATTGCTCTCTTCAGGTTCTTTGGGCAATCCGGCAGTTCTGGCTTTGCGCGCAATCGGGCGCGCTGGTTTAGACTGGCCTTCGCTTCCGCTGTTGATAATGATCGAACCTGTATTCCTGGCTTGTGGATAATCGCCGTCGTAACTGCCGGAGTTCCTGCCTGAGACGAACTCTGACTGCCCTTCGTAAGGTTTTTGCCACAGACTCATGATCCAATCTTTCACGATTTGAACGATGTTTTGGTCTGGTGGACGCTCGGACAGTTTTTTCAAAAGCGCCGACACCGACAGAGGAGTCGCCAGCAATAATCCGACAACCAGCAGTAATACCAGAGCCACAAAAGCTCCGCCGATGCCAATGTAACGCGAAATGCCAATCGTTGAATCGCGCACCAGCCAGTAACCGATGAATCCTCCCAGTCGAAACGAGTTCGGCTCCCAGGGAATCAATGTCAAAAATCCGGTCAGCGCAATGATGAGCAGGAAAATTCCAACCAGTTCAGCTTTTGAGGTTTCTGTGCGTTTGTCTGTCCACTGCCACCAACCCATGATGAACAGGACGCCTGGAATCAACCAACCGGCTACGCCCAGCGCCTGATAAATGAAGCTGGCGATGTTGGCTCCAATCGGCCCAGCCAAATTTTTGGCGCGCCTGTACCCGCCTGTCGAAGTCCACGATGGATCATCCGCGTGATAAGTCACCAGCGCCAGCACCAGCACAAAGCCTGTGGAGATAAGAATCAAGCCCATCACTTCGTTCCACGGGCTGTTTCTGGAGTTTTTTCGAATTTGGATTTCATAATTCTTTGAGTAGTCGGCAGACAGTAGTCAGTAATCGGTTTAACTCCCGACTCCCGACTCCCGACTTCCGACTCCCGACTTAGACAACAAATACTCTTTGATGAAATCGTCCAGGTCGCCTGCCAGCACTGCGTCAACATTGCTGGTTTCGTGTTTGGTGCGAACGTCTTTGACCAGCCGATAAGGATGTAAAACGTAATTGCGAATCTGCGAACCGAACGAAATGTCGCCTTTGTGGCCGCCAGTTTGTTTGTCTCTGCCTGTTTCTTTTCCATCTCCATTTCGTAAAGCCGCGATTTCAACACTTTCATAGCCACATCGCGGTTCTGGTGTTGCGAACGCTGATTCTGACAGGTCACGACAATGTTAGTTGGAATGTGCGTAATACGAACCGCCGAATCCGTGGTGTTGATGTGCTGGCCTCCGGCTCCGGTCGAACGATAAGTGTCAACGCGCAGGTCTTTTGTCAATATCTCGATTTCGATGTTCTCATCAATTTCGGGCGTGACAAAACCGAAGCCAAACTGATTTCACGCTCTGGCCGGAATTGAACGGCGACATACGAACAAGGCGATGAACTCCGACTTCGCCTGCCAACAACCCGTAAGCGTAATCGCCTTCGGCCCGATAGCTGGCCGATTTGATCCCGGCCTCTTCGCCCGGTTGCAGGTCAATTTCTTCCGTTTTGAAGCCGCGCTTTTGCGCCCATCCCTGCGACAAACTGCAACAACATTTCGGCAAAATCCTGGGCGTCGGTTCCACCTGCGCCGGGAATTGATCGAAAGAAAAGCGTTATTTGCGTCGGTCGGCCCGCCCAGCAACATCTGCGTTTCCGCTTTCTTCGACATCTGCGGCCAGCTTGCTGATTGATTCGCGCAACTCGTTGGCCGAAGCGTCGTCTTCGGCTGCAAAATCAAAGAGCATTGGCTATGTCTTCAACCAATCGCTGCTGATTTTCGGCATTCGACGCCGCGTTCCAGGCGCGAACGCTGCTGCAAAACCTTCTGAGCTTTTTCTTGATCGCTCCAGAAATCCGGCGCTGAGGCCTGCTTTTCCAGTTTGGCCAACTCACTGCGTTTGGCATCTACGTCAAAGAAACCTCCGCAATTCAGCGACTCTGGCTTTTAGATCATCGTGCTGCACACGCAATTCCTGAGCGGCAACGGCATCAAGCATTGTACTTTCTCCTGTCGAATCTGTTTGTTGTTTAAGGTCGCGTAGCTTACCACAAAGACTGAGCCGACGTTATTTGTCCTGTTCTGAAATCACCGTTAATCCGGCGATGCTAACAAAATCAGCCGCGTTGTGAGTGACAAGCGGTAAGTTATAGAGCAACGCAGTCGCCGCAATCCAGGCGTCACCCGGTTGGATCTTCCGGCCTTGACGACGCACCTGTTCTGTCACTGTCGCCCACATCTGGCATAGCTCCCGGCTAGATTCGATCACAGCGAAGCGTTGTAGGAACAGCGCAAATTCTTCGCGCTTTCTCTGTCCCCAATTGCGTGACTCAACCCAAAGATCGAGTTCAGCAAGAGTCATGAATGAAATGGAGGAGTGGCTGGCTTGCAAGTGAGATTCATAAAGATCACCGCGTGTATCGCCTTTGTAGATGTACGACACGACATCTGTGTCTACGACGTAAAAGCGCATAGTTCAATCCTCCAAATTGGCGATGCGTCTGTACGAATCACCTTGCCTGGATTCTTTGACAAAGGCTGTGAAGTCATCAATGTTTTCATCTTCTGGCCAGCCGCCAGCCAATTTGCGAAGCTCGTTAAAATCCAATGGCCCGACACCCTGTTCCGCCACTATCTGTTCAATCGTCTTTGGAGTTTCCTGCATCAGGATTTGGCCAAGCTTGCGTTTTTCCTGTGGTTTCAGTCTCCGCACTTCCTGCACAACTTCTTCAAATGTAAGCATTGTAAAATCTCCCTTCGTTTGTTGGTTCAATAAGCCGCTTCTGTGTATTCGCCGAACACCGCACGCATTTTATCCGCAATTTCGCCCAGCGTCGCGTAGGCTTCAACCGCCGCGATGATCGGAGGCATGAGGTTTTCGCCGGAGCGCGCGGCGGCTTCGACTTTTTCCAGCGCAGCCATTGACGCCGCAGAGTCGCGTTCGGCTCGAACCTTTCGCACGCGCTCGACCTGAGCCAGTTCAAACGCCGGATCAATCTTTAGCGTAGGAATCGAAGTCTCTTCTTTAATCTGAAAACGATTCACGCCTACGACAATTTCTTCCTCGGCTTCGACGGCTTTCTGGTAATCGTAAGCTGCGCGTTCGATCTCTCGCTGCACGTAACCGGCTTCGATGGCGGAAAGCATTCCGCCCATTTCGTCAATCTTGGCGATGTATTCAAACGCCAATCGCTCGACTTCGCTGGTCAGATGTTCGATGGCGTAAGAACCAGCCAGCGGGTCGGCGGTGTCGGCGACGCCGGATTCGTAGGCGATGACTTGCTGAGTCCGCAGAGCAATTCGCGCGGCGTCCGCGGTCGGCAAACCCAGGGCTTCGTCCATCGAATTGGTGTGCAACGATTGAGTTCCGCCCAGCACCGCCGCCAAAGCCTGAATCGTAGTGCGTACGATGTTCACTTCAGGCTGTTGCGCGGTCAGAGTCGAACCCGCCGTCTGAGTGTGAAAGCGCAGCATCATTGATTTTGGGTCTTTGGCTCCGAAACGATCTTTCATGATCTTCGCCCACATTCGCCGCGCGGCGCGGTACTTGGCGACTTCTTCCAGAAAGTCATTGTGGCCATTGAAAAAGAACGCCAGTCGAGGCGCGAAGTAATCCACCGCCAACCCGGCATCAATCGCGGCCTGAACATAAGCTATGCCGTCGGCCAGCGTGAAAGCGACTTCCTGAGCGGCGGTCGAACCGGCTTCGCGTATGTGATAGCCGCTGATCGAAATCGTGTTCCAGTTCGGAACCTCTTTCGCGCAGTAAGCGAAAATGTCCGTGATGATTCTCAAGCTGGGGCGCGGCGGATAAAT
>JBGAPB010000331.1:0-6695 GCA_044221525.1 Blastocatellia bacterium | reverse complement strand
TTTGCCTGGGTGCGACAGGAAAAGCTGGGCGAAATTACCGCCACGGTTTTTGAGCAACCGACGGTTTCAGCAGACGGTGACGCTTCGTGGGAAGCGATATGGCTGGCTTATCTGGGCCAGACGGCAATCGTCGCTTCATCGCAATCGGCGCTGGTTGATGCGCTGCGAACCGCAGCGGGAACTGAAGCCGCCATCAGTGAATCCGAAGGCTTTGCCCAAGCAGGCCGAGAACACGGCGAAATAGTTTTTTTCAGCGACCTGAAAGGCATTCTTAAACTGGCGAGCAGCGAAACCGAACTGGACAAGGATGAATTCATCGGTTCGCTGTTGAAAGCTTTCGGCGCAGAAAGCGGCGCGTTGCGGCTGACTCAAAATTCGTGGGACACGGTTTTCAACATCGCGCTGGCCGACAATCAATTCACCGGCGGTTTCAAATCATTTCGCGCCGACACACTGGCAGTGCCGCGCGACTTGCTGCCTGCTTCAACGACGCTTTACGCAGGCGCAATGATTGATCCGGCGAAGCTGTTTGCCGCCATGAAAAAATCGTCAGCCGAGTCAACGCCGTTAGCGACCGGGTCTACAAAATCCGTGCCCACGGTTTTCGACAACGCGGAAACCGACAACATTGTCGAAAAACAAATCGTGCCGGAAATGCAGGGCGAAATCGGAGCCGCCATTCTCAGTTTCAAACCGCTTTACGAAGACGGCGAAATGCCAGCCATGGTTTTCGCCGCCAGATTGAAAAGCCGCGCTCCGGCTGAAGCTTTGAAATCAGGCAAGCTTTTCCCCAAATCGAAGCGACTGGAAAAAGCGACGGTATTCGGTTCGCCGGTGATTTCGCTTGGAAAAGAAGGCGCTCCATTTGCGGCCATCACAGGCGAATACCTATTGCTGGCCGACAGCCTGGAAACGCTGACACTGCTGGAATCTTCGTCGAAAGAGTCCAAGGAAAGGTTTTCAACTTCGCGCGACTTTGTTCGCTCTCTGCAAAACGCGCCGGACAACGTGACATTGTTTGCGACTTACAACCTGGAAGCCGCCTTTGATGAAGCTGCCAAGGCGATTAGCGCAGGAGAATCTCAGGAAATGTTGCCGTTCATGAGCGCGCTGGTTCACGCTTTCCACAGCCAACGCGCGTTTGTGACACTGAACAAAGACGGATTGCGCGGGAGTTTATCGGTTTCGTTCGACCGCGAAGGCCGGTATGCAGTCGGCGAACTGGCTGCCCGCTCCGGCGATTTTGACGTAGCCAACGCCTCGATCAGACCAAAAGGGTTAAACGTCATTGAATCCACGCGGGTCGAAAATCTTTCGCTGAAAGTCACCGCCAAACGTCCGGGTGTGGCCAACCGAGTCCGCGACGACCTGGCCAAATTCCCCTGGCAAAAGATCGAATCGTCAACCGACAACAGTGTCGTCGTCACCACCAGCGCTCGCCGCATCCCCGACAACCTGACGGTGAATTTGCCTGTTGCCGGAACAGAGTTCGCGCAGTATCTGGCCGCAACCACGCAAATCAATTCCCAGGCGCCGGAGATTGTCGCGCTGGGTAAACAAATCGCAGGCAACGACAAAGACGCCCGCAGCGTGGCGCGCAAAATCGGCGAATGGACTCACCGAAACCTGAAATGGAAAAAAGTCCAAAGCGATGCCGTCGAAACGCTGGCTTCGCGCGAGGCCGACTGCCTGGAACATTCGGAGCTTTACGTCGCGCTGGCACGTTCGCTAGGTTTACCTGCTCGCGTAGTCAGCGGGGCGGCGCTCGGCGGCGGTTCATTCGGCGCTCACGCCTGGGTCGAAGTTTATTTGGGCAAATGGGTCGAACTTGATCCGACCTGGGGTTTGATGGATCACGTGGATGCAACTCATCTGCGATTCGACGGCGACGCTTTCACCAGCTATGCCATGCTGAACCAGATTGAACTGGAAGTGACCGCCGCGCGTCGCACCGTGGCCGAATTCCAGCGCGACCCGGTTCGATTGGTCAAAGAATTCAGCCTGGATGCGGAAACACGAGACCTGGCTTTTGATTTGTCGCTGACGGTTGAACAGGTGTTGGGCACTGATCGCTGGAACAGTTTGGACGACAAACAACGCACGGCTGTGGTCAAAGCCTTTGAACAAACTGTCGCTGGAATGTGGGAATATTGGAACGAGGAATTGCCAGAACCCGTTCGCGTCATTCGCAATGAAACCAAGGGCAGTCAAAAAGTGCTGACCGTGTTGCGCGGCGAAGCCCTGTTCCGTCTGACTCTGACACAGCGCGACGGCGCGTGGTTCATCGCCGAACACGAAAGCGTTGACGACGCTTTTCAGGATTTCGCCGATGCATTGAACGGCGTGTTAAAACCCGAAGCCCGGCGCGGAAGAGTTTTTGAAACTTCGCTTGATGTGGCGACAAAACACATTGAGCGGATGATTGCCGCGGAAGGCGAAAAACCTGAACTGCTGTTATTGAAATCTCGCGTTTTGCTGTCTCAGCGAAACGACGCGCTGTTGAACGATCCTGATGAAAAACCGGAAGAGAAAAAAGCCGCGCCTCCAGCTACGACGACGATTCCCGCACAGCCGGATCCATACGTCGAGTTGCTGAAACAGATTGTTGCGCGCTGGCCAAATTTCGCCCCTGCACAATTGTCGCTGGGCCGTGAACTGGTTTCGACATTGGATGACGGAGCGCTCTCTCCGCTCAGCAAAGACGCTGAAGCCGGTATCGCGGCGCTGCAAGCTTACGCCCGACTTGTGCCTGACGACCCGCGCGTCTGGCATGAAATGGCGACGGCTTACGAACAATTGGAAAAAGATGCTGAAGCCGAAGCAGCTTACCGCTCCGCAATCGAACGTGATGAAAGTTATTTGGATCATCACGCGGCGCTGGTCAATTTTCTGCTCGACCGCGAAAAGATGGACAAAGCCAAAATCGCTTTCGCTAAAATGCTGAAGGCTTCACCGGACGCCGATGAAGCCTTTGAATACCTGGACGACGGCGAAGGTTTCGACCTCGATTCGGCCAAAATCCGCGAAAGTTTGCTGCTGGCATTTCCGAAAGAAGTCGCCGCCAGCCAATCGGCTCTGCGGTTGTTAGCTGATTTGCAGGAAGCCCAGAACAAAATCGCCGAAGCGATCAAATCCACGCAGCGCGCCATTGCCATCGAGGCCACGACCGAAGATTACGAAGCCTTGTCGCGACGTTATCGTCATCAACGTCGTTTCACCGAAGCCCTGGCCGCGGCCAATCAGGCGATAAAACTGGATGATTCGGCGACTTACATTCAGTTCGAGCGCGCCTGCTCGCTGGCTCAACTTGGGCGCAAACGCGAAGCCGTCGCCGCGTTAAAAGAAGCGATTGAATACGATGGTGCTCAACCCTTCGATCTGGATGAACCAGACCTGCGACCGCTGGCGGCGATGCCGGAATTCAAGGCTCTCAAGGAAAAGACGAAAGAGCCTCAAATAACCACGGTTGAAAAACCCGTCGAGCAATCGAAACCAGACAAACCTCCAAACGACGACAGATGAGACCAATAAAGCCGCCCGGTTGCCTGTCGCGCAGAATTTGCTAGCATCACTGCGGACAAAGAGTGGAAATAGCTGAACGCGATTTTTTTTGAGCAATGCCCAACAAGGATTCACAATACGACGCAGACGTTCTGACGGAACAGAAGCAAAAGCTGCAGAAACCTCCGCTGTACAAAGTGCTGCTGCACAACGACAACTACACCACAATGGAGTTTGTCGTTTTCGTTTTGACGGATGTCTTTCTGCTTTCTGAAAGCGAAGCAATTCGCGTCATGCTTCAGGTTCATAATCAGGGGCTGGGTGTTGCCGGTGTTTACACTTATGAAATCGCCGAAACAAAAGTCGCCAAAGTCGCTGTCCTGGCACAGGAACATGAATATCCTTTGCTCTGCACTTTGGAAGAAGAATGAAAGGAGTTCGCAGTTGGCAGTTGGCAGTTCACAGGCGCAGCCCGAACTACCAACAGTGAACTGCGAACAGTGAACTGCGAACCGAAATTATGATTACCAGAGAATTACAAGCCACGCTGCAACTGGCGGCCAACGAAGCAATCAAACGCCGCCATGAATTCCTGACGCTGGAACATCTGCTTTATGCGATGACCCACGATCAAACCGCCGCCGATGTCATCATCAATTGCAACGGCGACATTGAGCTGCTGCGCCGCGATCTGAACGATTTCTTCAAAGACACTATGACGCCGTTGCCGCGCAACGTTGATCGTTACCCGGAACAGACCGCGGCATTCGAACGCGTGATTGACCGCGCCATGATGCAGGCTCAATCATCGGGGCAGGATCAAATTGACGGCGGTAATATTCTGGCTTCGCTGTTTGACGAACATCATTCGCATGCCAAGTTTCTGCTAGAACGCCAAAACATCAGCCGTATGGACATTCTCAGTTATATCTCGCACGGCATTTCAAAAGTTGACGGCGACGGCGAGGAGTTCCCGTTCGGTGGCGAAGACGATGAAGAAGCGGAACCCAGGCGCGTGCGCGATCCTTTGTCGGCCTTCACCACAAACCTGATTGCACAAGCTGCCGAAGGTAAAATTGATCCGTTGATCGGTCGCCAGATGGAATTGGAACGAACCATTCAGGTGCTTTGCCGCAGGCGCAAAAATAATCCGCTTTACCTGGGTGATCCCGGCGTTGGCAAAACCGCCATCGCCGAAGGTCTGGCGCTGAAAGTTCACAAGGGCGAGGTTCCGGATGTTTTGAAAGACGTGGAGATTTACTCGCTGGATATGGGCGCGCTGCTGGCCGGCACACGTTATCGCGGAGAATTTGAACAGCGATTGAAAGCCGTCATCTCCGCCCTGGAGAAAAAACCCGGCGTGATTTTGTTCATTGACGAAATCCACACAATCGTCGGCGCCGGAGCCGTTTCAGGCGGTTCGATGGATGCTTCGAACATTCTGAAACCGGCGCTGGCTTCAGGAGAATTACGCTGCATCGGCTCGACGACTTATAGCGAATACAAAGCGTCATTTGAACGTGATCGCGCGCTGGCCAGGCGCTTCCAGACAATTGAAATTTCCCAGCCCAGCATCGAAGACAGTTACAAAATCCTGCAAGGATTGAAGCCTTATTACGAGAAACACCACAGCGTAAAATACGCCGACGAAGCTCTGCGCGCCGCCGCGGAACTTTCGGCCAAGCACATCAACGACCGTTACTTGCCCGACAAAGCCATTGACGTGGTGGACGAAGTCGGCGCGGCCACAAAACTGAAACCGGCGGAAGAACGTCCCGAAACAATCACTGCACACGAAGTCGAATTGGTCGTCGCCAAAATGGCGAAGATTCCTCCAAGATCGGTTTCCAAATCGGATAAAGAACGGCTGCAAGATCTGGATACCGAATTGCGTATGGTGATTTTCGGCCAGAATCACGCCATCAAACAGGTTGTTGACGCGATCAAATTGTCGCGGTCGGGTTTGGGGAATCCTGAAAAACCGATTGGTTCTTTCCTGTTTTCCGGTCCAACCGGAGTCGGCAAAACCGAATTGTCCAAACAACTGGCCAAAAGCCTGGGCGTTGAATTCCTGCGCTTTGATATGAGCGAGTACATGGAAAAACACACGGTCTCTCGTTTGATCGGCGCGCCTCCGGGTTACATAGGTTTCGATCAAGGCGGCTTGCTGACCGACGCCGTTCGCAAAACTCCTTATGCGGTGGTTGTGCTGGACGAAATCGAAAAGGCTCATCCCGATCTGTTCAACATCCTGTTGCAAGTGATGGATCACGCCACACTGACCGACAATAACGGCAAGAAAGCAGACTTCCGAAACGTGATTCTGATCATGACCACCAACGCCGGTGCGCGCGAACTGAGCGGCAACAAGATGGGATTCAAACTAACCACCGATCAAGGAGGCATAAGCGGCACGGGCAGCAAAGCCCAGGGAGCGATTGAAAGAACTTTCAGCCCAGAATTTCGCAATCGAATTGACGCTTGGATCGCGTTTGAATCGCTGAGCCTGGAAAACATGGAACGTGTCGTAGACAAATTCATCGGCCAATTGGCGACGCAATTGAAAGACAAGAACGTCGAATTGGAAATGACCGAAGCTGGTCGCATCTGGCTGGCCAACAAAGGATTCGATAAACAATTTGGTGCTCGCCCAATGGCTCGGCTGATTCAATCTCAGATCAAAGAGAAACTGGCCAACGAAGTTCTGTTCGGCAATCTTCAAAATGGCGGCAAAGTTATGGTGACGGAGAAAGGAGGAGAGTTAGAGTTGATCACATTACTTCTCACTGAATTGACAGATGCCTAGGAGAACAAGTTGATTTCTGCTGACAAGGAAGCTGTTAGAGAATTTGTTGGGATTTACCGAGAGCGTGCCCAGAGATTAAGGCGGGCGGCAGGCTATACGATCGCCAGCATTGCAATTTTGCTAATTGCAGGAATTGCGATCTTTACTTATGCAGGAGAAATTGCAAGAACCGAGAGCATGGCGGCGGCAGACAAAAACTGGGTGGAAGAATTTGGTAAGCAGGTTTTTGAATCAGAGGTGAAGATACTTGCCAGTTCGATCAAATCCCAAGTGGATCAAGGAAAAATCAATCAGGAAACCGCATCTCAGTTAAAGGACACTGCGGCGATTCTAGACGGCGCTGTAAAAGGCTTGAGAGCACTTCAAGAAGGACAAACATCCTATCAAG
>JBGAPB010000330.1:0-6764 GCA_044221525.1 Blastocatellia bacterium | reverse complement strand
TGGAATCGCTGTCCACCATTGGAGCCGGATCAACCCAACAACCTTCGCGCAGTTCAAAGAAAAGTTCTGGCAAGTGCTGCCGAAAATCTTCGCGTTCGATGGTGGCGTTTTCTTCGTCGAATTCAGCGGGCGGAAGTTCCACCGGCTCGGCGGATTCCAGCAGCACGCGCGCTACTGCTCGACCTGATTCTTCGCGTTTTCTGTGTAAAGCCATAATTGTCTGTCTTGATGAGCGAGCTTGCCGCTTGCTAACGCGCGCGGTACTGACTCGGCTCTGCCATTATTTCTTCTTCAAAAATTCCAGTGGGACTCGCGCGCCGTATTCGGTCGAACGAGCCAGCCGGGCAAAATGATCGTAAGCCAGTTTGGCGATTTGCGAAATGGCTTCGTCGGCGTTGGCGCTTTCGCCGTTGTAGTTGGTCATCACGGTTATGGCGAAAGGGCGGTTAGGGACATAAACAATCGCCCAATCGCAAGCGACGCCTTCGATGCCGCCTGGTTTGTTGGCAATGGCGACGCTGGCTGGAATCAATTTGGGAATGGGTGAACCTTTGCGGAGTTTCAGAAACTTCAGCACGTCGTCGCTAAGTTGGCGGTTGACGACTTCGCCTTTGTAAAGTTTGGCCATCAACTCCATAGCGGCAAATGGCGTGGCAATATTTTCGTCTCCGCGCCCAGACGCCGCCGTGTCAATCATCTTTCTTTGCAGGCGAATTGCTTTCAATCCCAATTGATCCAAGGTTGCGTTGACGTTCGCCATACCGGTCTGGTCAATCAGCATGTTTGTTGCGGTGTTGTCGCTGAGTACGACCATCAACACAGCCAGATCATTCAAGCTCAGTTGCGAAGTGTGATCGCCGAAGTTGTTGATGACGCCGCTGCCGCCGACTTTATCCGTGCTTTCCAGCCAACGTTGATCGGTCAGTTTGTATTTACCGGCGGCGGCTTGTTTATGAAGCTCGATCAGCACGGGAATTTTGATGGAACTTCCGGTTGGGAAGGTGAGATTTTGATTGATCAGAATTTCTTCGCCGGTGGTCAGATCACGAATCGCCAAGCCCATCACGCCGTCAAAGCCGGTGGCGATCTTTTCGATTTCGGCAGTGAGTTTGCGGCGAAGTTGAGCGCGGTTGTCTGCCTGCGCTGCGATGGATTGGAAGGAAAGCAGTGCGAAGATGGCCGCAAAAAGCTGGTGACGGAATTTCATATTGTTTCCTCAATCGTACCGCCGCAGAGCGGCGATTGAATTTATTCCGGCTTCGTCGGGCAGCCGGAATAAGAGTGGCCCGGCAGCAGGCTTTCACGCTTCATCACCACGCTGTGCGGAGCGACGTATGCGCGTTCGCCGATGTCTGCGCCGTACAGCAAAACGGAGTTGGTTTCGACTGTGGCGCGGCGGCGAATCCAGACGTGGTCAATTTTCAGCACACGGTCTTCAAAGGTGTGCGCCTGGAATTGGCAGCATACGGTCGAACCGTCTTCAAAGTGAAGCATGTCTGGATCAACGACGTGTGAAAAGCCATTGCCCAACACAACTCGCTTGCCGATTTTTGAACCCATGGCTCGCAGATACCAGCCGAGGAATAAGGTTCCTTCAAGCGCGCCCAAAGCAGAGCGCGCATAAACCGCCCAGGCAACGTAGAGAAAGTCCCACCGGCTGCACCAGCAAGACCACAGCGGATGAATGCCCGGTTTCACCTTGCCGATCAGCAACCACTTCATTGCCAGAATCAGCAGGCAAAAGGCGGCTGCCATCCCGAAAGCCAGTGCCGGGACTGCGACGAACAAAAATACGGTTTCTGAGTAAGTTTCTTCAGCGGCAGACAGCAATTCGAATAATACCGGCAGAGCGAACAACGGAGTGATTGGCAGTGAGAAGCGCAGGAGTTCCCAGAAGACTCGGTTGATGTACCGAATCAGCGACGGTTCGTGGGTCAGACTGCGGTCTAGTTCAATGATCTCTCGGCGAGGCAGTTCAAACGGCGGATGGCCAAACCACGAAGTGCCAGGGCGAATGATGCGGTCATCGGCGACAGTGCAAACTCCCAGCAGAATATCGTCAGGCAATTGCTGACCGATAGGAATGATGGCGTGATTGCCGAGGAAAGTATTTTTTCCCAGTTTGGTCATTGCCAGCGTCACCGTGCCGCGATGGAGCAGCGGGCCGCCCAAATAGATACCATCAGCGAAAAAGGTGTCATCGCTTATTACTATCAACTCGGGAACGACATCAATGATCGTGCTGATTTCGCATCCGCGTCCGATGTTCATCCCAGCCAGTCTTAGCCAAAATGGCCAGAATAACGTTCCGCTCAACCATTCGCCCGCCGAACGCAGCAGGTCGGTTTTCAACCAAACTCGAATGTAACCGTAACTCCAGCGACTGATGACGCCGGGGCGAACCTGGCCAAGTGCTCTGCTTGCCAAGGCCTGAAGCGACAGTGCAATCGGAACCGACAGCATGACCAGCGACGAGATGATGAGCATCGAATTGCGGTCGAGCGAAGGATAGTAGAGCCATTCCAATGCCTGCTCGGTGTTCCAGCCCTTGAACAATGCCCAGCCAATAAATGGCAGTTCGTATGGAATGGCCAGCACAGACCTCAGCGCAAATTGCGCCAGCAGTTTCAGGCAGCTTTGCCAAAATGGAGAAAGCTCATCGGTTGAAGTCAGTACAGGTCGCGTTGGAGCTTGCCCGTTTGGTTTGGCTGGAATTCCATCCCAGCGTTCGCCGGCAGGAATCCGCCCGCCGTTTGCGAGCGAAGCTGCTGCGGCCAGATAGGCTCCGGGCTCCAGTACGGAGTTGAGACTGGCTCCGGCGCGAATTCCCAGCGTGCTGTTTTCGCCGAGCTTCACTGCGCCAACGTTGACGTGTCCGTCGCTCAATTCCACCAATCGAATCGAAGCGTCCTGGCTGATGGTCACGTTGTCGCCTATGTCCAACAAATCCCAACCACCTTGCCGCAAATTGACTCCGCGATGAATGTGGACTTGGTGGCCGATGCGCGCGCCCAACATTCGCAGCGTTATGTTTTGAAATTCCGTGCCTTCGATCATTTCCCATGGAATGATGCGAGCTGTCGCGATTACCATCCAATGGCGAAGGTAAAAGCCGCTCCACACTGGCGCTTTCATCGGTTGGTAACTTCCGATCAATACTTTTTTGACCAGAGCCGTGAACAAAACACACAACGGCGTGTACACCGACACCACAGCCAACAAAAGCAGAGGGCTGAGTAACACAAACGGAATCAAGCCGAGTTGATGAACCACCAGCGGCAGCAAATTGAAGAAAACGTAATACGAAGCTGCAGAACCAACGACCAACCCCAGCACCAGCCACAAAGCCTGAAGCAGCGTCACCAAAATCGGAAAGCTGCCAGCCGATTGGGACGCCGATTCAAACTCTTCATCAGCGGCCATCACGTTGATATGTGGAGTAGCCGGGCGAACGTTTTGGGCCAGGCCAGCAACGGTCGGATGTTCGTACAGATCGCGCACCGTGACGGATTCGGTTTGCGGATCATCGCGCAGCAACGAAATCAACACGGCGGCGTTCAGCGAATCTCCGCCGAGGTCGTGGAAAAAGTTATCGTGAACCGACACCGGATGATTTAGCCGCAGAACCCTGCTGATAGCAGCGGCCAATTTTTCTTCCATAGCGTTGCGTGGAGCGATAGATTCTTTGTTCAAGTTCAAAGCCGGAGCTTCGATCATTGGCAGCGCCGCGCGATTCAATTTACCACCAACCGTAGTCGGCAGTTCCGCGATGAAAGCGAAGCGACTGGGAACCATGTACTGCGGCAGCGTCGCGCTGAGCGAAGCTTTTAACTCATCGAAAGACGGCGAGTTGTCGTCGCTCTCTCGAACAATAAACGCGGCAAGTTGAGCCTGACCAGCTTCGCCCTGAATCCGACACGCGGCTTCGCGGACTCCTGCGCATTCGGCCAGTCGCGCTTCTATTGCTTCAAGTTCGATTCGATACCCTCGCAGCTTGACCTGGGAATCAATCCGTCCGTGGTAATGCAAATTGCCGTCAGCGTCGCGGTGAACCAGATCACCAGTTCGATAAATTCGTCCTAAATGCGGATGCGTCGGGAATTTTTGAGCAGTCAGTTCTGGCCGATTTCGATAACCGCGCGCCAGACTGATTCCGCCCAGACAAAGTTCGCCGCGTTCGCCATCGGCGACTTCAGCCAGCGATTCGTCCAGAACCCAGGCTTGTAAACCTGGAATTGGTTTGCCAATGGTGATTGGCTGGTCTTCAAAAATAGTTCCGCGTGTCGCTGTGACCGTGCATTCAGTTGGGCCGTAACCGTTTTCTAGCCGGCGGCCTTTTGCCCAGTGATCTGCCACGTCGCGCGGCAAAGCTTCGCCGCCGACGTAAAGCAGTTTTAAGTCGGGCAGGGCCTTTTCTGGGTCGTTGCAGCCTGTTGTGCGGAGCAGCGTTGGCGGAGGGCATAGAACCGTAATGCGTTCGCGCTGAAGCCAGGGGATCAAGTCAGGGCCGAGCCGCGAGGTTTCGTCGTCCATCACGACGACAGTTGCTCCGGCAGCAAAGCCAAGCCAGGTTTCTTCCAAAGACGAATCGTAAGCAGGGGAAGAACTCTGGCCGACTCGGTCGTTTGGCGTCAGGCCGAATTCTGTAATATCAGAAGCCACCAGATTGACGATGCTGGCGTGCTCGATCATCACGCCTTTGGGACGGCCAGTCGTGCCTGAAGTGTAGATAATGTAAGCCAAACTGTTTGGCGTTGGCTGAAATGACGACGAAGGTTGCGGCGACAAGGGGTTGTCAGATGTTGGTTGGATCAACGCAGCCGCTTCAAAAGTCCGCTCAGAATCGAACCCGCATTGTTTGATCCTGGCCAGACCTTCGCTATCGGTCAGCACGGCAACGGCTTCGGCGTCTTGCAGAATGTCACGTATCTGCTCGTTCGGAAAACTGGGGTCAATGCAGGTGTAAGCGGCTCCGGCTTTGAGCACGGCCAATTGGCTGATGTAAAGATCAGTGGTTTTGGGCAGCAGGATTGCTACGACGCATTCTTTGGTGACGAACTGTTGGATGAACGAAGCCGTGCAATTGGCCCGGCGTTCAAGTTCAGCATAAGTGAACTGCTGTCTTTTGTTTCGACTGGCCGAAGGCGGGACATCCAGCGCAATGTGCTCAGGCCATCGGCTGGCCGCTAGTTCAAAAAACTGATGAAGAAAAATAGGTTGCGGGGCGTACTCAGCCACTTCAGATAAGGTCGGGTGAAGGGACAAACTCATGGGACTTAGACTGCCTTGTTAGAAATTTTGTGAGATGGGAGGTTCTCTTTTACGATCGGCAGGAAGTGTTTTTTGACAGGCATTGACACCCCTGATTGTTAATTGACGCGGCGATTGTGCCCTTGCCAATAAGGCTCGCGCAACTCTTTCTTCATTATTTTTCCGGTTGCGCTTTTTGGCAATTCGCTTTCGCGGATTTCTACGCGCTTGGGGACTTTGTAATCCGCCAGCCTGTCCGAACAGAATTCGATCAACTCGTTTTCAGTTATGGATTTTCCTGGTTTAACCGCCACGATTGCAGTGACGGCTTCGCCCCATTTTTCATCTGGCACGCCGATAACAGCGGCTTCGTGAACGTCAGGATGCTGGTAAACGACGTTTTCGACTTCACTGGAGTAGACGTTTTCGCCACCCGAAATAATCATGTCTTTCTTGCGATCAACCAGGTAAATGTAACCGTCTTCATCAGTTGTCGCCATATCTCCAGTGTGCAACCAACCGTCACGCAATGCGGCAGAGGTTTCTTCCGGTCGTTTCCAATAACCCATCATCACATTAGGGCCGCGAGCAATTACTTCGCCGACTTCGCCAGGGCCAGCGAACGTGCCGTCGTCTTTTAGTATTTCTACTTCGACTCCGGCGACGGGGCGTCCGCACGAAGCGAGGCGTCGGGTCAAACGCTCCTCGCCTTCGGTGACGTGGTCTTCGTGTTGAAGTGAGGTCAGCAGTGGACTGGATTCAGTTTGGCCGTACCCCTGGGCGAACTCGACGTTCGGCAACCGCTTCATTGCGTATTTCAGCAATTCCACAGGCATAGGAGCTGCACCGTACGTGATGCGTCGCAAGCTATTGAGATCGTATTTGCTGAAGTCAGGGTGATTGATCAAAAAATTGATCATTGTCGGAACCAGAACCGTGCTTGTGACTTTGGCGCTTTCGATCAGTTCCATCATCGCTTTCAGATCGAATTTTTGCAGAATTGTATGAGTTCCGCCGTTGACGGTGATGTTGATGACAGCGGGAAAAGTCGCCAGATGAAACATAGGCGCGGCGTGCAGAAAATTCAGCCCTGGCTCCGGCGCTCGCGTTGCCAAAGTGTGCAGCGCATTCATCCAAAGATTGCGGTGACTAAGCATGACGCCTTTGGGCAAACCTGTTGTGCCGCTGGTGTAAAACAGGCCTGCGAGTTCCTCGTCAGAATGATCATAGTCAGGCGGAGATTTGAAGTCTTCATTGATGTGTTCGGATATCAGAGTTTCATAGTTGTTGAACGCTTCGCCGCCGCCCATGGCGATGAAATGCTCTATTCCTTCCAGCCGGTTCTTGAACTTGGACGCCAAAGGTTGCAGCAGTTCGTCCGTGATAAAGGCTTTGCATTCTGCGTCATTGATGATGAAGACAAGTTCGTCCGCCGCCAGTCTAGTGTTCAAGGGAACGACGACCGCGCCAATTTCGAAACATGCGTAAACAGTTTCCAGAAACTGGGAACTGTT
>JBGAPB010000329.1:0-6804 GCA_044221525.1 Blastocatellia bacterium | reverse complement strand
ACGCTGACTTTGCGCGATGCCATTCTGAGTGCGTTGGAAAACAACCGGGATGTCGAAGTCGAAAGGCTAAACGTTCAACTGACCGAGTTCGACGTTCGTGCGGCTGACGGCATTTACGATCCGACTTTTACAACCAGCTTTTTTTACGACCGAAGAAAAGCGCCTGTGGCTTCGATTTTGGCCGGCGGGCAGGATGGCGGATTGCTCACAGACAATTTGACCGGCAACGCGACCTTGTCCCAGCGTCTGCGTCAGCATGGCGGATTGTTGCAGGGGACTTTTAATAACGATCGGGCGACGACTCAGAATCAGTTCAACTCGCTCAACCCGCAATTCACTTCAACGCTCAATGTCAGCTTCACTCAACCGCTGATGAAAAACCGCGACACCGACCCAGCTCGGCGTCAGATTAAGCTGGCCAAAAAACGGCTGGATATTTCAGACAGTCAGTTTCGGCAGCGAGCGATTGAGATCATCGCTCAGGTGCAGCGGTCTTACTGGGATTTGGTTTTTGCCCGTCGTGACCGCGAAATCAAAAGCGAGTCGGTTGAGCTGGCTCGCACCCAGCTTGAACACAACCAGCGACTGGTCGAAGCCGGAACGCTTGCGCCAGCCGACATCATTTCTGCTCGCGTGGAGCTTGAACGCCGCAACGACGAAGCCGAGGCTGCCATTGATGCAATACAGCGAGCCGAAAACGCCCTGAAAGCATTGATGCTTCAACCTGACAAAGCAGAGATGTGGAATTCTGAATTGGTCCCGGTTGAACAGCCTCAGATTGATTCAAATGTTGGTTTGCCGCTGGAAGATGCCACGCGGTTGGCGCTGCAAAATCGCCCGGAGATGGAGCAGTTTCGTATGCGCGGCGAGTTGAACAAGATTGATTCGGAGTTTTTCCGTGACCAGACCAAACCGCAGGTTGATTTCTTTATCAGCTACGGCGCAATCGGTTTGGCAGGTAAGGAGCGCACCGAGGGGAATTTCTTTACGGCTTCCGGCGCGGCCACAACCGACCGAATCAACCAGTTGATTCGCTTCGCCAACGGGCAAGCCAATCCGCCAAATCCGTTGATTCAGTTGTTGCCTGCATCTACAAATGTCCCAATTCCTGGTTTTTTGATCGGCGGCAATGGTCAGAGTTTAGGAAACCTGTTTAAGAATGAATTTCGCACCTGGCGAGTTGGAGTCAACATCAGCCTGCCGATTGGCAATCGAACGGCTGAAGCCAATCTTGGTCGTTCTTTGGCCGAGGCCCGTCAGATTGATATTCAGCGCCAGCGCACCGAGCAGTTGATTCAAGTTGAAGTACGGAATTCGTTGCAGGCTGTCGAAACCGCCAAACGTCGAGTCGAAGCCGCCAAAAATTCTCGCAACAACGCTGAGCTTCAATATCAAAGCGAGCAGCGCAAATTCGACGCCGGTCAATCCACCAGCTTTTTCGTGCTGGATCGTCAGAATGCTCTTTCTGCTGCCCGTGGCCGCGAATTGCGCGCTCTGACCGATTACACAAAAGCCGCGGCTGAACTCCAGAGAGCGCTTTCGACCACTCTTTCCAGCAATAATGTTTCAGTGAAGTAGTCAGCATTTGGTAGTCGGCAGTCGAAGGATTCCAAAATTCCGACTGCCGACTACTGACTACTATCTACTTCAGATGCTAATATCCCGCCTCACTCACAATCCAACTTTGAATACAGCAGGAGCGAGATCACCATGGCCGATGAGAATCAGTCTGCTTTTAAGGTCACAGACCGTCGTCTTTTTAACTCTGACGGATCATTGCGCGACGACGCGCAGATTCAGGAACCGATTCCGGTAGTCGAGGCAATTCCTCAACCCGTTGCCAGCGAGCCAGTCCCATTGCCGCAGGAAGAATTCCAGGTTGACGGCCAAGCTGATGACGACGTGATGCCTGAACAAACCATGTTCACGGAATTCGTCATGAACATCGCTTCGTCGGCGTTTATTTACCTTGGGTTGGTGGAACATCCGGCCACAGGTCAGCGACAGGTGGATATGATGGCTGCCAAAGAAACCATTGATCTGCTGATTCTGTTAAGGGAAAAGACCAACGGAAATCTGACGCCAGGCGAAGCGCGTTTCTATGACGAATTGCTGACCGAGTTGAAAACCCAATTCGTGTCCATGAGGCGTTAGTGACGGCGTTCGGCTGGTATGAAAATCACTCTTCTTGGAACCGGAACTTCTGTCGGCGTGCCTATGATTGGCTGCGAGTGCCAGGTTTGTCAGTCGGATGATCCGCGTGACAATCGGACCAGAACCGGTTTGATGATCGAAAACGAAGGCCAACGGCTTGTTGTGGATATTTCGGCTGACTTTCGGCAACAGGCTTTGCGCGAAAAAATTGACCGGCTGGATGCTTTGCTGATTACGCATTGCCACGCTGACCATGTGCTTGGCCTGGACGACATCCGCCCGATCAATTTTCGCCACGGCCCGGTTCCGGTTTACGCCAGCGATATTACCTGGCAAGGGCTTCGCCGGGTTTTCTATTACATCTTTGAACCTAAACACATTGGCGGAGGTCTGGCCCAAATCATTCCTCACACCATCGAAGGTGGATTTGAAGTTTGCGGATTAAGAATCACACCGTTTGACGTGATTCACGGCAAATTGCCGGTGACTGGTTTTCGATTCAGCGACGGGAAAAACGAAGTTGCCTTCATCACCGATTGCAATTTCATACCTGAAGACTCGCTGGCTAAACTGCACGGGCTTGATTTGCTTATAATTGACGCTTTGCGGTTCAAACCGCATGTTACTCATCTTCATCTGGATCAAACGCTGAATTACATTGCCGAACTGAAACCGCGTCGCGCTTTGCTGACGCACATGGGACACGATTTTAAGCATTCGGAGCTTTGCCGGATTCTGCCTGAAGGCGTTGAACCGGCTTACGACGGATTGCAAATAGAGTTTTAGATGGTGATCAGTTGTTGGGAAACGGTTTCCTTGTAACCGACTCCCGACTCCCGACTCCCGACTCCCAAGTAATGAAAATCTTTCACGGTATTGAACAAGCTGAAATCAGTCGCCCGACGGTTTTGACGTTGGGAGTTTTCGACGGCTTGCACCTGGGGCACCAGGCGATTGTCCGCACTCTTGTCGAAAGAGCTTTGCTGACTGATTCCACTCCGACACTGATTACTTTCGATCCTCACCCGCGCCAATTGCTGAAACCCGACACAGCGCCGCCGCTACTGCAAACCTTCAATCAAAAAGCCGAAGGGCTGAGGCTGCTGGGCATTCAGCAAATCATAGTTTTGGATTTTAACCAGCAACTGGCGGCGCTTTCAGCCGAAGAGTTCGTGGAAAAGTTCGTCGTCAATGGTTTGCAGGCGAGCGAAGTTTATCTGGGCAAAGGTTTTGCTTTCGGCAATCAACGGCGGGGCAATATCGAATTGTTACAACAACTTAGCCAGCGCTTTGGCTTTCAGGCCGCCGAAGTTCCCGAAGTTCGTTCAAAAAGCCACCGAATCAGTTCAACGATGGTGCGAATGTTGCTGAAAGCCGGGCGAGTGAACGTCGCACGGCAAATGCTTGGTCGGCCTTACGGAATTGAAGGCACTGTCATTCGTGGCCACGGCATTGGTCGCCAACTGCTTTTCCCAACAGCCAACCTGGAGCTTCAAAATCGTGTGCTGCCATCTGATGGAGTTTACGTGACGTTGGCGAATGTTGACGGTGTCTGGTGGCGCAGCGTCACCAACATTGGCAAGCGCCCGACTTTTGGTGGCGAGCTTGAATCGAAAGTCGAAACCCACTTGATTGATTTCGACCAGGATTTGTATGACCAGACTCTACGGGTTCGCGTTCTTCACCGTTTGCGCGGAGAAAAGAAATTTTCAGGTGTGGACGAGCTACGCGCTCAGATCACTCGCGACCGCGACCGCGCAATTCGGTATTTCAATTCCAATTTTGCTCGTCGCAACTTAACCTTTACTTGATTCGTATATCCCCGCGTTAGGCTGGCAGGATATTTTCTGCTGGAATCTGTGACTCCCAATTCAAGGAATTACGTTTAAGGGGGAAGATGGCAATAACAGTTAAAGAGATTGAGCCGCAAATTTTGACCAACGGCAACACGTCGCTTCTGGCCGGTCAGCCGCAATTGCTGGAAGTGACTCCGGCGGCCAATGTCGCGCATTATGATCCGGCTGCCAAAATCAAAGGTAACGGCATTCGCGGGTGGTTTCGCGCTGCGCGCATCATTTGGACTTTCACGCTCTATCATTTGTTTGTTTACGCCTATCATCGCGGCTGGTTCGTGGGCAAAAAGGATGAATCTGAAGAAAAGCATCTGCAATGGCAGGCCGAATGGCTCAGTCGCCAGCTTCTGAAACTCGGCCCGACATTCATCAAGATTGGCCAGTCGGTTTCCACTCGCGCCGATTTGCTGCCGCTGGCTTACATCAAAGAACTGAGCAAGCTGCAAGACAACGTTCCTGCTTTCCCGAACGAAGTTGCGATGCAAATCATCGAACGCGAGCTTGGCAAACCGGTTGACGTGTTGTTTGCCGAAATCGGGCCTGAGCCGATTGCCGCCGCTTCGCTTGGGCAGGTTTACCAAGCGCGACTTCATTCCGGCGAAACCGTCGCCGTCAAGGTTCAACGGCCTGACCTGGCCAAAACCATCAACTTCGACATTGCCGTTCTGCGCCAGATTGCTCAGTTCATGATGCGCTTTCCTCAGGTCATTCGCGGCATTGATTGGGAAGGAATTCTGGGTGAATTCGCCACC
This sequence comes from Blastocatellia bacterium, assembly GCA_044221525.1. Taxonomy (GTDB): domain Bacteria; phylum Acidobacteriota; class Blastocatellia; order RBC074; family RBC074; genus RBC074. The sequence continues at coordinate 2,045 of JBGAPB010000329.1, read as the reverse complement.
GTCATTTTTGAAGAGATGGATTACGTTCAGGAAGGCCAGAACGCAGAAACTTTCCGCACCAATTTTCGCAAATGGCCTGAAGTTTATGTGCCCACGATTTACTGGTCGCATTCCAGCCCGCGTGTGCTGACGATGGAATTTATCGGCGGATTGAAAGTTCTGGAACTGGATGGACTGCGTCAGCGCGGCATTAACCCGCCGGATATCATCAAGCTGATTGCGCGAACTTACCTGAAACAATTGCTGGAAGACGGTTATTTTCACGCTGACCCGCATCCGGGCAATTTGCGAGTGATGGACGGTGGACGGCTGGCTTTCTTCGACTTCGGAATGGTCGGGCGCATTTCGTCCAAACTGCAAAGCCAGTTGATAGATGCTTTCTTTCACATCGTTGAAAAAGACGTCAAAGGGCTGACCCAGGATTTGATCAATTTGCAGTTTCTGGATCCGACAGTTGACCAGGAAGTGATCAAGCCGGTTGTCGAAAAGCTGTTCACAGATTACTTCAACCTGAAACTTGGCGAGATTCGATTCAAGGAATTGACTTACGAACTGGCCGAAGTAATTTACGAATACCCGTTTCGAATTCCGCCGCATTTCACCTACGTCATGAGAGCGATAATGACTCTGGAAGGCATTGGCATAGCGATGGATCCGAACTTTAGCTTCTTCGACGTGGCTAAGCCTTTTGCTAAAGAGTTCATGATCCGTCGCGAAGGCAAAAACTTCCGTGACCTGATGGTTCGCAAACTGATTTACGGCGAAGAAGGCGAAATCCAGTGGGGCAAGATGTGGAAGCTGGCCAAAATCGCCATCAAAAGTTATTGGGATGAGTTCGTGGCCAAAGCTTCAGGGGTGGCAGGATGAGTTTTACTGACAAAGTCGTTTTGGTCACGGGTGCGGCTCGCGGAATTGGCCGAGTCATTGCCCAGCAGTTTGCCGAAAATGGAGCGCGAGTTGCGCTCCATTTCAATTCCAACCGCGAAGCCGCCGAAAAAACTTTCGACTCGCTGGCTGGCGATTCTCATTCGTTGCATCAAGCCGACATCACCGACGCCAATCAAGTCAGCCAGCTTGTCGAGGCGGTCGTTCGTCAACATAGCCGCCTGGACATACTGGTCAACAATGCTGCCATTTTTGAAGCTCATCCGATTGCCAAAACCGGTTACGAAGATTGGCAGACATCCTGGCAACGAACGCTGAACACGAATTTGATCGGGGCGGCGAACCTCAGCTTTTGCGCTGCCCAGCAGATGATCCGGCAAGGTCGCGGGAAAATCGTCAACATTTCTTCGCGCGGAGCTTTTCGCGGAGAACCCGACGCTCCGGCTTATGGGGCGAGCAAAGCCGCGTTGAACGCGATGAGTCAGTCGCTGGCTCAGGCGTTGGCTCCGCATAACATTTTTGTTTATGTTGTTGCTCCGGGCTTCGTCGAAACCGAACGAGTTGCCTATCGCCTGGACGGCGCGGAAGGCGACGGCATTCGCAACCAAAGCCCGCTGAAGCGAGTCGCCAAACCCGAAGAAGTCGCCAAAACTGTTTTGTTCCTGGCTTCCGAAGGAACGGAGTTTTTGACCGGCGGCATCGTGGATGTAAACGGCGCTTCCTATCTGCGGTCTTAAATCTTCTCTTCCCACAAAAGGAATCACTCCATGCAAAAACGTGATTACGATGTTGTGCTTTACGGAGCCAGCGGTTTCACAGGCAAGCAGACTGTCGAATACTTCGCTAAGAACTTGCGCTCAGGCGAATTGCACTGGGCGATTGCTGGTCGCAACCGCCAGAAACTGGAAGCCGTCAAAGCCGAGATTGGCAATTCCGTCAAAGACATTGATGTGCTGGTCGCCGACAGTAACGACCAGATTGCTGTTGATGCTATGGTTTCGCGGACGAGAGTGATGCTGACGACGGCTGGGCCTTATGCGATTTACGGGACTTCGATTGTTGATGCCTGCGTTCGCCTGAAAACTCATTACGTAGACATCACAGGCGAAACCACTTGGGTGAAAGACCTCATCACTCGTTACCACGATCAAGCCGCCGCC
>JBGAPB010000328.1:0-6705 GCA_044221525.1 Blastocatellia bacterium | reverse complement strand
CCAGATCAATCCGTTGATTGTACAAGGCCAGATTCACGGCGGCATCGCGCAAGGCATGGCTCAAGCGTTGTTTGAAGAAGTCGTTTACGACGAAAACGGCCAGTTGATAACGGGCGAACTGATGGATTACGCCGTGCCGAAAGCTCATCAATTGCCGCACTTTGATCTGGATCACACTGTTACGCCGACCGACGTAAACCCACTTGGAGCCAAAGGTGTCGGCGAAGCAGGAACTATAGGCTCGACTCCGGCGACAGCCAATTCAGTGATTGATGCCCTTGCGCCATTCGGCGTCACGCACGTTGACTTGCCATTGCGCCCGGAAAAACTCTGGCGATTGATAAACAACTAACAACCCTGCTGGCAGGAAAATCCCTTTATCTTTTGGAGGCAATTTCATGAACAAAAAAAGCGCACAAACAGCTAAGACTCCTCAAGGCCCCACCACACAACGTCCGAAATTCCATGGAGTATTGCGCGGACTGGACGCGACTCCCAGGTCTACAGTATTCGAAGGCAAGTTCGGCCGCATGTTCAGGTCGCTGCCTGCGGCGGTATTCCCTGAAGCCGACCTGGATAAATTAGCGGAAAAGATGATTGCCGAGGCGGAAACAGACGACGCTGGAAACCCAACCGCAGAGATCGAAACCGTGATTGACGCCGAAGAAAATCAGGGAACGGAAAACGTACCAGCCATCCCAGCCGGATTTACTTACCTGGGACAGTTCATTGATCACGACATTACTTTCGATCCTGTAAGCAGTTTGGTGAAACAAAACGACCCCGACCAACTAACAGATTTCCGCACCCCGCGCTTTGATCTGGATTCGGTTTATGGCCGTGGACCTGGCGATCAACCATACCTTTACGAAGATGACGGCAAACATTTCAAGCTAGGCCGTAAATTGACAGGCGTTGAGGCAAGCTTTGACGGCAACATACGCGACCTTCCGCGCCATCAATCATCTTCCGGCACGGCTCGCGCGCTGATTGGTGATCCACGTAATGACGAAAACGTCATCGTTGCGCAACTGCATTCAACAATGCTCCGATTCCATAATTCGCTGGTTGATCTATGGCCGACCCGCTCGTTTGAAGAGATTCAACAATCGGTGCGCTGGCATTATCAATGGGTTGTTCTCAATGACTTCCTGCCGAAAATGGTCGGCTGGGACACAATATATTCAATCTTGCCGCACTTGAATCCCAAGACACCAAAAAGCCCTACAACAAATAAGCCGCAAACGATTCATGAAGCTAAGCCTGATCTGCGTTTTTTCCACTGGAAAAACGAGCCTTTCATTCCAGTCGAATTTTCAGTGGCCGCTTATCGCTTTGGGCATTCGATGATCCGTCCTGTTTACCGGTTGAATAAGACCTTTGGAGTCAATCCTCCAACTAAAGCAGACCCGATCAATGGACGCCAGTTTATTTTCACGCCGACCGATACCAATCAGGGATTGAATGGCTTCCGAGAAATCCCTGAGAATTTCGCCATTGACTGGCGGCTCTTTTTCGACATGAACGTCAAAGGTCAGCCCAAAAAAGGAGTTGAACGCATACAGCCTGCTTACAAGGTTGATTCTTCTCTGGTCAATCCGCTGGCTCTGCTGCCGGAGTTTGTAAAACAAAACCTGCCTTTCACTTCCCTGGCTCAAAGAAACCTGCGCCGCGGACTGACCATGGGGTTGCCGTCAGGCCAGGATGTCGCTTGTTTTATGGGAATAGAACCGCTTAAGGATTCTCAACTAAAAGTCGGCAAGGCGACCAGGGAGGACTCACCAGGGAATATGACGATTGATCAGGTCAGTCCCTCTTTCGCCGGGAAAGCCCCCCTTTGGTTTTACATACTTTCCGAAGCCCAGCAGGCATACAACAACCCAAGAACCAAAGACGACACGTCAACCCGGCTTGGCGAAGTCGGCGGTCGCATTGTCGCAGAAGTGTTCATTGGACTGCTGCTCGGCGACAGCCATTCGTTCTTGAGTCAAGCTCCGTGCTGGACTCCTGAGTTGAAGAATTCAAAAGGAAAATTCGGCATGGCTGAATTGATTAAACAGGCGATCACTGCATAACCTGATATGAGGACGAAGAATGATCCCAACAAATTTTGAATACTTTGCGCCGACCAGTATTGAACAAGCGCTGGCACTGCTGGACCAGCACGGTGAAGACGCCAAGATTCTTTCCGGCGGTCACAGCCTGATTCCGGTCTTGAAGCTGCGACTTGCTTCACCGGGAGTCGTCATTGACATCGGACGCATTGCCGAGCTGAAAGCCATCAAAGTTGCCGGCTCCACAATCAGCATCGGAGCCAACGCGACTCACGCTGAAATTGCCGCCAACGCCGAACTGAAAACGCATTGCCCTCTACTGGCTGAAACAGCCGCGCAGATCGGCGACCAACAGGTTCGCAACCGAGGGACAATTGGCGGCAGTTTGGCTCACGCTGACCCGGCGGCAGATTGGCCAGCGGCGATTCTGGCTCTGAACGCCGAAATCGTCGCGCGATCTAGCCAAGGTACGCGGGCAATCAAAGCCTCTGATTTCTTCCTGGACTTGATGACCAGCGCCGTCGAATCAGACGAAATCGTCACCGAAATTCGCGTTGCCAAACCGGCTCAACCGGCTGCCGCTGTTTATCTGAAAGTGCCGCAATCAGCTTCTGGCTTCGCCGTCGTCGGCGTGGCCGCGCAATTGAAAATCGCCAATGGCAAATGTGAAGCCGTCAGCATCGGCGTGACCGGGCTTGCTCCTAAGCCCTTCCGCGCCACTTCTGTCGAAGACGAACTGCGCGGTAAAACCTTGGATGAAGCAGCCATCAGCGCTGCCTCTGTCAAAGCCGATGCCGAAGCCGACGACGCAATGGAAGACATTCATGCTTCCGGCGATTATCGCCGCCATCTGGCTCGCGTGTACGCTAAACGTGCTGTAATGGCAGCCGCCGCAAGAGCTTAAAACCGAGGATAGAAGTTGGGAGTCAGTAACTGCAATAACTTTCAACTCCTGTCCCGCCATCTCCCAACTACAAAACAAAATGCTAGCTGACATTGTCAAAATTCACTGCCTCGAACATCAAGCGAACTTTCCAATGCCGCGCACCAGCCGGACGGTGGTTTGCCGCGAAGGCTCTGAAGCACACACACTAAGCAACAACTTCCCCGCCGAAGGCGCCTGGGTTTACTGCTGTAACTGCCAGACCTTTATCGCTTGGGATAAAAATCGCGCCGACGTTTCGCTGAAAGAATGTATTTTCTGCCTGAGCTCCTTAAATCCGCGAGCGTACGCCTGCGACAATTGCGCCGTGACCATGGTGGATTACGATGATCCGACTTTGCGAAAACATCACGGTGTGCTGGATTGGGGGGCGCCTCAACCTGCCTGCGCTGGTTGCCATCAATTTCCGCACTCGACGCCCAAAAAGCACTTCTGCCAAACGCTTCAGTGTGAAGTGGCAACGGGACGCACAAGCTGTTCGTTCTGTGGAGTTAGCACACAAACAACTGAAGCCGCCTCCGTAACCGCCCCAACACAAAATGCCAACGACCAAATTCGAGCGGCATTGATCGTGGCCGAAAACAAAGCTCGTGAATCAGAAGAGCGCCGCCGTCTGGCCGAAGAATCGGCACGTAAAGAAATCGAGTTGCGCCGTCTGGCTGAACAAAAGGTGCAGGAAATTGAAAAACGAGCCACTCACGAATTGAATCAGGCCCAGGCTTCCATTCACGAATCCGAACAGACTAGACGAGAAATCGAAGCCGCGAAACTAAAAGCCGAAGCTGAAGCGCGGGCGCGTTCGCAAGCCGAACGGGCGGCCCAGATGGCAGAGCTTGATCGCCAGGACGCCGAGCGAAGAAAAGCCGAGGCCGAAGCAAAAGCCCGCGAGGCGGAAGCCCAGGCCAAAGAAATTGAAGAACGTCGCCGTTTGGCCGAAGAAGCTGCCCGCCGTGAATCGGAAATGCGCGCGCAGGCGGAATCTCAAATTCGTGAAGTATCCGAATCCTATTCAACCAGGCTGGCTGAATCTCAAGCTAAGGTTGAAGCCGCTGTCCGTGGCGTAAAAAAAGATCGCAAGGCTATAGCATTGACTGCCGCCCTTGCCGTAACATTAGCTATCGCATTGATTGTTTTGATTATGACCCTGATCACGCACTTACGGTCGTAAGGCGTTCCCCACACAAAACGATATACAGGTGTTATATGAAAACAAAATCGTCGGTTCTGACTCTGTCGGCAATTCTCGCTCTTCTATGCCTGTTCCAAAATGGTAATCTGGCACAGTCGGCTGTTGCCCAGATTACTTTTGTCCAGACGCCTGCACAACAAAGAACTCAAGGGCAATCCGGACTATCACCCGAAAAGAAAAGATCGCTTTCGAAATACGGTCCCGAAGACGCTTTTCCAGGCGCGCGGGAGCAAGAAGGCAATCAAAAACAACCCAATCGCGCCGCACAGCGAAAGTTTTCTCCTGCACCGGAAACTTCTCCAACAACAAAACCGGCTCCAAGTCCGGCAATTACTCCATCAGTAGTCACTGCTGCTGCTACGTCTCCTACACCTGCACTCAGGACATCCGATCCTGGGGCCAAAGCAATATCATCAACTGAGATAGGTAAATCGCAATCCGGTAATCCTCGCGCATCAGTTTTGGTACCTGTCACTTTATCAGCAGCTACGTTGCTGGTATTTGGCGCATTCATATACGTCGTAGGTATGCTTAGAAAAAAACTGAAGCAGGAAAATTGAGACACAGCGTTACCCGGTAACGCCTCCCACAATTATCTTTAACAGAGAGTAACGCCATGATTCTCCCCCCAGGTAAATCGAAAGCGTCGCTGCTGGCAGTTTTATTCATGTTGATTGTTTCAGCAGTCAACAGTCTGTCGGTTCAAGCAAAAAGCTTGCCCCAGGCCTTAGATGAATTGCATGGCGGCATTGAGATAGGCTCAAAAGGCGTAAAAGCAATTGCGCTCCGCATTGCCGGTGAATCCGACAACTACAGCGTCAAAATCGTTTACGCTGAAGTCGTTAATACGACTCTGGCGCAAACCAAAGACGGTTACTTCACGCCTGCGGCAATACGTGACACAGTCAATGCTATACAACGATTCCACCAGAGAATGCGCCAGGAATATCGCATTCCGGCTGAACAGATTCATGTCGTTATCAGCAGCGGAGTCATAGGAAAAAACTCGCTGGAATTATCCGCCGAAATCGCCAAACTCACTGGCCAAACGCCGCCATTTCTGGACGTAGATACCGAAGTCCAACTGACCATAGCCGGAGCAGTGCCCAGACGATATAAATCCGGCCAAACCTGGCAAGACAACCGCAGCATTTCTGTGTTGATTGATGTCGGCAGCGGAAACACCAAAGGCGGGTATCAACAATTGCGGCAGGTTACCGTTGGCTCAGCAGGTTACGACTATGTGACATGGGGAATTCCCAAAGGCACGATCACATTCTCCAACGAAATCAACAATGCTGCGGGCGAATCAGCCGATTACAAAACCTTCGTCAACCACTCAGCGGCGTTGGCCAAAGATTCAATTCGCTCGCCTTTGCGAAGTGAAGCCGCGCGAAAACCAGGCTTACTAAATCGCCGAAAAGTTTATCTGTCTGGCGGAATCGTCTGGGCCATGGCGACGTTGATTCACCCCGAAAACCGGCTTTCGTTCACACCATTGACGGTTGACGACATCAACAATTTTTATAACCGGGCAATCACAAACCCCGAAGCATTGATTGAGCCCGATCTTTCGCGCATCACCAACGCTACGCTAAGGCAGGAAGCTGAGCGCGAAGTCGGATCAGTGCGAAACACCTTCACTCCGAAAAACCTGATCGCTGGAGCTGAAATCCTTCGCGCAGTGGCGGTGGAAATGAATCTGACCGGAAAAAGAATCTACTTTGCACGTTACGGACATCTGGCCTGGATTCTGAGCTACGTCCGGCTACAAGCTGAACGATGATCCCAAAAACGTAAAAAGGCGGCTGCCCACATTGCTGACAGCCACCTTCAAAAACCTGCCCAGCTTGTCTGGTTAAACAAGCATCTTCAGCACGGGATCACCGCCAAAGTTCGTCAACCGTTGTTCACGACCGCCGTAATAGTAAGTCAACTTTCGATGATCCAATCCCATCGCGTGCAGGATGGTCGCATGCATATCGTGAACCGAGTAAGGCTCGACTTCAGCTTTGTAACCGTATTCATCCGTCGCTCCAATGACCTGACCGCCCTTGATGCCGCCTCCGGCAAACCACATCGTGAAGCCGTGCGGATTGTGATCGCGCCCAATGCCAGACTGAGAAATCGGCATGCGTCCGAATTCCCCGCCCCAAACCACCAGCGTCGAATCCAGCAAGCCTTGAGCCTTCAGATCGGCCAACAAACCAGCCATCGGTTTGTCGGTTTCGGCGCAATGCATCGAGTGATTTTCGTGCAAGCCGTAATGCGCGTCCCAGGATTCCTGCTGATGACCTCCGCCGCTGTAAAGCTGAATGAAGCGCACGCCGCGTTCAACCATTCGTCGCGCAATCAAACACTGCTTGCCGAAATAATCCGTAGTCTTTTCGCCAATGCCGTAAAGCTTTTTGGTCGCCTCGGATTCCTTGGACAAGTCCATTGCTTCGGGCGCGTGAGTCTGCATCTGGAACGCGAGCTCATACGAAGCGATGCGCGCGTCCAAATCGGAATTGCCTGGA
>JBGAPB010000327.1:0-6745 GCA_044221525.1 Blastocatellia bacterium | reverse complement strand
GCACAAGCCATAAGAATCGGTAAACCAGCAACAGAGGCAGGCCTGTCAGAGCAGCTATCGCAAAGTAGACGAGCAACAAACGCCCTGCTTCAATCGAAGCCTGGGTTTGCCGCCCGCGTTTTCGCGCTCGCCACCAAACCAGCAGGGATTCACGGGAGATGAACATCGCTGTTGACGCCAGCAGCAACAACAGTACTGATAGATTGAATCGCCCGGCGACGAAAATCCCCAACACAAACGGGACATAGAACATCGCCCAGGCTCCATGCTCTTTGGGCAGTTTCAAGCGTGAACGCAGGCTCATCACAATCTCGTTTCCTTCATAATCATAAAAACATGCGGAATATTCCGTCACGATGACTTAAGTCACTGCACTGGCTGGTGACGGAGTATTAAAGTCCCATTGCACTCAAAAAAATCAACTTTGGCAACAAGGTCTTCAACGAAGGGAGAACGTTATGAAGGTTAACCTTAGCAATACGGTTGGAGAATTGGCGGTGGGCATTCCCGGCGCGCCAAGAATTTTCGAGCAACTGGGAATTGATTATTGCTGTGGCGGCGGCAGAACTTTGGCAGACGCTTGTCATCGGTTCCACATTCCAATCGAGCAGGCGGTGTATGAACTTGAGGCCGCAGTTCAAATGACGGATTTAGCGGGTCAATCGCAGGATTGGCAGTCGAAATCCATGACAGAGTTGTCAGCCCACATCGTTGACACGCATCACTTTTTTACGAAGCAGGAACTTATCAGGCTGGAAAAGCTGTTCGATAAAGTTTGCGCACGACACGGCGAAAACCATCCTGAGCTTGTTTCGTTGCAGGGAGTTTTTCTAAAACTGAAGCAGGATTTGATTCCTCATTTGCTGAGAGAAGAGCAGGTTTTGTTCCCTTACATCGCGCGTATGGAAGAGGCCGCGATTGATGGCCGCGAAATCCCGCAGCCTTTTTTCATGACTGTTCGGAATCCCGTGCTGAGGATGACGACCGAGCATGACGTTGCCGGAGACCTGTTGCGTGAAATGCGCCGGATTAGCAGCAATTACACGCCGCCGCTTGATGCGTGCATCAGCTTCCAGACGCTTTATCAGTCGCTGTCGGATTTTGAAGCCGACCTGCATCAACACATACATCTGGAAAATAACATTCTGTTTCCGCGTGCCGTGGAAATGGAGGTTCAGGCAGAACCAAACTGGCAAACAATGGCCGACCAGCATCAGTGCCTCGGGCATTAAACGTTCTGGAAAATATCTGAAGCCTGGCAGTTTTCGCTTCAGTCTCAACCCCAAATAACAGGAGAGAATGTGAAACGGCTGTGGATTGTTTTTATCGCAATTTTTGTGTTTTCGTTCGCGGTGCTGGGCTGGGTTGGCACGGAGATTTTCCGGCAGGCTCCGCCGATTCCACGCGAAGTCGTGACAACCAACGGCCAGGTGGTGATTGCCGAAGGCGATGTTTCAAACGGGCAAAATGTCTGGCAAGCGATGGGCGGAATGCAGGTTGGCTCCATTTGGGGGCACGGCAGTTACGTCGCGCCGGACTGGACGGCTGATTATTTGCACCGCGAAGCGTTGTTCATTCTGGATAAATGGGCCAAGACAGAATTCTACAAAGGATACGATGCGCTGAATTCCGAACAACAGGCCGTGCTACGTCAGCGATTGCAGGACACGCTACGCAAAAACAATTACGACGCGCAAACCGGCAAAACCACGATTGAGCCGGTTCGCGCCGAAGCCTTTGAAGACAACCTGAGGCATTACACGGATGTTTTTGCCAACGGCAACAAAAGTTATGCCATCCAGCGTGATGCCCAATCAGACCCAACGAAGCTGCGTCAGCTCACCTCGTTTTTCTTTTGGACATCATGGGCGGCTGTGACTAACCGTCCGAACCAGACGATCTCATACACCAGCAATTTTCCTTCGGAGCCGCTGGTCGCCAACGTTCCCACCAGCAGCGCCATTGTCTGGACTGGCGTCAGCGTCATCATGCTGTTGGCCGGAATCGGCGCAATGATCTGGCTGTTGGCCGGAAGAAAGCGGGAAGAAGATCACGACGTACCGAACAGTGACCCCTTGGTGGGATCAACCCTGACTCCTTCACAAAAAGCGACGGTCAAATACTTCCTGGTCGTGTCGTTGTTGTTCTTATTGCAGATTTTTATGGGAGTGTTGACTGCCCATTACGGAGTCGAAGGCGGCGGCTTTTACGGATTTCCTTTGGCCGAGTATCTGCCTTATGCGGTGACGCGCACCTGGCATACGCAACTGGGAATTTTCTGGATTGCGACGGCCTGGCTGGCTTCAGGGTTGTTTATTGGCCCGATCATTTGTGGCTATGAACCGAAGCGGCAAAAGCTGGGCGTAGATTTATTGTTTGCCGCGCTGCTGGTTGTAGTGCTGGGTTCAATGGCCGGCCAATGGATGAGCGTCGCGCATAAACTGACGGGCGCTGCTTCGTTTTACTTTGGCCATCAGGGCTATGAATACGTTGATCTGGGGCGCGTGTGGCAAGCGGCACTGTTTGTCGGTTTGTTGTTATGGCTGTTTCTGGTGGCGCGCACGGCGATTCCGGCTTTGCGAAAAAACGACAATCGAAAATCATTGCTGGTGCTTTATCTGATTACGACGGCGGGCATTGCGCTGTTTTACAGTCCCGGGTTGTTCTGGGGGATGAAATCTCATCTTTCAGTGGTCGAGTATTGGCGTTGGTGGGTGGTGCATCTTTGGGTGGAAGGATTTTTTGAAGTCTTCGCCACGGTTGTTATCGCGTTTCTGTTTGCTCGGCTTGGAGTAATCAATGCCGAGCGGGCTGCTCAGGCATCATTATTGTCGGGCGCGGTTTACATGTCCGGCGGCATCATCGGAACGCTGCATCATCTTTATTTTGCCGGAACGCCGACAGTGGCTTTGGCTTTTGGCTCGGTTTTCAGCGCGCTGGAAATTGTGCCTTTGACTCTGGTCGGGTTTGAAGCCTGGGAAAACATCAACCACACGCGAGTGCGTCCCTGGCTGCAACAATACAAATGGGTGGTTTACTTTTTTGTGGCCGTCGCATTTTGGAATATGGTTGGCGCAGGTATCTTCGGATTCATGATCAATCCTCCAATTGCGCTTTATTACATGCAGGGATTGAATACCACTGCGGTTCACGCGCACGGAGCGCTTTATGGCGTGTACGGGACGCTGGGACTTGGACTGACGCTGTTCTGCCTTCGCGCAATGAAGCCGGAGCTGTTATGGAAAGAATCGCTGATTAAGTTCGCGTTTTGGGCGATCAACATAGGCATGCTGATGGAAATTGTGCTGAGTTTGTTACCGATTGGCTTGTTGCAAACGCATCAGTCGGTTTCTGTCGGGTACTGGTCGGCGCGCAGCCCTGAATTTATGCAAACCGAGTTGATGCAATTTCTGCGGTGGGTGCGAATCATTGGCGACATGGTTTTCGCCGTTGGCGCTGTTGCGTTTGTTTATTTCGCGCTTGACCTCATCTTCAGGAAGCCGAAATCGCAGACAACTGTTATCAAGGCAGTGCCTGAAACCGCATAGTTTTCATCGGGGGCGGACTGCTCGCACAGGCGGCAATCCGCCCTTGAACAAGATTGACGCAAGATGAAGATCAAAAGCTTCTCCAGAATTTTACTGGTTGTTGCCGTGTCGGCTTTTGCTTGGCTTGTTCCTCAAGGCTGGGCCAGGCATCAGGACCCGTATCAGGACGGTCAGGTGGTTGGCTATCGCAACGCCGGCAATAACGACTCCGTCGCCAGATTGCAGCGGCGAATCAACAGCAGCGAGTTGAAGCTGGAATACTCCGAAAAGAGCGGTTATCTGGAATCGCTGTTGAAAGCTTTGGGCGTGCCGGTGGCTTCGCAAGGGTTGGTGTTTTCCAAAACCAGTTTTCAGTTACATCGCATTTCGCCGTCTAATCCGCGAGCGATTTACTTCAACGACGAAGTTTATGTCGGATGGGTTCGTGGCGGAGATTTGCTGGAAGTCGCCGCGGTTGATCCACAACTCGGCGGCGTCTTTTACATGCTGGAGCAAACCAAAACCGACAAACCGCGTTTTGTTCGCAACGACGAATGTTTGCAATGCCATCTATCGAATGCGACTCGCAACGTGCCGGGCTTTGTGGTGCGGTCGGTTTATCCTGACGAGCGCGGTTATCCGATTGCGCCGTTGGGGTCGCACATTACCAACCACGCCAGCCCGTTGATTGAACGTTGGGGAGGTTGGTACGTCACGGGAACTCACGGCGAAGCGCGCCACGCAGGAAATATTCTGTTCAATGAATCCAGCAATCCCGAAAAGCCTGAGCAACTGACCGGCGCCAATCTAACCAGCCTGGATAGGAAGTTTTATCCGACCAGCTATCTTTCTGCGCACAGCGACATCGTGGCGTTGATGGTGTTGGAGCATCAAACGCAAATGCACAATCTGATTACAAAGCTGAATTACGAAACCAAACTGGCGCTGAACAATCAGAAAGTGATGGACGACGCCTTGCAGCGCAAAGGCGATGAATTTTCTGACAGCACACGGCGACGGATCGAGCGCGCCTCTGATGATTTGCTTCGTTACATGCTTTTCGTCGGCGAAGCTCGCTGGCAAACGCCGATCAGCGGCACAACTGCATTTGCCAAAGAATTTGCCGCAATCGGTCAACGGGACAAACAAGGGCGTTCACTTCGCGATCTGGATTTGCAACACAAACTGTTTCGTTATCCGTGCAGCTATTTGATCTATTCAGAAGCGTTCGACGCGCTGCCCAAACCGGCGCTCGATCATTTGTACAAACAACTGTGTCTGGCACATACAGGCCAAACCAAAGACAAAGAGCTTCTGGCCATTTCGCCGGAAGATCGCAAAGCAGTTATTGAAATACTCCGCCAAACGAAAACAAACCTGCCCGCTTATTTCCAGCGGGATAATTAACGCCTCTGTCTTTTCCGCCAAAGCATGAGGCCACCATCAGTTAGGTATCAGGATTGCTGAGAACCAGATTGAGAGTGAATCAATTCTGATTTCGCTTAGTAACTGAGTAATAACACGCAATTCGGCAAAACTTCGTGGGGAATTTTCCGCGACAGGCTGCTGGTATTTCTTCTACCTATTTCTGCGCCCGACAAAGCTGGAAAAGAGATGGAAAAGTTGAACGTACAAGTTCCCGGCGATGGTTACCATCAAGGGTTGATCTCTTGTCAGGTGGCGTGTCCCGTTCACACCGACGCCCGTGGTTATGTTCGCGCCATTGCCGAAGGCCGCTTTGAAGAAGCCTACTTGATTGCGCGCGGCCCGAATCCTTTCGCTTCGATTTGTGGGCGTATTTGTGGTGCTCCGTGCGAAGCCGCCTGCCGGCGCGGCAAAGTTCCTCGTGTGGACGACGACGGGCGTTTTGTCGCCAACGACCGCCCGATCGCCATTCGCGCCTTGAAGCGATTCGCCTGCGATCAGGCAGGCCCCGAAGCTCGTCCCACCAACGAAGTTTTACGAGCAGTTCAATCGTATGTGCCTTTGGTCGCCGTCAACGCCGAAGAAATCGCAGTGTTATTGCGAGCCTGTTTGAATGAACGAGTCGCCAAAGCCGCAGGCGAACAAATTGCCATTATCGGCGCCGGGCCAGCCGGACTGGCTGCCGCGCACGACTTGGCTTTGCTGGGATTCAAACCAATCGTCTTTGAGATAGAGCCGGTGGCGGCAGGAATGCTGGCCGTCGGCGTTCCTGCTTACCGTTTGCCGCGCGAATTAATCCAAAAAGAAGTTGCAGTGATCGAAGCGCTCGGTGTGGAAATTCGCTGCGGCGTGACCATCGGCAAAGACATTTCCTTTGCCGATTTGCGGCGCGATTTCGCCGCCGTGTTGATCGCCGTTGGCGCGAAAGCTTCGCGTGGGTTGGGTTTGCCAGGCGAAAACGGCACGCGCGTTTACGGCGGCGTGGATCTGTTGCGTGCTGTTTCGCTGAATGAACGCCTGGACATTGGCGATGAAATCGTGGTCATCGGCGGTGGGAACGTTGCTTATGACGTGGCGCGCACTGTCGTGCGGCAAATCGCTTACGACACGGCGCGCACGGCTGCGCGATTGACTGGAACTGCGCGCGTCCATCTGGTTTCTCTGGAAAGCCTGGAAGAAATGCCCGCCGACACCGTTGAAATTTTGGAAGGCGATGAAGAAGGCGTTGAACGTCACAACGGTTGGGGACCGATGGAAATTTTGCGCGATTACGAGGGCAAAATTTCCGGCGTGCGCTTTCGCAAATGTCTGCGGGTTTACGACGAAGACAAAAAGTTCGCGCCGCTTTACGACGATCAAATCACTAACGTTATTCCCTGCGACACCGTCCTGCTTTCCGTCGGCCAAGCGCCAGCGCTGAAGTTTCTGGAAGACGGCGGCACGGACATCGAAATGATGCGACCGGGTTGGCCAAAGGTTGACCTTTCGTCGCTGAGCACCACGGGTAAAGGCGTTTTTGTGGCGGGCGATCTGGCGCACGGCACACGCCTGCTGATTGACGCAGTAGCTTCGGGCAAGGCGGCTGCGCGTTCGATTTATCAATTCGTGACGGGGCGCACGCTGACCAGCGATTCGGTTTCGGCGCATAACATCCTGGAACACTATCGGCGTGAACGCGGCTACGAATCGCTACGCCGCACAGCAGTTCCAGTCATTCACCCTGAAGAACGTTTGCATCACCCAGAAGTTGTTGTCGAAACCGGTTACACCCGCGCCGAAGCGATGCGCGAGGC
>JBGAPB010000326.1:0-7466 GCA_044221525.1 Blastocatellia bacterium | reverse complement strand
ACAAGGCAGCGCTGGTTGAAATTTTTGTCTATCGTCCGTTCAATGCAATATACCAAAAAGAGGACGAAGTTTTCGGTCAGTCCCACTACGTCGCCTACGTCCTGCACCAACAGAGAAAGGTGCAATGGGTCGAATTGGGTGAGACCAAGGCGATTGATGCAGCCGTTGAAAACTTGCGCCAAGCATTGCGCGATCCGAAACGAATGGATGTCAAACAGCTGGCGCGCAAGCTTGACCGGATGGTGATGCAGCCACTGCGTCCGCTGCTGGGCGCAACGCGCCGCCTTCTGCTCTCACCCGATAGTTTGCTCAACCTCGTGCCCTTCGCCGCGCTGGTGGATGAACACAACCAGTATCTAAACCAACACTACACGTTCACTTATCTAACCAGCGGTCGCGATTTGCTGCGCTTGCAAATCAAGCAGGAAAGTAAATCAGTGCCTTTTGTGCTGGCCGACCCAGCCTTCGATGACCATCCGGTAGTCGGCGCGCTGGCGCAGCGTGATATCAAACCGGTTTACGGCGGGTCGCAACCCAACGCACTGAGTTTTGATTTCGCCAATGCCAAATTCAAACCACTGCCAGGTACGGCGGGCGAGGCGCTGGCGCTGAAGCAGATGTTGCCCGATGCTATTGTGCTGACGCGAGAACAAGCAACAAAGGCGGCACTTAAACAGGTAAGCCGCCCACGATTACTGCACATTGCTACGCATGGCTTCTTCCTGTCAGACCTGCGACTGAGTGCTGGGGATGCGCGCAATGTTGAAACGGCATCAAGTGTGCGCCTGGAAAATCCGTTGTTTCGCTCCGGGCTGGCGCTGGCCGGAGCCAACCTGCACAAAGGCGGTGATGACGACGGCATCTTGACAGCGCTCGAAGCGGCGGGGCTTGATCTGTGGGGCACGAAGCTAGTGGCGCTCTCGGCCTGCAACACTGGTGTCGGCGAAATCAAAAATGGCGATGGCGTCTACGGCCTGCGCCGCGCCTTCGTGCTGGCCGGGTCTGAAACGCAGGTGATGAGTTTGTGGTCGGTCTCCGATCAAGGGACCAAAGAATTGATGGTCGCCTACTACAAACGCCTGCTGCGTGGCGAAGGGCGCGGAGAGGCTTTGCGGCAGGTCCAGTTGCGGATGCTGAAAAATCCGAAACGCAGTCATCCGTTCTACTGGGCCAGTTTCATTCAATCCGGCGAATGGGCGAATCTGGATGGCAAGCGATAGGCTGCCAGGAACTCAATCACATTCACTTCACCATTCGATCTTCAATCCGCCCGATGGCACGAATGGCAAGACAGGTTCGACGCCGTTGCGAACTTGTCGCAGGTTTCGGCGGCCAAACAGGTTGAGAAACTCCGCCGTGAAGGTGAATTTGAAGCCGCGAAGCTTGAAGGATTTATCCAGCCTTAGATCGAATCGGCTGTAAATTGGCAACCTCAGTTGATTGCGATTGGTGAAGGATGGCTGGCCATTGAGCATTGCCGGCTGAAAGCCAATCAACGGCAATCCGCTGCCCAGTTTCCAAAGTCCGCTCAACTGCCACGATTCGTTAAATCGAAAATTGCCGTATGCGCTGACGGTGTGGCGTTGGTCGTCGTCGCTGATGAAGCTTTGGCCACTGATGCCGTCGCTCAGCCGAGTCTTCAATAACGAATAGTTGATCCAGCCGTTGAATCGTTTTCCGTTTCGTCTTTCCAGTGACAGTTCAAATCCTCGCGCGTAACCGTGCAGCCCATTGCGGAGCGGAAGCTGGCCGGTTGGCGGCTGACTGGCGCGCGCAAGTTCGCGGTCAAGGCCGAAGAACAAGCCCAGTTCTGAGCGGTTGAAAAATTCCAGCGTCAGGCGTCCCGTCACGCCGATCTTTTGTTCAAAGGCGATGCTTTGGTGGGCGGATTGTTCGGCTCGCAATTTTGCATTGCCGCCGAGTCCGAAGAGTTGATCGAAGTCAGGGAATTGTGCGTGGCGACTCCAACCCAATCGCAACTGCGAGCTTTCGCTGAGGTTGAAACTCAACAGCAGGCGCGGAGTGGCGGCGGTTTGAGTTGCGTTGAAACGATCAACTCTGATTCCGCCAGTCAGCGCCAGACGATTGTTGAACATTCGCCAAGTGTCCTGGGCGTAATAGCCAAATTCAAAAGCCTGCTTCCGATAATCCACCAGCTGCGTCAGTGTCAGTTGCGCTGGCGAAAGCTGAATGCCGCTACGATTTGCGCCTCGTAGCTCGCGCAGCGACAGGCCTGTTTGAACCAGATGAGCTTCGTTCGGTTTGATCTGCCAGTCGCTGGTCCAGCCGAAATTCGCTCGACTGCCTCTATCAATCGTCAGGCCAGCCGGATTGACGTTCGAGTAATCATCCTGCAACGCAAAAAAACGATTCTGCCAATTCGCCCGCTTTGATGGCGCGTAACTCCACTGGCCAATCAGCAAATGATTATGAGCATAGATTTGCGACGGGTCGGCCAGCGAGAGTTGCGAACGTATTTTCTCTCGCTGAGCCGCCGTCTGGCCGAGGATGGCCGTGACGCTGAATTGTTGGTGTTCGCCTTGCTCGTAAACCAATTTGGTTTGCAGGTCGCTGAAATCGAAAACGAGTCCGGGTTTTTCCAGACGGCGGATGACATAACCCAGGTAGCTGTGCCGAGCCGCTGCCAGCCACGAACCTCTTCCGCCGGGCAGCGGCCCTTCGGCGACGGCTGAGGTGCTGATAAGCCCTGAAGCCAATCGAAGATGTATTTTCTGGTGGTCGCCCTGACGAGTTTCAAACTGCAGCGCTCCCGCAGTGCTGTCGCCGAACCTGACCGGGTAAGCCGACGCCAGCAAGGACAACGAACCGATGGTTTCGGCATTCAACGAAGAAATCGAGCCGCCACCCTGGTCTTCGCTGATCGCGTGCATCGGCGCGCCGGTCAGAACTCCGTCAATGTAAAAACCTACGCGACGCATGCTGGCTCCGCGCAAACTCAGGCGACTGTTCAAATCGTCATTGCCAATTACGCCGGGCAACGCCTGCGCGGCTCGCGTTGGATCGGCAATGGTCGCGCTGGCCAGCAAATTGGTGTCGCGTTCGGTCAGCAGCTTTTCAACCGTGGCTTCGGCGGAATTTAGCAACTCACCTGCCAGAATGGTGATGCTGTCAGTTACTTTGCCAGGTGCTGCCGACAGTTGCTGTTGCAAAACGATTTCGATGAAGGTGTCGGCTTTGTCCAGTGTCACCACTTGCCGAGTTTGTCCAACGATCAGTTCAATTTGTCCTGCAGCCAAATCAACGAAGGTGAACTCGCCTTTTTCATTTGTGGTGATTCGGCGATCTATTTCCGCAATTCTGATTTCAATTCCTGCCGATGGCTGACCCGTTTCGCTGACGATGACGCGACCACGCACTGTCACTTTCAAACTTTCTTGTGCGTGCGAGAAAGCGGCCAACAGGCACACCACGCCTAAAACTGAGACGATGCTCTTCATTTGCTGCTCCTTTTTGAAACTGAAGGGCACGCGCACCAACGTGCTTTTCCAACTCGCTTCTAAAAGCGAACAAACAAAGAAAAACGGCTCATTAAGGCGAACTTTTTTCAGGCGGGCTTTTCATCGCGGTGGTTTGCGTTAGAATTCGGACTCGCGACACAGCAGTCCAGCCGACAGCGAACGTTGAATAAAAATGGCAAAGCTCAATCCAGAAAAAATTCGGGAAGTCTTTGATGAAGTCGCAGAACTTGAGCCTTCAGAGCGCGCGGCTCGGCTTGAGAAGATTTGCGGTGGTGACGCCGAACTGCGTGCTGAAGTCGAGCGATTGTTGCAGGCTCTTCAAGACGCTGGAGATTTCATAGAACGCCCGGCGTTGGCTTCGTTTGACAGAGCGAGCGAAGAGCCGACCAGGGAATTGACGTTGGAAATGGCAGGGCAGCGCATCGGCCAATACAGGGTTTTGCGCGAACTAGGCCGAGGCGGAATGGGCATTGTTTATCTGGCCGAGCGCGCCGATGGCGAGTTTCGCAAACAGGTGGCGATTAAGCTGATCGCCTCAACCGCCAACGAACAGATCAAGCAACGGTTTCGCCGCGAACGTCAGATTTTGGCTGATCTGGATCATCCGAACATCGCTCGGTTGTTGGACGGCGGGACGCTCAATGGCCAGCCATTTGTGGTCATGGAGTTCGTGCCGGGGCAAAGTTTGCGCGAACGATTGAGCGAACGCGGCGCTTTGCCGATTGAAGAAATCAGCGCGATTGTTCAGCAGGTTTGCGCCGGGCTGGCCGATGCTCATGACCTTGGCGTCGTTCACCGGGACATTAAGCCGGAAAATCTGATCGTCGCCGAACGCCACGGCCAGTTGCACGTTACCATTCTGGATTTTGGCATCGCCAAATTGCAGCAATCCCAAAACACGACTTCTCAAACACAGAATGCTTTGATCCTGGGCACGCCAAGTTATATGTCGCCAGAACAGGCGGCGGGAGCGGGCTTTGCCGAGATTGATAAGCGAGCGGATATTTACTCGCTGGGGATGGTGATATACGAAATGCTGACCGGCAAGCCAGCGTTCCAGGGCGATTCGTTTATGACAGTGCTTTACCAGCATCAGCACGTCCGCCCTACGCCTCCGCACGAAACGAAGTCGGGAGTGATGATCTCGCCTGCCGTTTCAGCAGTTGTGATGAAGGCTCTGGCTAAAGAACCGGCCGAGCGGCAACAAACTGCAAAGCAGTTGGCTGACGAATTCGCCTTGGCTCTTCAGAGCGGAAAAACGCCGGAGCCTGCGTGGCAATGGCGAAAAGCGGCGTTGGCGACTGTGGTAGTAATTGCGCTGGCGCTGAGCGTTTGGGCTGTTGCTCGTAAAAAAACACCTCCAGTAACACGAGCAACAATGGCTTTGCCGACTCCGCAAGTCGCTCTTCCAGTCGCCAGTTTGCCGCCGACATTGCAATACCGAGTACTCAAAAAAAGCGCGACTGGTGGAGCCGGAACTCCGCTGGAATCGAACGGAGCAGTTCATTCCGGTGACGAGATTCAGTTTGAATTCACGGTTCCGTTCACCGGTCATTGCTACCTGCTCTTTGAAGACATCAAAGGCAAATTGTTTTGGATGAATCCGCAACCGGATAAGCCTCCGCAGCAGATATTGGCTGGCCTGCCGCTGCGCGCACCCGAAGGTTTTTGGATTCCGTACAAAGAAAGCAATAGGCGAAAGCAGATTTTCACTGCGGTCTTTGTGCCAGTGGGAGTTTCGTGGTCTTTGGAAAGCGTGGTTCCTCAAGCGGAACTGGACAAAGAAACGAAGACTAATACCGATGATGTTTATTTTCCTTACGCGCTAATCCAAGAACCGTTTGCCACTCGTTTGTTGAAAGATGTGGAAGAAAAGGCGCTACAGGCGAATTTCGTCAACCCGCCTGTAAACGGCCTGTATTCGACTGAAATTCCATCGGCTGATGGACGCAAATGGTCTTTTACAAAATCATTTTCTGGCACTTAAAGTAACCACTATTGCCCGGTGTTTTTCGGTTAATTCCCAGTAAGTGGAGCG
This sequence comes from Blastocatellia bacterium, assembly GCA_044221525.1. Taxonomy (GTDB): domain Bacteria; phylum Acidobacteriota; class Blastocatellia; order RBC074; family RBC074; genus RBC074. The sequence goes on along the minus strand of JBGAPB010000326.1, from coordinate 1,949 downwards.
TCAAAGAAACCTTTCCTGGCTTTTGGCTTGGGCTTGTTGAATTCCGGGTCGCGTGAATCGTCGTCTGGAGAAAGAATGGTCGTCTTCTTTTTATCTTTATCGAAAGTCGAAGACACTGACTGATTCTGGTTGGGTGACGAGCCGCTGGTGATACCTGATTTACTGGGTGCGGAATCCTTCCAATATGCAGCAACCGCGGCAATCTGTTTTTGGTCGCTTTCCGTCCGGTTGCTTCAGCGCGGAGTCCAGAACCGGAAGGCGCTGCGGTGAGGCGATTATCACAGAGTTTCAAGCCAGCTTTTTTCGTCCAAAACCAGATCGTAAGTTTTGGGTAGCAGATAAGTCTTTCCGGGTTGAATCAGATTTGATTCTTTATCGTCCGGGAAAATCAGACTCTTGTTTCCGCTGCTGCTGTGGTTGACGATGTACAGGTAGCCGCTGAAATTGCTTTCGATGAGAATCTTGACGCTTTCGCCTTTGTGGAACTCGCGTTCTGGCGACACTGGGGTTAGCGCACCATTTTTCTCTTGCAGAAAAACGGTGACTTCCAGTCCCGGAGCTTTGGCGTCTTTGTAAATTTTCTGAACGTCTCGAACTTGTTCTTCTGTCTGAGCCTGGGCGGCTGTGGCAAACAGCAAAAGGCAAAACAGGTTGAATACAAATTTAAGGGTCGGTTTCATTCTGGCCTCCTGATTTAGTTTGTTGTCGAATTACGGTTTTCTGATTACAACTGATAAAGCGTAAGAAGATAGGGTTTCGGCTCATCAAAGTCTAAAAAATTGATAGTGGAAAAACTTATGGCAACCGCAGGTGAGATAACTGAATTATTGAAGCGCGTCAAAGTCGGCGACACCGAAGCCGAGGCCGAGTTGTTGTCGCAGGTTTATCCGGACTTGAAACGTCTTGCCTCTGCCCGGCTGAGCAGTTGGAAATCCGGTGGGTTGCAGGCCACTGAATTGGTCAACGAAGCTTACTTGCGAGTTTTTGGTTCAGACACTCCGGTGGACTGGCAAAACCGGGCGCACTTTTTCGCCGTCATAGCCCAGCAAGTCAGAAACATTCTGGTAGACCACGTGCGCAAACGCCGGAAAGGTGGCCATCTTTCTGTGGAACTGGATGATTCAGTTGGCAACATTCCGTCTACGAATGGCCCGGCTGATATTGAAATCACAGCGCTTGACGAAGCTTTACTGCGACTTGAATCGGTTGATGGCCGCGCTGCCCGCGTTGTGTTGTTGCGCTATTTCGGAGGGCTGTCATTGGAAGAGGTCGCCGAAGTTTTGGGCGTGAACATTTCCACCATCAAACGAGATTGGACGTTTGCCAAATCCTGGTTATTCGATCAGTTGAAATCGAATGACACGAAAGGTTGAATCGAATGCTCATAGCAAAAATCGTCAAATCGAATTCGCACGTGGATTACGCCGCGCGGATTCTGGATCCGTTTGAAACCGGCGAAGCGCCGAAAGCGGAAGATTACGGCTTCGCGCAGTTTGTCAAAATTGCAGTCGGCAGCGGCGAAGTAGTCGGCGTGATTTACAACTCTCAGCTTATCAATCCTGAATTCGGCAATTACGGCCCACGGCTTTCGACTCCGCCGGATTTGAATTCGGTCTTCAGTCCCGATTATCTGAACGAGCAAGGCGTGATGATCGGGGTATTGCTGCTGGGGTGGAAAGACGAGCGCGGAGTTCATCAGGGAGTGCCGCGCTCCGTGTTGCCGATAAATTCTCAGGTTGAGGCAATGACCGACGACGAAGTGCGTCAGTTTCATCTCGCCAAAAACGAAACGGTGCAGCTTGGGTATTACGCTCACGTCACAACCCACGCCGGAGATTTTGCTTTTCAACTGTTGACCTGCATCACAGATCAATTGGAAGAGTTACTGGACGAAGGCCAACGCGCTCGCCTGGGTATGTTAAAGCGAACTTTGAATTGGCAGCAAACAG
>JBGAPB010000325.1:0-6973 GCA_044221525.1 Blastocatellia bacterium | reverse complement strand
CGATGTGTCCGGAGTTCCACTGATCAAAAATGCCATCAACGAAGGCGGCGGAGTTATTGAACACATCGTTGAAGATTTGAAACACGCCGAACCCAACAGCAACACCGATTACGACCTGGCAATAATCGGCATCGGCCCGGCGGGGTTGTCTGCGACTGCGCTGGCCAAACAAAGAGGATTGAAATACATCGCCATCGAACAGGATCAAGTCGTAGGCACGATTCAACAAACTTATCAGGCCGGAAAATACGTTTACTTCAACCCTGTGGAAAAACCCGTCAACGGCGGAATCAACCTGGCCGGAGCCGGCGCGACCAAAGAAGTCATGGTTGGTTCCTGGATGGAAACCATCAGATCGAATGGCCTGACCATCAACGAGTACGAAAGCTGTAAAAGCGTCAAAGCTGTTGGCGACAGCTTCATCATCGAAACCGACCAGGACAAATCCAAACGCAAAATGCAGTACAGTGCACGCCGTGTGATTTTGGCCATCGGAAATCGCGGCACCCCGATGAAGCTCAACGTTCCCGGCGAAGATGCAAAAGTCGTGGTCACGGCGACAGAAATGATCATGCCTGCGTTCTGCAACAAATGCGGCGACAAACGAATCGGCGACAACCGCTTCTGCCTGAATTGCGGCCAGCAGTACGTTCCCAAACTGAAGCAACGTCCCGCTTTTGAAGACAGCAAGGTCAAATACAAATTGACTGATCCGAATGATTTCAGTGGCAAACACATCGTCGTAGTAGGCGCGGGAAATTCAGCCATCGAAGCCGCAGTTGACCTGGCCGCTTACCGGTCTGATGACGGCACAAAAATCACAGGCTGGCGCGACAACACTGTCACTCTGATTATCCGCAGCAATCTGAAAGGCGATTTGAAGCTCGGCAATAAAATGCTGGTTTACGAATGCATTGACGAAGGAAAAATCACCGCCCATTTCGGCCAAACCATCAAGGAAATCACTCCGACCGAAGTTGCCCTTATGAGCGCGCGCGAACGCAAACCTGAAACCGCAAAGGAGACTGCGCGGATTCAAAACGATTACATCTTTGCGTTGATTGGCGGGGAAAAGCCGACAAAATTCCTGGAAAGTATCGGCATCAAAGTCGGGTAAAACAAATAGAGACAGAAATGGCTTTACTTCATTTCTGCCTCTATATTTCTGTCAGCCTTCAAGCTGAGAAATGACAAACTACTTACTGGCGATCTCCACCGGACGAACACCCGCAACGTTCAGCCGCATTTTGTACAACCCGCTACGCGCAGTCAGATAAAGAGTTTTGCCGTCCTCATCTCCCCAAGCCATATTGTGGGCATGCTTCGGAGCGATAATCGTTCCCAGATGCTTTCCTTCACCCGACAGCACCCACAGACCGCCGGGGCCTGAAACATACAGATTGCCAGCTTGATCTACCTTGATGCCGTCAATTGCGTCTTCGCCGGGTGCGGAGGTCATATCGAAAAACAACATTCCATTTTTAACTGTGCCATCCGGTGTCAATTCGTATCGCATGACGACTTTTTTCTTGTCGTCCCAGTTGCCGACGTAAAGGTATTTTTCATCAGGTGACAGTGCGATGCCGTTCGGGCCTGAAAGTTCTTTGGTCAGCAATTGCAGCTTGCCTTTGCGAAGCGAATAAACTCCGCTGAACGAAAGCTCTTTGCGCGGATCGTCATAAAACTTCGGCAAACCAAACGGCGGATCGGTGAAAAACAGTGTGCCGTCCGAGCTATAAACCAGATCGTTTGGGCTGTTCAGCCGCTTGCCTTCAAACCTGTCGGCCAGCACGGTTTCGCCGCCGTATTTTTCAATCAACAAAACTCTGCGGTTGCCGTGCTGATTGATTGTCAATTGCCCGTGACCATCCAGCGTCAAACCGTTCGAGCCTGGCTGACCGTATTCGGCAATGTCTGCGCCGCTGTAACCGCTTTGTTTTCGAAAGACTTCCAGATTGCCTGCTTCGTTGCCATTCGGAGTGTATTTCCAGATCACGTTGCTGTTTGGATCGCTGAACAGCAAATGGCCTTTGTTCTTTTGATCGCCGGGAACCCAGACTGGCCCTTCTGTGAATTTGAAGCCTTCGGCCAGTTTGAAGATTTTCGGATTCGGCCCAACGATGGATTCAATCGCCGGATCGTTTTTGACGATCTGCACATTGACCTCACTTGGAACCAGAGCCAGCGGCACGTTCGAGCCTCGATAGAAATCCAACCGTGCTTCGCGCACCCAGATGAAGTTGGTCGGCGGATTCGAGATCGGCCCGTTGATGCCAAAAATTGCCAGTTGAATTTGCTGACCCGGTTTGACGTTTCGACCGACGATCAAACGGTTCGGGGCATTCCAGCCGCCGACAACCGATCCACCCATTTGCCCCAAGTACCTGGTTAATTCGCCGTCAACCCATACTTCGGCGTAATCATCCAGCGCGGTTTGAAAAACCACAGTTGAACCGGTCGGATCGAAATCACCGACTCGCTCAGGGACTGTGATTTTGATGCGATACCAATTGAAACAGAGTCGCCCGGTTGAACGCCGAGCTTCCAATGACGAAGCCGCAATCGCTTCCCAGCCAGAGTCGTCGAAGTCTGCCGGGCCAGCTTTCGGCAAATAATCGTAAGTCCGGTTCGGAACTCCTGTCGGTTGTTTGTCGGCGCCTGGAGCTTTGAAATCAACTTCGACAATTTTGGTGTCGCTGTATCTCCACTGACCTTTGACCAGTTTCGCGCCTTCGTCTGTGGCCAGGTTGATCGTCGCTTCGGGTTTGGTGATTGGAACCACTTCCTGCCCACTGGCCAAAGCTGTCATCATGCCAACTACCAACGCAGCCAACAGTCCTAATCGTTTTTTTGAAAGCATACCTTCCTCCTTGTTTGGAATCCGATTCACGCCAAGACGCAAAGACCTCAAGCCTTTCAACTTTTATGTGTCTTCGCGCCTTTGCGTGAGCTATTCCGATCTAACGTGCCTTCACAACGTAATAATTCAGCGGCCCCGGAACTTCCTTAAACCAGTGCGGAGTGCCAGCAGGAACAATAATCACGTCTCCTTTGGCAATGGTGCGCGTTTCGCCGCCTTTGACTTCAGTGCCGCGAATTTCCCCGGGTGCGATGACCTTGCCGCCAACGATTTCGCCGCCTGTTATCAGGGTTGCCGAACCTTCCAGCACATAAATGATGTCGGCGTCTTTTTCGTGAACTTCGACCATTCCGGCTTTGTCGCGGTGGCTGGCATGAACCATGTATTTGTCGCTGGCATCGAACAGCACTGCGCCTTTGACAAATGCTTCGTCAACTTTGGCCCGCTCGAAATAACTGACCGGAGCTTTGCCAGCTTCGGGATTGGTCAGAAAATTCGCGCCTACGACTGCCAACTCCTGATCCTGAGCGGCACTGGCGGCTCCGCTAACACCAACGGCGCCGATGATTTGACCATCCAGCACAATCGGAACTCCGCCCTGCAGCGGCGTGAAGAACGAATCCGGCAACGAAGTCATCGCCGTGCGACCTTTGTTGATGATCTCTTCAAAGGCTTTGGTTTCGCGTTTGAACAGCGCAGCCGTGCGGGCTTTGCCGATGGAAATTTGCGAACCGGCAGCAAAGGTTCCGTCCAATCGTTCCAGCGCCAGCAAATTGCCGCCGTCGTCAACCACCGCTATTGCTCCGCCGGGAGCTTTCAATTTCGTGGCTTCCTGTTTGACGGCATCAATCACTTTCTTTGCACCGTCCAGCGTCAGAGTCTTTTTCTCCGCTACCTGAGCCATTGCCATAGTCGTAAAGGCGAGCATCAGGCCGGTAGCAATCAAACTTTTCAATATGGTTTTCATAGTTTCTCCCTCCCCAAAAAAGTAGGGCAACCTGCCGAGGTTGCCCGGTTTATCTCGAAAGACGTTTTTGAAGTGAGCAGTACAACCTGACAGGTTGTACTGCGTTTTTACATCTTGGCCATCGCGCTATCGGGCGTAATCGTCACCTTGAACAGTTCGCCGTTGCGAGTGAAGAAAGACGACGTTTTGGCCGGATGCACCTTGCCGTTTTCCGGTTCACCAGCGTTGGGGTCTTTCTGACGCGGACCTTGATTCGGGCCAACACCAGGCTCTTCGTCTTTTTCCGTTCCGGCATCGAAAAGCATTAACTCCGAAGTGACATCACCACTCAGCGGTTTGCCGTTGTTGAACAGGTCAATGCCCTGACGTTTGAAGCCGTAAAACCAGTCGTTCGATTGACCGAACATTGTCACCAGCGACAAGCGCATGCCGGGTTCGGCGGTAAAAGTGAATTCATAAGCGCCACCGGGGCCAATCGGAGCCGGACCGTTTCCGCCAACCGGAGTGTTGAAAACGCCGTGCAGCATCACATCACCCATTCCGCTGTGTCCGCGAGCTTCCAGGTTTTTGACCAAAACACCGGGATTGCCCGATTCAGCCAGCTCTTCTAAACCACCATTGGCCACGACGCCTTCGCGGAACAAACGAACTTCGCGTTTGTGCAAAACCCACAGACCGGGCGACAGAGCGAATGGCCACTTGGTTCCGTCTTTGGCTACCTGACCATCGGCGCTGGAAATGTTTTCGATGCGAACGGTGAACTTGGTGCCTTTATCCATTTTGTGATCCTGCGCCACAGCGGCGACAGAGAAAGCGACAAGTGCAAACAAGCTCAGAATAATCGTGCGTTTGAACATAATGGTTTTCTCCCTCCTCAAGGAAAAGCAGAGTCGCGCTCTGCATTGTTATTGTGAACAGTTACTGAAGTTACACCTAAAGATGCAACGTTCGTTGTTATGGTGATGCAGCTTGGCGCACAACACATTGCCAACGCCTTTCAGCCGCGTGTATGCCTCTGCCGCCAGCAACATTCCCAGCGGCGGAGCAGTGAAATAAATCCAAAGAGCATTCCAGGTTTGAGCTGAAAATGCCGACCCAAAAGTTCGCGCCGGGTTCATGCTCATACCTGAAATCGGAGCCTCCAGGCTGATGTAAGTAACAACCAGGCTACCTGCGAACAAGCCCGTGTACCTTGCCAGTTTCATTTGGTTACTTACATTCAGAACAACCGTCATAAGCAAAAACGAAATTCCGACTTCAGCCAGAAATGCGACGCCGACACCGTAATTACCTGGTAACGTAGCCACGTAATTCACCGCTGGCGCGCTCAATGTGTTTTTCAAAACCAGCGACGAAAGCGCCACTCCCAAAATCCCGCCAATGAACTGCGCCAGTATGTAAAAGACTGCATCCCAGCTTTCGATCTTCCCTAAGCGCCAAAATGTCAGCGTTACCGACGGGTTGAAATGCGCCCCCGACCGTTTGCCAATCGGCGAATAAACAATGCTGATTGCCGTCAATCCCATCGCCAAACCCATCAGCACTCTTCGCAAAAACGGATCGGCTATTGCCTCATGAACCGGGGAGCCTGGGTATTCCAGCAGCACCCCAAAGCCACAAGCCGAGATCATAAAAATTCCAAGCTCTGCTGCTTCCATCAAGTATTCCGGCCAATGTTGCTTTAATGAGTTCAACATCATGCTATCCGTTTCACTTCCAGTTCGTTTTGCGGATGTAATTCAGGCAATGCGATCTTGCCCGACATCGTTATTTCAAACCCGTGAAGCTCAGTTCTGTAATTCTCTGAATCAGTAATTAAGCCAAAATAGCTCTCGCTTTTTTCCGTTTGAGTAACTATCTCGTCCACTAGAAAAGGATTGAAACTGCCCATTTTATTCCCTCCGTTTTGAAGTTATTCGGTGACGTTCAACACGGAGTTAAAACCTCCGTGGTCGTCAGTTACTTTCAAACCGTTACTGGGGTCGTCCAGCCATTTGCCGTCAACAACCAGTTTGTATTGATAGCTGCCAGGCGTCAGCAGATTGATTTTGGCTCGCCACATTCCACTTTGGTGCTTGGAAAAGAATGTAACTTGCGGGTTCCAGTTATTGAAATCCCCAGCCAGCGAAACGCTTTTGGCCGAATCGTTGTGGTACCAGAAAACCAGTAGGCCATCTTCAATACGTGGAGCATTGAAGTCGCATTCTTCATGAGTATGAGTTTCATCGGCTGCTGCTTCGACAGCTCGGCGAGCATTCAACACGCCATAACCTTGCTGTTGGAGCGACAAGTTGGCTGAACGATCCGCAGTCGCCACCAAAATGTTTTTGACAGCCGCCGGGTTCAGTTTCGGGTTTGCTTCCAGCATCTGGGCGACAACAGACGTAACAATCGGAGCAGCGAACGAAGTTCCGTCAACGTGCTGGTAGTGTGTCGCCACAACCTTGCTTTCGCGCAGCCCGGCTTCGGCCAATTCGCGGATTTCAACCGGCGAAGCCTCAGCCATTGATTGCGGCCAGGCAGCTTCGCGCCATAAATGACCTGTCAGTTTTTGCAACCTGTAATCCGGCGCAGCAGCAATGATCGAAAGCGTCTCTGCCCGGCGATAAGCATCCGTCGCGGGTAAAATCGGGGCGGCAACCCAGATTGCCGGAGCCACGATTTCCGGTTTGACGATTCCATCCACAGTTGGGCCAAAGCTGGAGCAGTAAGCATCAACTTCGCGCGCACCAAGTTCGTTGTTGTCGTTGTAACCGCCGACTGTAATCACCGAAGGCGAGTTCGCCGGCGGAATTGGGCGATGATCATCTGTGCAACCTAAATTCCCTGCTGCGACAACCACGGTTAAACCGACACGAACTGCTCTTTCGGCAACTTCGTCAACCAGACTTTCCCGGAAAGAAACATCCGCATCACCGCCCAGCGACATGCTGACAACTCGTATATTTAGACGATCTTTGTTGGCGATTACCCACTCCAGACCTCGCACAATGTTTTCATCTGTGATGCGACCACCGTTGCTGACTTTGACCAGCGCGACATCCGCTTCACTGGCCAGTCCGCGATAAACCCCATCAGACAAAAAGCCATTACCTGCCGCTGTCACCGAAGTCTGAGTGCCGTGCCAATCCCAGCTTTGGGGCTGG
>JBGAPB010000324.1:0-6876 GCA_044221525.1 Blastocatellia bacterium | reverse complement strand
CAGCGATGGCGCGGGTGGCGCGCCTCCGGCAACGCCGCCGCGTCCGCCCCCACCACCGCCGCCGCCGCTGCGATAAACCAATTTGCGGCCATCAGCGCTGACGTCGTAAGTCGCTACGCCAGTGACAAATGGAGCCGAGCGTCGGTCGCTCAAGCGATACCGTTGCAGAGTTCCGCCGCCAAAACCACCGCCGCGTCCACCTCCGCCGCCGGGGGCAGGTTCAATGTAAAAGACTGTTCCCGCTGCGCCAGCTTTCAATTGCGCGTAAGGCCGTTCGGGAATTCCCGGAACCGAAATGATCCGTTGTTGAATCCCGTCAAAATCAATTTGCACGCTGACAGTTCGCGCAGCGCGCGGAGCTTGAGCTTGATCCGCTGGCGCGCCATCGGCTGCTGTCCCACCGGAACGCCCGCCGCCTCTGCCTGCCGGAGCGCCGCCGGGAGCATTAGGGGCTGCGCCGACGCCTGTGTCTTCATCGCTTTCGGGCAACAACGGAGTCGCTTCGCCTTTTTTCAAAATCGCAAAGTACAACCCGTAATTGGTTTCGTGGTCGTAAGAAGTCATGTCCAGCCATTGCGACCGCAATCCGAAATCCGTCGAAGCCATAAACCACAGGTATTTGCCGCTGGCGTCCCACGCTGGCCAAACGGCATCGGCCAGATTGTCCGTGACCTGTTTGGATTCGCCGGTTTCGACGTTGCTGACGAAAATCGCGTGATACATGGATTTCAAATGGCTGGCGTAAGCGACCCATTTTGAATCAGGACTCCACACCGGGTTGACCGTCCGCGTAGGAACCATCCACGGATCGGCGCCTACGACTTTGGCCTGACCGCTGGCGATGTCCATCACCCAAACGCGCAAGTCTGTGTCGGTGTAAAGCAGCTTTTTGGAATCTGGCGACCACGACGCAGTGTAATAGTGAGTCGGATTCGGCAGCGCGATTTCTCGCGGAGCCGCCAAGCCGTCCTGAGATTCCAGGATCAATTTGTATTCGCCGGATTTGTCGCTGAAGTACGAAATCCATTTGCCGTCGGGCGACCACGCCGGATCGCGTTCGGCTGATCCGCTGGAATTTGTCAGGTTGCGAATGTCGCCTTTTTCCGCCGGGATGGTGAAGATTTCGCCGCGAGCTTCGACTACGGCGCGTTTGCCTGTCGGCGAAATGGCGATGTTCGTCATGCGGCTGGAAACGTCTTCCCATCGAGCCATCATCCACGGGAAATCTCCGGTGGCGGTGATGTTCACCTGTTTGGCCTTGCCGGTTTTCGGATCGAGTTCGTGAATGTAGCCAGCCTGTTCAAAGACTACGACGCCCGCGCCAGCATCCAAAGATTTCACGTCGAAGTCAGTGAAGCGCGTCACCTGAGCCAGCTTTTTGGATTTGGTTTCGTATGACCAGACGTTGGCTACGCCGTCGCGGTCAGAAATGAAGTAAACCGTGTCGCCCACCCACGCCGGATCAATGTCTTTGGAATCCGTCCACGGCGGAGAAACCAAATCGTAAGTTTTCAAATCTACAATCCAGATCGGACGGTTTTGACCGCCTCGATAATTGCGGCGTTCGTCATCCCAGGAATTGTTCATGCGATAGGCGATGTGCGAACCGGTCGGAGAGATTTTGCCTTGATACGCGCGGGGCAAAGCCATCGGCTCTTCAACGCCGCCTTCGGCTGGAACAGTCCAGAAACGCGGAGCACCGCTCGGCGCCCAGGTCGCACGCGCCGACGCAAACATCACGGATTTGCCGTCTGGTGTCCAACCTTGAACTGAGTCCGCGCCGGGATGCCAGGTCAAACGTTTCGGTTCGCCGCCAGTTGCTGAAACGACGTAAACGTCTGTGTTGCCTGCATATTCGGCGCTGAACGCCAGCCATTTGCCGTCAGGAGAAAAATGCGGGTTGGATGTTTGTCCCTGAAAACTGGTCAAACGTCGGGCCGTCCCGCCTGCGCGTTCGACCGCCCAGATATTGTTGGCATAAGCAAACGCAATTTGCGTCGCGCTGACAGTTGGAGTTCTCAGCAATCTGGTTCCTACGCCCTGTGCGCTGCCCTGCGCACTGGTAGTTGATGGCTTCATTCCGCCGAATGACAGGCCAAATGACAGTAACGCTAGCAAGAGCAATGCGAGCGACAAAATTCGTTTCGACATGGTTGAACCCTCCGAATGGTTTTGAGTGGATTTGATGGAGATACGTGTCTGCTGGTTAAGACTGCGGAAAGACGGCTGACGTTTCAACAATTATGTTGCTCATGAAATGGCCAGGTCCGTACCGTTCCGCTGGATCAAATCCCACAGGTTGCCATACAAATCCGCAAACACCGCCACCGTGCCGTAACTTTCTTCTTTCGGTTCGCGGACGAAGCGGATGCCAAGCGAAACCATCTCTCTGTAATCGCGCCAAAAATCATCGGTTTGCAAAAACAGAAACACTCGGCCTCCTGACTGGTTGCCGATGAATTTTTCCTGCTCCGGCGTAACGGCGCGCGCCAGCAGCAAAGTCGTTTCGCTTGATCCCGGCGGAGCGACCGTGACCCAGCGTTTATCTTGTTCGGGCTGGTAAACGTCTTCAACTAAGGTAAAGTGCAGCTTTCGAGTGTAAAACTCAATTGCTTCATCGTAATCGCGGACGACCAATGCCAAATGGAGAATGGATTGTTTCATTTTGTTTCTCAGTGATGAGTGGTTTGAGTGTGTGTTTTCTGAATCACACTAAAAAAATTTCGGCTTTTACGCACTTTATGGCGTCTTTGGGAAGAACGCGTTATTGACTTTATCCCCCTTAAACTGTGCGGCCAATGGCCGTCTAAACTAAACCAACTTGATGACCGAGTCAGCCTCGGTCAGGAGGACAATTCAAAGATGAAAACTTTATCAACAATTCTTTTTGCTATCACGCTGTCTTTGGGCTTAACGGTTGTAGCTTTGGCTCAAACACCGGCACCAACACCAGGTAAACGGACTCCCGTTGCCACCAAGCGTCAGGAAAATCAGCAAAAACGCATTAGACAGGGAGTGGCTTCAGGTGAATTGAAGAAAGGCGAAGTTCGTAAACTGGAAAAAGAGCAGAAAGAAGTTCATCAAGAGAAAAAAGAAGCGCGTGCGGACGGAACCGTGACAGCAGAAGAGCGCAAAGAAATTCATAAAGAACAGAACGAAGCGAGCCGTAAAATTTATCGCGCCAAGCACAACAACAGAAAACGCAATTAACCTGAATTCCAAATACGTCAGGGGCTTTAATCAGCAAACCTGATTTCAAATGATCGGGCGGATGGTTCGATGAAGCGGACAAGCAGTTCACCTTCTTCAATCAAGGTCGCCCGATCTTTTTTCGCCAGCTTATCGAACGGCTCGATCATCAAAGTCGCCGCAGTTTTGGTTTTCTCGACTTTCCACACGCCGCCAACAAAACCATCAATCAGAATTGTCGCCGCCACTCGCAATGCAGGCAGGTAAACCCGCGAACGATGTTCGTCGGCAACGATTCGATGGCGTTTGTTATGCGAAAGCAGCAGGTTGTCGAATTCCGGCAGGAAGCGAATCGGAGCAGGTGTGTTTTCGTCGGGCAGAGAAGTTCCGGCCAGATCGAACAATTCACGTTTTCTTTCGTCGCGGTAACTTTGCAATTCAGGCTTCAGCTTTTCAAACGTTTCTTTCAGCAACGGCAACTTGAACCCTGACCACGTCTGCATGTCGTTTACCGAAGCCGGGCCGAAAGCCGTCAGATACCGCCGCACCAATTCCGGTAGATCGTCTTTGGTGGCAATCTTTCTGCCAATCCACGATTCAGCCAAAGTGAACTCCGGTTTGCCGGGGTAGCTCCATCCGCCAGAAATCGGAACTTGCACCAAAGACAAATGTGTTCGCACGGTGTACCGCAAGGCTCCAACATCCTGATCCGGCATTAGCAGAGCAAGCCATTCGCTGATTTCGGCAAAGGTGCGCGGTTTTTCTGCAATGAACTTTCGGGCCTGGGTGAGCAGTTTGTCCCGATCAAAATCGCCGCCGCGTTGTTTGATGATGGTGTCTCTGGCTTCACTTAGCACCGGTTGCAACGTAGCGCGAAGCCGCAGGTAATCTTCAGTCGAACAAAGATGAAGCGTCGCCCTCATCATCGTGGCTTTGACGACAGCTTTACTTTCGATTGCTGCAGCCAGGTCTTCGCGTTTGAAATCCTTGAGCCGAGTCCACAAACCTACGAAAGGCGCTGAAGCCAATTGTGCCTGCATTCCGCCAAGCCGTTCGATGGCTGCTGTAACCGACAAGCCCTCACGCGCCAGCAACATCTGGCGGGCAAGTGTGGCTCGGTTGAGTTCGCGTAAGTTGAGAATTCGATCAGGCATGTTTCCTGAACTGAGGGTTAATGTTTCTGGTCTTTGGCCAGAGTTTCGCGGAATTCGACTGGTTCCTGGCAGCATTCACAGGCTCCGGGTTTGAAGGCGGTGATGGCGCAGATGTCGCAGTAATAATACAGGTCATGAAGTTTAGCGTTCAGCCAGGATTGAATTTTGATGACTTCGATATGGTCGGTGTCGGGAAAGCTGCGAGCGGTGATTTGCAGTTCGCGCTGACGAAAACGTTCGTCCATCCAAACTGCGGCGGAGGTTTCAGTGGGCAACAAAGGATGGATTTTTCCGTCGCCGGTTTTCAACGAGTAAACGTGGTGGCGTTTATCGCAATCGGGCAGGACGTTGAAACGCTTGTCCAGTTCTTCGGTCAGGCAAACGATTTTTCCACGCAGCGAAACATCTTTTGCGTCATCGGTCTGTTTGTCCTGAGCCTGCGCCGACATCGGCAACGCTCCAACCGACAGCAAGGTCGCGGCAATAAATTCTCTGCGATGCGATTTCATAATTTCTTACTCCGGGTTACATACGACTGAGCGCCCAGAAACCGTGTGCCAGCGCCGCCAGCAATGAAAGCAGAAAAATTGAAAAACAAATCCGATTTGCTTGACGCCGATTCCATCTAACCAGCTTTGCCGTCAGCAGCGTGCCAATCACGATTGCCAAACCAGCCAGCAACAAATCAATTCCCATTACCCGATTGGCCGCGTACCAGATTCGTTCGTCCGAAAGCGTCTTGGCGACTCGAAAGCCGTACCAAGCATTCGGCGGAACTTTTTCCAGAATTGTCGGAATGCTGATGAGTATGAAAACGATTCCGGCAATTACGTATTTCAAAACTTGAGAAGGTTTCATCCTGTCTCCAGGTAACTGTATGAAGAGGCGTCAATTTATCGGATCAAGCTGGCAAACTCAATGGCCTACCGAAACAGGCTGACCGCCGCTATAATCTCGCTCCCACATACTTTTAATCTAAAAAGCGGTAACAAATGGGGCACAAACATTTTCATTTGATAGGCGTTTGCGGCACAGCAATGGGTTCGCTGGCCGGGATGCTAAAAACTAAAGGTCATAGAGTCACCGGATCGGACAAAGCTTTTTATCCGCCGATGGGTGACGAACTGAAACGGCTGGGCATAGAAACTCACGAAGGCTTTGATGCAGCGAACTTGCAACCGATGCCTGATCTTGTCGTTGTAGGCAACGCGACTTCGCGCGGTAACCCCGAAATCGAATACGCGTTGGATCACAAACTGCGTTGCACTTCGATGCCCGAAGTCATACGCGAACAATTCATTCGCGGAAAAAATTCGACGGTTGTCACCGGAACTCACGGCAAAACGACTACGACTTCGTTGATGGCCTGGGTCATGGAAGTCGGCGGACTTGATCCCAGCTTTCTGGTCGGCGGCGTAGCCGAAAACTTCGGCGCAAGTTTCAAAGTCGCCAGTTCAAATCACTTCGCCATCGAAGGCGATGAATACGACACGGCTTATTGGGACAAAGGGCCGAAGTTTCTGCATTACCTGCCTGATCTGGTGATTCTGAACAATATCGAATACGACCACGCAGACATTTACCCTTCGCTGGACGCGATCAAGAAAGTCTTTCGCTTGTTGGTCAATCTGATTCCCGCCGGAGGCCGATTGATTGCCGGTTGGGATTCACCCGTCGTGCGCGAAATCATCGAAAAGCCAATTGACCCGCAAGGCGTCTGGTGTTCGGTTGAATCTTTCGGGGTCGAACATCCTGATGCCAAATGGACTGCGCGAGAAATCGAATTCCAACCCGAAGAAACTCGATTCATCGCTTTGTGCCAGGGCAGGGAATGGGCTGAAATCCGAACGCCGCTGGCCGGAATGTTCAATATCCGCAACTGTCTGGCGGTGATTGCAGCGGCTGAAGTTTTGGGAATCGAACGTGCGGCAGTTGTCGAAGCTCTGGCGACTTTCAAAAGCGTCAAACGCCGTATGCAGGTTCGCGGAGTGGTCAACGGGGTGACGGTGATTGACGATTTCGCCCATCACCCGACAGCGATTCGAGAAACTCTGTTGGGCGTGCAACAGAAATATCCCGACCGCCGCATCGTCGCAATCTTCGAGCCGCGTTCTTGGACGACACGGAAAAAGGTTTTCCAAAAAGTCTACCCGTTGTCGTTTGTTCCGGCGGATTACGTGATTATCGCTCCGCTGTTTGAATCATTCCGCGTCGCCGCCGAAGAACAATTGTCTGTTGATGAATTGATCGAAGACCTTCGCTCTGCTGGCAAAGAAGCCTTTTCCATCGAAGGCGCGGACGCCATTGTCGAACACCTGACGCCGCAACTTAGACCGGATGATGTTGTCGTCGTAATGTCGAACGGCGGTTTCGGCGGCATTCACGAAAAGTTACTGGCCGCTTTAGCAAAGTGAACTCAAAATTTTCTGTTGTTGGTTCAACCCCGGAAGAACAACGATGAAGAGACAAATTCAACTCGCCTGTCTGTTTGTATTTTCCGTTCTTGGATTTGGGTTTTTCGCTTCGCCTCGGC
>JBGAPB010000323.1:0-7023 GCA_044221525.1 Blastocatellia bacterium | reverse complement strand
CTTGTCCGGGCTGCTGGCTTACAGGTTTGCGCCAATGAGCCTGAGCCAGAATGGCAATAACGAAAAGGTCTGGGGCTATCTGGTTTCTGGTAATTACTTTGATGTGTTGGGAGTCAAGCCTGTGATCGGGCGAGGCTTTTCACCTGAAGAAGACAAAACCAGGCTTTCGCATCCGGTGGCAATCATCAGCCATGCTTTGTGGCAAAAACGATTTGGAGGCGAATCGTCGGTTGTCGGCAACGACGTTTTGGTCAACGGCAAAAAGTTCAAAGTCATTGGCGTTACGCCCGCCGGATTCAAAGGCACGGAAGTCATCTATTCGCCGGATGTTTACGTGCCATTTGCCATGCAAAAATGGATTGAGCCGGAAAACGATTACCTGGACAACCGCAGCAGCCAGAATTTGTTCCTTGTCGGGCGTTTGAAATCTGGTGTGACTTCGGCACAGGCTGAAGCTTCGTTGAAGATTGTTGCTGCACAACTTGCCAAAGAATATCCCAACGACAACGAAGGCTTCACGATTCAAATCATCCCGCCGGGTTTCATTCTGCCGCAAATCCGAAATGCCATGCTTGGGGTGTCGGCTGCTTTGATGGGACTGGTTGGATTGGTTTTGCTGATTGCATGCACCAACCTGGCCAATTTGTTGCTGGCCCGTGCCACGGAACGCAGCAAGGAAATCGCCATTCGCCTTTCAATTGGAGCCAGCCGGGCACGCATCATTCGCCAGCTTTTGACTGAAAGCCTGATGCTTGCTCTTGCCGGCGGATTGGCTGGAATATTGCTGGCAGGCTGGATAATTGACGCGATTGTCGGTCTGAAACCTCCGGTTGATATTCCGATCACTCTGGAACTGCACGTTGACTGGCGAGTGATGATCTTTTCAATGATGGTTTCTCTCCTTACGGGCTTGCTGTTCGGACTGGTTCCAGCGCTGCAAGCGACCAAACCCGATCTGGTTTCGGCGCTCAAAGATGTGGCTTCACAATCGGGAATGCGCCGTTCGTGGTTGAGAAGTTCGCTGGTTGTGGCCCAGGTAGCCGTTTCGTTGTTGTTGCTGGTGGCCGCTGGCCTGACTCTGCGCGCGTTGCAACAATTGCGCGGAATGAATCCGGGCTTCAATCCTGAAAATGCGGTAACTATGAACTTCGACCTCAGTTTGCAAGGTTATCAAACCGACAACGGCAACCAGCTTCGCAAACAATTACTCTCCCAAATCGAGTCGCTGCCCGGCGTGCAATCCGCTTCGATCACGGATTTCATGCCCCTGAGCATGAATTACAACGGTACGAATATCCTGATCGAAGGCGCTCCGATAGAGCGCGGCGCGAATGCTCCGAGCGCAATGAATGCCAGCGTTGGGTTGAAGTATTTTGAATCCATCGGGACTCCGATTCTGGCCGGACGCGATTTGAACGAACTGGATCAGGAAGGCAAAACGCGCTCAGTGGTAGTCAATGAAACCTTTGCGCGCAAATTTTTCCCCGGCGACAACCCGAACGAAAACGCTCTGGGCAAACGTTTCAAAACCAGCCTTGAGGGCAAGTTCTGGGAAATTGCCGGAGTCGCCAAAGACGGCAAATACTGGAGCATTGGCGAAGAGCAGCGTATGTTCGTTTGGTTCCCGCTCGGCAGCCAACTGGCGTTCAACACCTTGATTGTGCGAACCACGGCCAAGCCTGAAACGATGATCGGCGCAATTCGCGGAGAGTTCCACAAGCTTGATCCAAACCTGCCAGTGGCGGGCGTCAAAACCATGACCGAGCATATGAAACTTTCGCTGTTTCCGGCGCGAGCAGTGGCCGCGCTGCTGGCAGCTTTTGGGTTGCTGGCTTTGGCGCTGGCAGCAATCGGCATTTACGGCGTGATGTCATACTCGGTCGCCCAACGAACGCGCGAAGTCGGCATTCGCATGGCTTTGGGCGCTCAGCGCGGCGACGTGCTGAAAATGATGCTGAGCCAGGGCATGAAGCTGGCGGCAATTGGAATGGCAATTGGTCTGGCGGCGGCTTTTGTTTTGACCCGACTGCTGGCCAATCTGCTTTATGGAGTCAGCTCCACGGACGCCATCGCCTTCATCGGAGTATCTTTGTTGCTGGGAATTGTCGTCGCACTGGCCTGTTTAATTCCCGCAAGGCGAGCATCAAAGGTTGATCCGATGATTGCGCTCAGATATGAATAATGGAGATTAAATAATGATTCGTTTGGAAAATGTCGAAAAGTATTACCCGCAAGGTTTGCAGAAGTATTACGTCTTGCGCCGCGTTTCGGTTGAAATCAAGGAAGGCGAGTTCGTTTCGATCATGGGGCCAAGCGGCGCTGGCAAATCAACCTTGCTGCACATCATTGGCATGCACGATGCTGGCTGGGACGGCGAGTATTACTTCGGTGATCACGCTATCCACAAAATGAAACCGAAAGACCGCGCCGACATTCGCAACCGCAACATAGGTTTTGTCTTTCAGAGCTATCACCTGCTGGATCATCTGACGGTTTACGAGAATCTGGAAATTCCGCTGTCGTACCGCGACATCAAAAAAGGCGAACGCGAAGCCATCGTCGGTGACGTGCTGGACAAGTTCAATATCGTAGGCAAAAAGGATTTGTATCCTACTCAGCTTTCAGGCGGACAGCAGCAATTGGTTGGCGTCGCCCGCGCCGTCATCGCCAACCCGAAAATCATTCTGGCCGACGAACCGACCGGCAATCTGCACTCCGGCCAGGGCAAGGAAATCATGGAGATGTTCAAGCGCTTGAACAACGAAGGCACGACCATCGTCCAGGTGACGCATTCGGAAGTGAATGCTACTTACGGTAATCGCATCATCAATCTGGCTGACGGATGGTTGGTGAAAGAATAGAATCAGGCAGTTATGAAAAGCTCGAACTCATTTCCCAGAATTTTGATTGCGGACGACCAGCCGGACGTGCTGGAAGCATTGCGCCTGTTGCTGAAAAGCGAAGGCTTTCAGGCGGAAACCGCCGCTTCGCCCGGACAGATTTTAACTTCCATCGAAGCCCGCGACTTTGACGTGGCGCTGATTGATTTGAATTACACCCGCGACACAACTTCCGGGCAGGAAGGTTTGGATTTACTGGCGCAGCTTCAGGCGATGGACAGTTCCCTGCCCGTCGTCGTAATGACCGCCTGGGGCAGCGTTGATCTGGCCGTCGAAGCCATGCGCCGAGGCGCTCGCGATTTCGTCCAAAAGCCCTGGGAAAACGAACGGTTGATCAGCATTTTGCGAACTCAGATTGAGCTTGGCCAGGCGCTGAAAAAAGGCCAGCGGCTGGAGGCCGAAAACCAGTTGCTGCGCAGCGAACACCGCTCCAAGCTGATTGCCGAAGCTCCAAGCATGCAGCCAGTGTTGCAAGTCATCGCCCGCGTCGGCCCTTCGGACGCCAACGTCTTGATCACTGGAGAAAACGGAACCGGCAAAGGCGTCGTCGCCAGCGTGTTACATTCGATTTCTCATCGTTCCAACAAGCCGCTGGTGACGGTCAACGTCGGCGGACTGTCTGAAGGCGTTTTTGAAAGCGAACTTTTCGGCCATATCAAAGGCGCTTACACCGATGCCAAAACTGATCGTGTAGGTCGTTTTGAACTCGCCGACGAAGGCACACTGTTTCTGGATGAAATAGCCAACATCTCCATGCCACAACAAGCCAAGCTGTTGCGCGTGCTGGAAACCGGCGAATTTGAGCGTGTCGGTTCTTCCAAAACCAGAAAAGTAAACGTGCGTATCATTTCCGCCACGAACGCCGACTTGAACGCCGAAGTCGCAGCCGGACGCTTCCGCCAGGATTTGCTTTTCCGACTGAACACAGTCGAAATCCGTTTGCCCGCCGTGCGTGACCGCCGCGAAGACATTCCTCTGCTGGCCGCTCACTTCCTTAAACAAAACGCCTCGCGTTATCGAAAGCTGGTGACGGATTTTGACGCCGCCGCAATGCGCGCCCTGACCGAACACCAATGGCCGGGCAACGTCCGCGAACTCGACCACGCCATCGAACGCGGAGTGCTGATGGCCCAAGGCACAATTGTCAAAGCCAGCGACCTTGGGCTATATCAATCCTCTGAAAGCTCCGCCCGACTGGAAGAAATGAGCCTGGAAGACGTAGAGTGTTACCTGATTAAAAAGACGCTCGCGCGATTTGACGGCAACGTCAGCAAAGCGGCGGAAGCTTTGGGCTTAAGCCGCAGCGCACTTTATCGTCGTCTGGAAAAATTCGGGCTGTAAGACTAAACCGCAAACATCTACGTTTAGACAGACAGGAATAGACAAGATTCACAAGATGAACAGGATTGGCTGACAGTCAGCAGCTCAGTTCTGTTTTTCATCTTGTTGAATCCTGTAAATCCTGTCTAAAGTTTTGTGGCTTGGTTTAGCAGCCTGTGAACCCAAATTTTAGGAGAAATCACTGATGAAACGCTTTGCTATTCAATTGGCGCTGGGCCTTTGCCTGTGCGCGTTTGCCTTCCCTGTCCTGGCTCAAACTGCCGGTTTCGCCGATGCCGTGCTAGGTCGCTGGGACATCACCGTTCAGGGAGCCGACGGCGTCAGTTATCCTTCGTGGCTGGAAGTCCGGCTGCGCAAAGAAAATGAATTGATGGCCAGCTTCGTCGGACGTTTCGGCAGCATGCGCTATGCATCCAAAATCGAATACACCAACGGCCAACTGACCGTCGTCATTCCCGCTCAATACGAAGCCGCTCCGAAAGAACTGGTCTTCACCGGCAAACTCAATGGCGAACAACTGACCGGCACCGTCGGCGATGAAAAAGGCAAAGCCATTCCGTGGACTGGCAAACGCGCTCCGGCTTTGACCCCTGCAAAAACCGTCGCCTGGGGCAAGCCCATTCAACTGTTCAACGGCAAAGACCTGACCGGCTGGAAGCTACGCAACAACGCGCACCCGAATTGCTGGAGCGTGGAAAATGGCGTGATGACGAACAAAACGCCTTGCGCAGACATCATCAGCGACCAGAAATTCACCGACTTCAAAGCGCACGTCGAATTTCAGGTCGTTCCCAACGGCAACAGCGGCGTGTATTTGCGAGGCCGTTACGAAACGCAGATCAGCGATGGATTCAATCAAGTGCTGGACAGTTTGCGTATGGGAGCCGTCTACGGATGGCTGAAGCCTTCGGTGAACGCGGCGAAAAAACCGGGCGAATGGCAAACTCTGGACATCACTTTGATTGGCCGCAAAGTCACCGTCGCGCTGAACGGCCAAACGATCATTGATAACGAAACGATCCCCGGCATCACCGGAGGCGCACTGGACAGCGACGAAGCCGCCCCTGGCCCAATCATGCTCCAGGGCGACCACACCAAAGTGATGTACCGCAAAGTCGAAATCACTCCGGCAAAGTGAGGTGATAATGGCAAAGGTGTATCTGGAAACCAGTTTTGTCAGCTACCTTGTTGCCCGTCGCAGCCGCGATTTGATTGTGGCTGCGCGGCAACAGTTGACCAACGATTGGTGGGATTACGAACGACAGAAATACGAACTGTTTGCCTCTGAACTTGTGCTTGAAGAATCCGGCGTTGGTGACTCGAATGAAATCACGAAACGGTTGAATGTGCTTGAAGGCTTGCCGCTGCTGGACATCAACAGCGAAGTCACCGTTCTGGTGAATGAGCTTTTAAGCAGAGGTATATTGCCGCCCAAAGCTGGAAGCGATGCCGTGCATATCGCAGTCGCCACGGTAAATCGAATGGATTATCTGCTATCCTGGAACTGCAAACACATTGCTAATGCTCACGTGCGCAAAATGACGGAACGTGTCTTTCGTGCCTTGGGCTATGAAGCTCCGGCCATTTGTACGCCGGAAGAATTGGGAGCTGAACAATGAACACCGATCCGATTATCGAAGAACTCCATCAAATCCGTGAGCAATTCGCCGCCCGCTTCAATTACGACGTAGCCAAGATGGTCGCTTACCTGCGCGAACAGCAGCAAAAGGAAAAAGACCATCCCGTCGTCTCCTTCGCCCAATCGCGCACTGAAGCCGAAGAACCGGCAACCGATGCGACGCTGAAGCGAGCCGCCTAATCATGCGGCTGGAACCCGTCATGCGGATGGCTAAAATCCGCGCCTGCAAATTGATGGAGCAGTAAGAAAATGGCGAAGGTCTATCTGGAAACCAGCTTTGTCAGTTATCTGGTTGCGCGCCGCAGCCGCGATTTGATTGTGGCTGCGCGGCAACAATTGACCAATGACTGGTGGGATTATGAACGCCAGAACTATGAGTTGTTCGCTTCGGAAGTTGTTTTAGAGGAAGCGCGATTGGGCGATCCGAACGAAATCGCCAAGCGGTTGCAAGTGTTATCCGATCTTCCCATACTTACGACGACCGGCGTGGCGGGACAGCTTGCCAACGATTTACTGGTCAAAGGCGCATTACCCGCCAAAGCCGCTCGCGACGCCTTGCATATTGCTGTGGCGACCGTAAACGGGATGGATTTTTTATTGACGTGGAATTGCAAACACATTGCCAACCCGCACGCTCGCCGAATGATTGACCGAATTTTTCAAACGGCTGGCTATCTGCCGCCGGTTATTTGTACTCCGCAAGAGTTTGGAGAAACACCATGATGAATGACCCGATTATCGAAGAGCTACATCAAATCCGCGAACAGTTGGCGGCCAAATTCAATTACGACGTTTTCGCCATCGTTGCCGACATTCAAGCGCAGGAGAAAAAAGAAGACCGTCCGCTGGTTTCATTAAGCCCACAGCGCATTGAAGCCGAAGAACCGGCAACCGATGCGACATTGAAACGAGCCGCCTAAGCCGTATACGCTTGCCCCTTTGCGGGCTGTAACAAAACCGCGCAGCCAGCCTTTCTTCATTCCGCATTTGGCGCGAACAAGGAAAGGTAAGCTGCGCGCTTCTTTTTTCGGCGGATGGGACGATATCACTCCTAAGCGTCTGCCTCCTCTAAACTCTGCTCCACCTGAAATAAATAACAACTCAAGCCTCTTCGCCGCGCTAGCGGCGGCTGACTTTAGCCGT
>JBGAPB010000322.1:0-7091 GCA_044221525.1 Blastocatellia bacterium | reverse complement strand
GCGCTGACAGGTTATCTCGCTTTCGCCAGTTTATGGCTGCTGTGGCAACCGGATTGTCAGCCGAAGAAGGGTTCAAGCAATTCTTCCAAACGGATGCGGCCAGTCTGGAATCGGAACTGCGTGATTACGTTCGTCACAGAGTTTTCAACTCCCAGACGATCAGCTTTGACCGCAAGATCGAAGCCGACGAAACGATGATGATCGTTGAACTTGGCGATGCCGAAATGAAGGCGTATTTGGGTGATTTGCTTTGGCACATTGAGCGAACCGACGACGGCGAATTCGCTCTGGAACGCTCACTGGCAATTGACGCGAAACAGCCGCAGGCATTGAGTTCGTTGGGAATGTTGCGGCTGAAGCAAAAACGTTTTGCCGAAGCCAGGCAGTTGTTGCGGCTAGCGATTGAAACCGGTTCGGCGAATTACCTGGCTTATTACTCGCACGCATTTGCCTGGCAGCAACAGCACGTTGATTCGACCGGTTTCGTTTCCGGCTTTGCGCCTGAAGCTGTCGTTGGCATGCGAGCTTCGCTGAACCGGGCGCGTGAATTGATGCCTGACTTCCCGGATACATACAAAACTCTGGCGTTCATCAATCTGGTGCAGCGCGAAAATCTGGATGAATCGGTCGTAATGCTGAAAAAGGCGATTGCGCTGGAACCGGGCAGGGAAGATTTCCATTACACGCTGGCTCAGGTTTATTTGAAGCAGGACAACTTTGCGCTGTCTCGTCAAACTGTTGAGGTGATTCTTGCGACGGGTATCAATACCGAAATACGCGAACGCGCTAGGTTTTTGCTTCAAACGATTGCCTTGCGCGAATCCGAAGTGGCTTTGGCAAAAGTCGAAACCGAACTGCGGCTAAAACGCGAACGCGAATCGCCGACGAAAGCGGAAGATGATCCGACCCGGCCACCGGGCAAGCGTTTTGAAGGCGAGCAGGTGGAGGGGTTGCTGACGCGAATGGATTGCTCAGAAAAAGAAGTCACGCTGACGGTTATCAGCGGTGTTCGCACCTTCAAGTTTCGGGCGGAATGGGGAAAGCTGACTCTGGTTCGCCACACGATGGAAATTCCGAACCAGATCACTTGCGGAACCATGGCTCCGGCGCGGCAAGTCATTGTGACTTACCGCCCGGCGAGCGGATTCAATGTGAGATTTGATGGCGAACCTGTCGGCCTGGAGTTTCTGAAGCCGACTACGAACTGAAGATCAAAACTCGAAATCAACCGAAGCGACTTGCTGGCAAATTTCTTTCGAGCGTTCGATGACCGGCAGGTGGTGTTCGTGTTTGGCGTAACGGTCAAGCGCAGCCAGATCGGCATAGCTGGAAACCAAGGCCAGGTCGAAAGCTCGCGGCGAGCGCACGACATCAAAACCGGCTTCGAAATCAATGATCTCGGAAATTTTTGAAGGGAGCCCGTTCAGCATTTCCAGAAAAGCTTCGCGGTCGGATTGCGGGACTTCTTCTTTGAATTTGAAAATGACGATATGTCGAATCACAGAATCTCCTCCAGAGTTTTTTGATGATGATTTACTCAACCGCCACATCAACTACTTTTAGCTGACACGATTCGCGGTTGTTCCAACTGTTGATTTCCAGGCGGCACATCAAGCTGATTTCCTTGCCTACAACCAGTTTGGATTGATACTCGGCGGCGTTCCACCAAAGAGCCTCAACCAGAGTTTTTTCTCGGCCAATTTGCAGCTTCAGGTGTTTTTCCTTCAGAACTTGCGCCGAACGCAAAGGCAATCGCCGCATCAGAAACAAAGGCTGCTGATTACCAACGCCATGCGGTTCCAATCTGGCCAGCGATTTTATTGTTGCGATTGTCGCTTCACTCAAATCCAGACTGGCGTCGGCGGTCAAAGTACGGCCTAAATCTTCTTCGTTTAAGAATTCCGTGGCGTAATGATTCAATCGCCAGCGCATTTCTTCGATCTTTCCAGCTTCGACGGTGAAGCCCGCCGCCATCGGGTGACCGCCATATTTGACCAGCACTTCAGAGGCCGAATCCAGAGCTTCGACGATGTGAAAACCGTTGATTGAACGCGCGCTGCCGTGAGCCAAGCCGTCTTCGATGGAGCAAATAAACGTTGGGCGTCCGGTCATTTCAACCAGTTTCGAGCAGGCGATGCCCAACACTCCACGGTGAAAGCCTTCTTCTTCGGTGCCTGAAAAGAGCAGCACGCGGTCAAGATTGTCCTTTTGCTTTTCCAGCGCCAGCTTTAACTTTTCGACCAGCACGAATTGAATGTGCTGACGTTTTGAGTTCATTTCGTCCAGTTGAAACGCCAGTTTGTTGGCTTCGTCTTCACTGCTGGCTGCAAAAAGTTTGAGAACTGAATTGGCGTGAGCGACTCGACCGGCGGCGTTGATTCGCGGGCCGATTTTGAAACCGACATCGAACGGCGTGATGGGATTGCCTACGTTCGATAGTTTCAGCAAAGCCCGCAAGCCAGGATTGTTGCTTGGCTGATTCAACCCTTTCAATCCGTGAGCGACGATGGCTCGGTTTTCGCTTTCGGCCAGGTCAACCATATCGGCTACGGTTCCGATGGCAGTCAGCTTGGCCAGGCTGGCGACAATGGCGTCGCGTTTGGGATGGTCTTCTAACAAAGCCTGAGCCAGTTTCAGCGAAACTCCGCAAGCGGCCAGATGCTTGTTTGGATAACCTACGCCTGACGAACCTTTTGGGCAGAGCACGGCAAAGGCGTCCGCCGGAACGTCTTCGCCATCGGGCAGATGGTGGTCGCAGATAATCAGGTCAATACCGGATTCGCGCGCGAGTTTGGCTTCGGCGTGAGACTTAATCCCAATATCGGCGGTGACAATCATGCCGAAGCCTTCTTGCGCTGCTTTTTCGACAATTTGTTTGGACAGGCCATAACCTTCTGTGAACCGATTGGGGATATAACACTCAATCAGGTCGCCGCCGCCCAGCAGCTTTAATGTTTGTGAAAGAATTACGCTGGAAGTCGTTCCGTCCACATCGAAATCGGTGACGATCAGGATTTTCTGGCGATCTTTGATGGCTTGGCGCAACCTGGCTACTGCTTGGGGCATGTCGCGCAATAGCAAGGGTGAATGCAAGTCGGTTGAAAATTCCGGCGAGAGGAATTTTTTGATCTCCGTCGCATGATTCAATCCGCGATTTAGCAAGCATCGGAGTAGAACATCTTCGTAGCCTGTTTCTTCGCGCAGAGTTTGCAAGGCCGATTCATCACAACTGGCCAATTGCCATCGCGCGCCGGAAATCCCGCGCGTGATCTTTATTGGGGACGGAGTTGGGGACGGAGTCATTTATTTTCCTTTTCGCAGAGTCCGACTGGAAACGACAGGCAGTATGCCGAACGATGTAGCTCAATGACAAGCAGAGCTGAAATTGTTTAGCACAGGAAGTTTTTTATGAAGAATCAGAAATTGCGGGAACCTTTTTTAGTGGTCAGCGTGTTAGGACACGTGTGTGTAGTTTGTGTGAGGTGATCAATTTCGCGGAGACGCTAAATGGTCACCTCGATTTTTTTATATGGGCTTTATCTTCAGGCTGGCACACGCCCCTCACGACCGGTTGGCACAAATGGATCAGTCTGGCTTTACAGCAATCTTGCGATGTTTTAGTCTGCCCTCGCTCAACGCCCCTAAAAAAAATATTCCTCAGTTTTATTGCGAACTTTCATTCGAATGTGAGAAAAAGTCTTCATACAGAGTTGAGTTATGAAACCTCTAGTTAATTTATCAAGCAATCCTTTTCGAAATAGACGGCTGTTCTGGCTGGTTATTTTGCTGCTTTTCCTGATTCCTGCCTATCTGATGATGGGTGTAGCGGGAACTGCTGAAAGGTTGAAGGGCGAAATCTCTGCTCAGGCAATGTTGGTGAAAGGCCTGGAAAGCCAAGTCAAAACTATTAAACCGGTGACGACCAGCGTCAATATCTCTCCCGAACAAAACAAGCAACTGGTTGTGGCAGGTGATTTGATCGCCCGCCGAGCTTTTTCGTGGGCGCAACTGTTAAGCGATATTGAGCGCAGTTTGCCGGCAGGAGTTCGCGTGTTGCGTGTTGCAGTCAATCAAATCATGCCGAACGAGCGGGAAGAGGCATTCGATGGCAGCCTGAATGCAGCGACTTTGACCCTGACTGTGATCGGAAAAACCGGTCAGGACGTGACAACGATGATCAACCGCTTTCACGACAATGGGCGGTTCAAAGTCATTCCAATCAGCAGAAAGACAGTTGATGGTGTGGATGACATCGAATTTGAATTGCAGGTCGAATATTTCCCGCCGAATACCGGTTCGAATGCGAGAACCGGTAACCAGATCGCCAGCACCAAAATGGGAGGCGAGAAGTAATGAAATTGAACACTTCTGATCTTTCATCAAAGCTTCGAGAATTCTTTGGCCGACTGCGGCTGAGTTTGTTAGAGGTTCTTGCTTTGGTTGCTGCTCTGGTTTTTGTGGGAGCGGCGATTTACTACTATGTTTCAAAAGTCCAACCGCTTAGCTCCGAACTGACTGTTTTGAAGTCTCGCGAAGCGGAAATTCGCAGGCAGATTGAAAAGGCCAACACAGATGAAGCTAAACGTCAGAAACAGGCCGCAAATGCCGAAACGATCCTGGCCAGCCTGAAAAATTTCGATCAGTATTTGAAACAGGATGAGCGCGGGATGACAGAAATCATCAACGAAGTTGACTCGCTCGGCAAAAAGTACGGTGTTCTGACTGGCGATTCGACTTACCGCGTGGCTGAAGCCGAACCTTTAGTTGATGAAAATGGCCAGCCTGTTCAGCAAAAACCCGGTAGCAGAAACACTGACGCCCAGAAAATTTATCCTGTTCTGGGTATTGATACGAACGTCATCGGTGAATATCCAAACCTGCGACGATTTCTGTCCGATCTGGAACGCAGCAAGCAGTTTTTGGTCATCAACTCGCTGACTTTTCAGGGGGAATCTGACCGGGTTCGCCGTGAAGCTCAGAAATCAGGCGGTCAGAAGTTGCAGTTGAGTGCGCCCGATGCAGTCCCGGTTTCGCTGAAGATCGAAATGGACACCTATTTCCAATCTCCGTACAAGAAAGAAACGAACAAACCGGTTGTCCAAACGTCAAATAAGAAAACTGAGGAAGATGTCGAACCCGGACAAGTTCCACAAAAGGCTTCGACGCAAAAGACTCAGTGAAAATGTAATGAGCAGGACGCAGTGAGAGGAGTTTTAGGCAATCTCGAATTTGAAATATGAGATTCCAGAATTAGCAAGATGAGCCAAGAGAAAGCAGCAAACAAAGAGTCAGGTAAGTTTCCAATCGAGCCGCGAACAAAGATTCTGTTGGGCGTGTTGGTGGTGGTGCTTTTAATCACTGTTTACCTGCAATTTTTTTCAGGCGATGACCCCAAACCGGCATCGCCTCAGGCAGTAAATACCGGTGTTGCGGCAACACCGAGGCCATCGCCGTCGCCGCGTGTGCTGAATCCGAATGAGAAGCCGCTTCCGATCATTACGCAGCCGTTGGAATTCGCGTGGTTTGGAAACAGAGCTTCAGGAGATGGAACTGGTCGGAACATTTTTATGTATCCGACACCTACTCCGCCGCCGACGCCAAGGCCACAACCGCCACCACCGCCACAGCCAACGCCGCCGATTATGCTTTCTTCGGTAAATCCGCCAGGAGTGATTGGGCGAACGGGCGCATTTATGATGACGATTATGGGCGATAAAATCCCGGTTGACGCTCAGGCGTTTCTGGATGGACGGCCTTACTCGACTCGATTCGTCAGTCAGAACAAAATAGAAGTACAAGTCCCGGCTGAGGCAATAAGAACCGGCGGAAATTTGGGTATTCAAGTTCGCAGCAAAAGCGAGGCTGCTTTGTATTCGAACTCGCTGTCGCTGAATGTGGCTGAGCCGCCACCGCCGAATTATAAATACGTGGGATTGCTTTCCAACAAGAGTGGGGCGACCGCAGTACTGAAATCCCAAGCAGACGAAACCGAGGTTCACTCTGTCGTCAAAGGCGGGAAGTTCGGCACGCACTGGCGGGTAATCAGCATTTCACCCCAGCGAATCGAGGTGGAAGATACTAACTTCCCGCCACCTATCAAGATCATTCACGTCATTAACTACACGGCAGAAAGCAATTGAAATTCCCCAATGGCAGCGAGGTTTTAGGGATGAATTCGAGAAGACAAAAAAAGACTACACAACACTCCGAGCAGGGCTATGCGTTAATTGCGATTGTTGGCATTCTGATGTTTGCGCTGATTTTGACTACGGCAGCCGCGCCGATGATTAAGAGAGAATCCCAGCGCGAAAAAGAAGAAGAAATGCTCTGGCGAGGCCAGCAGATTGCCGCTGCTATTCAAGCTTATGGGGGAATCTTGGCCGCCGCCAGCGGTAAAAAGCCCCTGACCAATCTCAAACAATTGGTGGAAGGTGAAGAGAAACCAGGGGCAGCAGGCGGGTTGAAAATTGGTAAGGTACGTTATTTGCGCCCTTCAGCGCTCTGCGATCCGTTGATGCCGTGTAAATTCCCGGAATCGAATTGGGGATTGGTTTATCCCACCGATGACATTATCAAAGAATTCCGCGCCGCCCTGGAAGCTGCAATGAGCAAGCTGCCGCTAAATTCTCCTGAGCGTAATCAATTGGCCTTTGCATTGGCCCAGTTGCCAGGCGGGACAGGGGGGCAACTTGCAAATAGTCAGCTTGGCGATTTTGTCAACGATGGCAAAAACAAAGATTCGGATTCTGATTCCGGCATAGGCCTAAAAACGCGACCAATCGCCGGTGTGGTCAGTCAGAAAACAGGTGAAATGTTTCGCAACTATTACGGTGTCGAAAAATACGAGAAAGCTCCATTCTTGCCCGGTGTTCCGGTTTTGGTAGGAGGAATCATTCCTCCTATCGGCTATACAAATGGAGTGGGGGCTAGCATAGCCGTCGGCAGGTGCCCAGACGGAGGCCCTATGGTGCTTGGAAGTTGTAATTATGGACGATTAAATCCGGGCCAGCTTTGTCGCGGCCCCAATGGGGAATCAGTTCCTTGCCCGGGAAGGTGATCTTTTCGATTCTTTCGGTCAGCAGCGCGGATAA
>JBGAPB010000321.1:0-7130 GCA_044221525.1 Blastocatellia bacterium | reverse complement strand
CTTCGCCCAACAACTGAGTTTGCCAGTTGTTGGATTCCATCGTTTCGGCTTCAACGTTCAAAACGTCTTCGTAAGCTGTTCGGAATTCGTCGCTCACGTTCAGGTTGGACAACAGATTGTCCACCAAGCCTGAAATGCTGGCGATGTCAGTGAAGGTGTAAACCTCGTCCTGAACCAGTCCCAGTGAATTGCGGACCACCTGCAGCCTAGCTTCAAGCAAACGCACAAGCTCGTCCAATTTGCGAACACGGGAAAGTCGTTGTTTCAGCACATTCAGGTTCTGAGCCAGTGCGTGACGGACTTGTTGGGATTTTTCGCGTTCGATCAATCGCTCGGCTTGTGCGATTTCCTTGCCCAGACCGATTTCGATGTTTCGGTAATTGCGCGTCGAAAGCGTGTAATGAGCCTGCAACATCCGGGCGTAATCGAATCGAAATGCCGAAAGCTTTTCGGTGACTCCCGACAACAAAACGTTTGCGCCCGATCCGCCGACTTCTCCGCTTAATTCTCCTGCGCGCTTTTCAATCTCTTCGCTCAGTCGTCGAAGCGAGAAAAAATCATTTTGATAATTGTTGGGCAGCGATTTGACGATGGTTTCTTCGGCGTTCAGGATTTCGACTTTCTTGTCCTTGTTCAAGCGCGCTCTGATAATTCGCTGGACGCGCGGGTTCTGGGCAATAAAAAGCGCCGCAATTTCCCCTGCCAACAATAAAGGCAAAAATCCCCAAAAGTTGACGACCATCATCAGAAAAGCCATCACTCCGATGAACCCATAATTGATTTCGCTCTTAAGAACTTCTTTTGTGTAGTTGATTTCGGTGTCAGCCATAAAGGGTAGTTGGTTGTTGGTGACCGGTAGTTGGCGGCAAGAAAGCTTTTCTTGCCAACCACAAACTACAAATCACGAACTACCATTTTTAGAGTTTCGGAAACTCGGTCAGCTTAATCTCTTTTCGCAGTTCGTCAAAGCGCGGCAAATCCTCGATGTCTGGTTGGTAAGCCAGGCCTTCGGCAATCAGATCATACTCTTTCATAACGCGAGAACCAGGCAGCGGCTCGCCTTTTTCGTCGCGTTCGCGTCCGAGCAGGTAGACGTGATCGGAAATCGCCAGAGCCGAAGTCACATCGTGTGTGATGATGATAAAAGTGTTCAGCGTGTGTTCGTTGGCAATTCGGCTAATCAGTTTGATGACGCTGGTGATGCTGACCGGGTCCAGGCCGGAAAATGGCTCATCCAGAATGATGAAATGTCGCTCCAGCATCAATTGCTGCATGATTGCCACTCGCTGCCGCTGACCACCGGAAAGCTGCACAGGCCAGGCCAATCCCTGTTTGACCAGCCCGAACTCATCCAGAAAACGCAGGGCTTTTTCTTTGGCGTCCTTAGCCTGCATACCGCGCCGAACCGCCGGTTCAACCAGATTGTTGAGCACGTTCAAATCTTCAAAAAGCGGGTAACGTTGAAAAACAACCCCTACATCGCCAATGCGCGCAGGCCGCATAGTTTCCCCGTCGCCGTTGGTAATCAAAACCTGTCCGGCAGAGGGGCGATCAAGTCCGGCGATGATTCTCAACGCCGTAGTTTTGCCCGCGCCGGACGGCCCCAGCAAGCTGACTATCTGGGGCTTGTCTTCGATGTTGTGAATCGTCAGCGACAAATCTTTCAACGCGACAAAAGTCGTGCCGTCGTTCATCGGAAATTCTCTGCTGACCTTGTCCAACGTCAGCAGAGTTTCCAGAATTTTGGGGCGTTTGTTGTTTGCCTCTGGGTTTGTTGACCCGGCGTTTGTTGAATCGCTCATGATTTGTTAATTGAGGAAAGTTGCTATGCCCGCTCCGCAATCAGGCTGTAAGGAAACAGCACCCGTTTGAGCAGCCTGAAAAAACCATCTTCGGCCACTGCGATAACACCGATAATCAACAGGTAAGCATAAACTTCGGCCAGTTGATTGGTCGAAGAATAAGCATAAATTTGACTGCCGATGCCGCCTTCTGTGCGATTGTAAGTTTCAATCGCCGTAATCATCACCCAACCGATGGCCGCATTCTGAGCGATCATTTCGATCATTGCCGGCAAGGTCGGGCGCACGACCACGGAGTAAAAAACCTGCCAGTCGTTGTAACCCAACACTTTTGCCAGCTCGTACTTCATTCGCGGAATCGCTGCAATGACCCCGGTCATGCTCGTCACCAGAAAGAAGGTCATGCCTGTCGTCAACATAGCAACCTTCATCGGCCAGCCGATGGCGAACAGAGTCAGGAAAACCAGGTTGAATCCGACAATCGGAATGTAACGCAGCCATTGCACCATCTTGTTAAACGGCTGAAACAGCGGAATTACGCTGAGGTATGAAATCACCAGAGAAATCACCGACGAGTAAAACAAACCGACAACGTTCAGTTTCAACGTCACATAAACGTTGTAAACCAGTCCCTGACTGCCAGGAGCGCGCCACATTCCGCGAAAGCCCTGCAAGACCTCCATCGGATTTGGCAGCGCCTTGATCGGGTTCAAAAACCAGAGCAACAACGCCAGCCCGATCCACAGCAGCGTCAGATTGGCGCGGACAAAAGAACCGACGCTGCCGTAAACGCGGGCGATTTCGCCGAATGAAGATGGCGAGTTGTTCAATGCGGGTTTGGTTGAGATGTTTTCCATAGCCTCACTTCAGGATGATGACCACGCGCCGATTGGCAGCCTTTTCGGCGTCCGAGCGATTCTGATTGTTCGGCAGAGGGCGATACGAACCATAACCTTCAATACCTTCCAACCGTTTGTCGCTGATGTTGATTCCGCTGGGATCGGAATCCTTCAACCATTGCCAGACAGATTTGGCTCTATCCTGCGACAGTCGCAGATTCGTTCCCTGATCGCCGACGTTATCTGTGTGACCTTCGACAATGACTTTGGTGTCGGTGGCGCGAATCAGCAGACTGCGAATCTCCTGAAGTGTTTGCAACTCCGAAGCCTTAACCTTTGCCGAGCCGCTGTCGAAACTGATTTGGTAATTGGCTTTTACAACGACATTGCCGCTGCTCTGGTTATTTTTGAGATCCGCCTGATAAATAGGCGCGGAGCTTTGCTCGTCGGTGATTTCTCGAATGAAGCTGAGATCAACCACCTGCTGAACCGGTGTAATCGTCGGCAGCCGTTCAGGCAAAAGTTTCTGCAACCGCTTGCCGTGATCGCTGTAAGTAACGCCGAAAATGCTGCTTTCCACCGACTGATTTTTATCCAGCCCGAACAAGTGACGAACTTCGGCGATGTTGTTGACGCGCGAACCGCCTAGCGGCACGCCGTCTTCGACACGAGTGTTGAAGTAGCTGTACCAGAAACCCGGCCCTTTGCCTTCCATGTTGAAAACCAGCGAATTGAGCGGCGCCACGCGGTCGCGCAGGTAAGCGTCGTCGGTCTTGATGCGTTCGTTCGAGCGGGCAATGCAACGCAACAAAGTCTTGACGTAATCGCGGTGCTGATTCAGCCAGTCGGCATTGCCGAACAAAATGTGCGGCATCATGTAGCTGTATTCTTTGGTCGAAACAATCTTCTGAACTTTCTCGCTTTTGCCTTTGTAACTGACCGTAGTGCGATCCTTTTGCCTTTGTAACTGACCGTAGTGCGATCTTTGACGGCCATCACATCGCCCGGAGTCCAGGTGGCGACGGCGTCAATCTGATGTTCTTCGCTTTTGCCATTGGAGCGGTTGCGCAAACTCACCCGTCCGTTCTGGACATATTTCTGAGCCGCTTCGATGTGATCGGTCGCGTTGACGAAGTTGATCGCGTCGGGATCGTAAACCTGTTCGTCAGGGTTGACGGGAATCTGGTTGTCAGCCGCCCAGTTAACGGTCACATTCCAATCGCAATAAGGCACGGCGGTGACGACGATTGCTCCACGCGAAGCTTGCGGGTCTTTCTTCCACGATTCGGGGCCGATCAGACAGTCTTCGCCAAACGAATAACCGCTAGACCAGATGACTTTGGCTTTGTTGCCGCGCAACAATTTGTTCGCGCCTGCAATGTCTACAGCAGCTTGATCGCCTGTGGTCGTTACGAATTGCATCTGACCGGCGGCCAGCGCCTTGATTTGTTCCGAAGTGTCGTTCTGAACGACCAATTTGGTATTGGTGATCCCCGCCTGACACAAACAGCTATCGGTATGATCGCCTGATTTGCCTGGGCCTCCGGCGGCATCAATGATTCCGCTGACGGTTTGCCACGTCCATAAACCTATTGTCACGTCAGGATTGTCAGATGTTCGCTCTGGAGCTTTGACCGAAGATGCCGGCAGCGAAGCCAGCGAAATCTCTTCCAACTTTTCACGCTTTTCCGGCACAACGGCGCGCCGCTCATCTGAATTCGGGCTTAACTTGTCTAATACGCCTAACTGTTTCAGCCCCACGTAAACCAAACCTGCCATTAACGCCACGACCAAAATTATGGCTCCGGGGCCTAATTCGAGACGACCGATTCTCATATTTTCTCCTTGGAGGTAAACACGTTTCTTGCCGGTGTTGGCACTTCAACCGGCGATTTCAAATCCTGCGGTTTCAAAATGAAACCGTTGTGTGATTGCGCTTCAGAAACTTCAAGTGAATACAGAAGCAAGTATTACAGCCGAAAAATTAAAAGGCCAATCTTTTTGTGGTTCTGTTTACCATTTGTATTCAGTTATCGCAGCGCGCTGAGCCAGCAATCCTGCAAGTTCTCTTGCTTCTCCGAGCGGCAAGTTGCTGATCCGCGGGCCTCCGCCGGTAAAAGCCTGTCCGGCGGTGTCCACGGTCAATGTCGCAACTCCCCACATTCGATCAAGCGGCGTTCGATGAACTTCGACAGCCTGAATCTTGTTGATCGGAACAATGTGGGTCGAGCGCCCAAGCCAGCCCCGGCGCGTTCGCAGGTACCCCTGGCCAAGCGCATAACCAAGCTGGCGATAACTGAAACCATAAAGCAGATAAATCAACGGAATCACAATCAACGGCAAGATAGCCCACCAACTGCCAGACCAGACGAACAAGGCGATGGCGACGACCAAAAAAATTACTGAAGCTTCGATGGTTTCGCGCCAGACCGACAGCTTGGAAACTCTGCGCCACTCAGAATCGTCGTTGTCGAAATCAGGAAAAAGCGTCGGCAGGATTTCGTCAACTTCGCGTGTCGGCAAAATAGGCAACAGCACATCTCGTCCGTGGTTGTCGTCTTTCCTGTCCCGCTGACGCCCGGAGGTGTCCGCGCGTAAGGTTGCCAATCCGAACAAACGACGCAACATTTTCTCTTCGATTTCCAGAACCTGAATGCGCCGCCTGGGCAGACTGGATGAGCGCTGAGTCAGCAAACCGTAACGGCGCTGTAAATCGTCGCCTCGGCGCGATAGCTTGAAGCCGTAAAACAAAACTATCGTGCCGGTAATTGAAAGAGTGATTCCGATCAGCAGGATTCCCACCAGCCCAATAAAAGTTATGGCAATGGCGGCGGCAGTTCCCTGAGCAGCCAGATGTTGAGCTTCGCGAAAAATCAGTTTGCCGGTGTTTTCGTAAATTGTTTTGGGCAACAGATCGTCGGCGAAGTTCCAAATTGCTCCGGCCAGCACCAATGCCGAAAGCAAATGGTTTGAAGTCAGACCGGCCAAAACCAAATCCCTGATACTGAGACGGCGAATGACAACCGATTCGGGCGTGACGGAGATCGGCTCGGCAACCGGCGAAACTTCGGCTTCGGAAATCTTATTCGCGCGAATTGCCGCAGCGTGCGAAAAGACCGCCTGACGCAGCTTTTCGGCGTCGGCGCGCGAAAGAACTGACAACGTGGCTTCGGCTCCGCCTCCGCTGCCAGTTTCTATCTTTGCGTCAACCACGCTCAGCAGACGATGCAAGATTCCCTGTTCGATGCTGATTTCCTGAACTCGTTCCAGCGGAATGTTGCGTTGGCGTTTTTCGATCAATCCTTCCTGCGTAATCAACTCGCCATTTTCGATGCGGTAACGAAACGAAAAGTATTTGATCAGAGTCGCCGACAAACCGGTCGCCGCAAAAATCACCAGCGGCACACCTGCCCAGCGATTGCCGAACAGAACCAGAGCCAGCGCAGGAACCAAAGCGCGCCCATATTTAGTCAGCCCAATCACCAAAGTCAGAGGGTGCAAACGGCCTTCAAAAATCTTTTGCCCCTGGCCAAGATGCTCAAAAACCGGAGGCGGATTGAAATCGTCAAACTGCATCATCGCCTCCAATTGCAACCAGATGATCGCGCAATCGTTCGGCTTCACCGGCTTCAAGCCCTGGAATTCTGGTCGTCGCCGCATGAGTCCCCGCCGTGTGAATAACCAGCGACGACAGGCCGAACATTCGCTCAAGCGGGCCTCGCTCCAAATCCACATGCTGCAATCTGGCCAGCGGAACCAACCGCGTGTGCTCAACCAAACGTCCGTGACGAAGCTCCAGAACCTTCGCGTCAATCCGCCATCCCCACGTGCGGTAATAACGCGGCGGAAACCAAAAACTGAACCACAAACAAATCGTAGTCAAAACCACCCAACCGACAGCCAACCAGATTTGCGCAGCCTGTTCAGCCATTCCTATGCTGACGGCAACAACCAGCATGGCCAAAATCACGATGCCGAAAACTATCAGGTAAGTCAGCCGCCACAGCTTGATCGTGCGCGGATCAAGCGGGTGAAACCCTGTTACGTATGGCGTCGGCGACAACGGCTCATTTTTTTGCGAATCAAGGTTTTCAATCATAAATAGCCAGACAAGATGGTGGTACTTTGATTTTCCATATCAGGACACACAAGATCGGTACAGTGCCGCGCGCGTAAACAAGCGGCGGAATGTGAATTTCAGTTATAACCGTCCGGGATGCTTGGCCAGCCAGGCTTTAATTTCCAACTCCTGTTTCAGTTCTTTCAAATTAGCCTGGAAGTCGGCGGCGTTTTGGTAACGCTGCTCACGGTCTTTTCGCAAAGCGCGGTTGACAATCTGTTCCAGCCCTGCGGGAGCTTTAGGTGCGAGCTTGGTCAGCGCGACTGGCTCGTGATGCGCAACTGCGGCCATTACTTCGATAACCGCATCACCGGTAAATGGTGTGTCGCCGGTCGCCATTTCGTACAGCACGATGCCCAGGCTGAAAAT
>JBGAPB010000320.1:0-7241 GCA_044221525.1 Blastocatellia bacterium | reverse complement strand
GTCGTGAGTATAGAAGCCCTAAAGACTTTCACGGCTCGGGGCCGAGTTTCGCTCACGACAAATGCAAAATAACACGACACTCTTAAATTTCCAATAAGCGACGTATTCCGGCCCGCTTTTGATTTTCATAGCTCCCGCCTGTATTCTCCGAACTTACCAGCCTCATTTCTGGAGTTAACGCTAGTCATTTATGTCAGTAAACATTCGCAATTTTTCGATCATCGCTCATATTGATCACGGCAAAACCACACTTTCTGACCGGCTGCTGGAAGCAACCGGCGCGCTGGAACAGCGCGAGATGTCCGAGCAGGTTCTGGACGCCATGGACCTGGAGCGCGAGCGCGGCATCACCATCAAAGCCCACGCCGTTCGGCTGGGTTACAAGGCCCAGGACGGCAAGGATTACGTCCTCAATCTGATTGACACGCCCGGACACGTGGATTTCAGCTACGAAGTTTCGCGCAGTCTTTCTGCCTGCGAAGGCG
Organism: Blastocatellia bacterium; assembly: GCA_044221525.1. Lineage (GTDB taxonomy): Bacteria > Acidobacteriota > Blastocatellia > RBC074 > RBC074 > RBC074. The sequence continues at coordinate 6,756 of JBGAPB010000320.1, read as the reverse complement.
CTCTGTTGATTGTTGACGCCAGTCAGGGCGTCGAAGCTCAGACGCTGGCCAACGCTTATCTGGCGGTTGACCATCATCTGGAACTGATTCCAGTTATCAATAAAATTGACCTGCCCAGCGCAGACCCTGAAAGAGTCAAAGAGCAGATTGAACAGGTCATAGGAGTCAGCACGCACAACGCAGTGCTGGCTTCGGCCAAATCCGGCATCGGCATCAATGAAATCCTGGAAGCCATTGTGCGCGACGTTCCTCCGCCCAGAGGTTCAGCAGACGCTCCGCTCAAAGCCTTGATTTTTGATTCGTGGTTCGACCCGTATCGCGGAGTCATCGTCATGGTGCGCGTGATTGACGGCGAGTTGCGCAAAGGCACGAAGATTCGCTTGATGGCCAAAGGGACTACACACGAAGTAGAAGAGCTTGGAGTGCTGACCCCTAAACCTCGCCCGATTGAAAAGCTTGGCGTTGGCGAAGTCGGTTTCATTGTCGCGAACATCAAAACTGTTGCCGATGTCAGCATAGGCGATACCGTCACTGAAGCCACTCGCCCGACACTTGAACCTTTTCCTGGCTTTCAGGAAATCAAACCCATGGTTTTTGCCGGGCTTTATCCAATTGAGCCTAATCAATATGTGGAGCTGCGCGACGCGCTGGAAAAACTTCGCCTCAACGATTCCTCTTTCTTTTTCGAGCCGGAAGTTTCAACAGCGCTTGGTTTCGGTTTCCGTTGCGGCTTTTTGGGATTGTTGCACATGGAAATTGTGCAGGAGCGATTGGAGCGCGAATTTAACGTTGATCTGATTACCACGGCTCCGGGAGTGCGTTACCGCATCACGGATGTGCGCGGCGACGTTCATGAAGTTGATAACCCATCGAAGCTGCCTTCGTCGGGCGACATAGTCAAATTTGAAGAGCCGATCATCACGGCCATGATTCTGACCAACGAAGAATTTCTGGGCGGCATTTTGGCGCTGTTGGACGAAAAGCGGGGCATTCAAAAAGCCTTCGATTACGTCGCTCCGACGCGCGTCAGATTGACTTACGAATTGCCGTTGAACGAAATCGTGCTGGACTTTTTTGACCGGCTGAAATCCATCTCGCGCGGTTACGCTTCGCTGGATTATCACCTGGCCGGGTATCGAGACTCCGATCTGGTCAAGTTGGACATTATGGTCGCTGGCGATCAAGTGGACGCACTGTCCCTGATTGTTCACAAAGACGTGGCCTACGCGCGTGGGCGTATGCTGGTGGACAAGATGCGAAAGCTGATTCCGCGCCAGATGTTTGAAGTCGCCATCCAGGCCGCCATCGGCACCCGCGTCATTGCCCGCGAAACCATCAAAGCCGTAGGAAAAAACGTCCTGGCCAAGTGTTATGGCGGCGACATTTCGCGTAAACGCAAACTGCTGGAAAAACAGAAAGAAGGCAAAAAGCGCATGAAGCGAGTCGGCAAAGTCGAAATTCCGCAGGAAGCTTTTTTGGCTGTGCTCAAGGTCAACGAATAGCCTTTGGCTGAATCCGTAAAAACAAAAGCCTCGCCAGACAACGTTCAAGGTTCATCTGGCGAGGTTCTTGTTATTTGGCTAACTGGCCAGCAAGAACGAATGATCGTAGAATGCTGAGTATATGGACTCATTTCGAGTTATACCAATTTTTCCTCTTTCGCTGGTTCAGTTTCCCGGCGCAATTACCCCATTGCACATTTTTGAAGACCGTTATCGCAAGATGCTCAAGGACGTGACGGCTGGCGATAAAACCTTCGGCATTGTCTTCCGCAACGATGAAGTGATGATGGAATCGGAAAGGTTGCCATCAGGCAGCATCGGTTGCGCCGTCGAAGTCGCTGTGCAGCAGGAAATGCCCGATGGGCGCTCCAACATTTTGTGTGTTGGGGTGTCGCGTTTCACCTTGGGCAGTTACATCGAAGGCGAACCTTATTTGCAGGCTCAGGTCGAATTTTTCGATGACGACATGTTCTTTGATGATTTGTCGGAAGAAGTTGAGCGATCTCAAAAATTGTTCATCAAGCTCTCTGCCGCTATCCGCAAGTTGAAAGGTGAAAATGTGCCCGATGACGAGGAGGAACCAGATCTGCCGGATGATGCCCAGCCGCTTTCGTTCATACTGGCGGCTTATCTGGATATTGATAACAGCGACAAACAGGATTTGCTGGAAATGACAGACACTCGTCAGCGGCTGCGCGAAGTGAACAGGCTGGTGGCAGAACTGGCGGACGATTATGAAAAACGCGCGCTAGGTCATCAACTTTCAAAGCACAACGGCCACGCAGGAAGAATGCCTGATTTTTAATTGAGCAGTGGCGAGGTTTGAGGAACGACTCAGCCGCCGAGCATTGGCTGCAAGACCTGCTCGGCTTCATCCACCGAAATTCCATCAATCACAATCAATTTGTTTCTGGAAGTTTGCCCTGAACGAATGACAATCTGTGAGCGGGTGACTTTGAAAAGTTTGGACAGCAATCGAATGAGTTCTTCGTTTGCTTCGCCATCAACCGGCGGAGCGGCCAGGCGAATTTTCAGCGTGCCTTCCAGTTCACCGGCTATTTCGCTGCGCGAAGCTCGCGGCTGAACCCTAATGGAGAAACTAACTCCGTTGTCTTTGGCGGTCAGATTGATCAAAACGATTTCAAAACCTCAGAAGAAAACAGCCTGAACGGCGCGAGACGCAATATAGAGTGCAAACCAAAGCAGCGTAAACGACCAACCGGCAAACTTTCCGCCGAATTCAAAAAACCGCAGTAATGGGTCTAGTCGCCTCATAGCACGAAAAGCCTGATGATCGAACAAACCCGTGATCCAGTTAATGAAGATCAACAGCATCATGCTCATCAAAAAGAAGATGGCGCTTATCAGCAATGTTCCAATCAGAAATCGAACTCCGCTGACGACGTCTCCATTACCAAAGGCGTCAAGACTCAAGGCCAGATCGCTGACGACCATGGTCAAATAGCCTGTCATGATCATCAGCGCGAACCAGACAATGGCTATCCCAATCAGCGCGATCAGAATTGCCGGATTGATCTTCAGCGCCTGCCGCATCGGGTAATAAAAGCGTGAACTGTGAGCATAGCTCACCAGCTTGTCTGTCGGTTGTCGCAGGTAATAAGTGATGCGACCGAACGGGCTAACGTCAAAGGCATCCATCAGCCAGCGGATAATCAGCAAAATGACGACGACGCCAATAATCAAGTTGATGGCCGATTGGACAAAATAATTGATTGTACCAATCAATTGTATGAGTGACAGTCCGGCAGAAGCCAACAGAAGAATTTGCATAGATTGTCCCGATGAATGGAAAGCCAGTCAGTCGCGCGCGCCAAACAATGCAGTGCCTATGCGAACAAGAGTTGCGCCTTCTTCGATGGCAACTTCAAAATCATTGCTCATGCCCATCGAAAGCTCTTTAAGTTGAGCCTGATCGCGCAAAGTTCGTAATCGGCGAAAGTAAGGTCTGGCTTGTTCAGCGTCGTCAAAAAACGGCGGCACGGCCATCAATCCTTTAAGTTCCAGATTGGCGAGTTTAGCGACTTGTTCGCACAGAGGCAAAACTTCGTCCGGCGTAGCTCCAGCCTTTGAATGCTCGCCGCCAAGGTTTACTTCGACGAAAACCGGCAGTTTTCTACCCAACTCCCCGGCAATGTTGTCCAGACGTTCAGCCAGCTTGAAACTATCTACCGATTGAATTGTCGAAAAAAGCTCGACTGCACGGCGCGCTTTGTTTGATTGCAGATGCCCGATCAAATGCCATTCAACTTTGTGTTCGGTGACGAGGGCCGCAAGCTCAGGCATTTTGGTGGCGGCTTCTTGCACGCGGTTTTCGCCCAGCACGCGGACGCCCGCTTCGATGGCCTGTCGAATCAGCCTTGGTTCGACGGTTTTGCTGACGGCGACCAGTGTCACGTCAAAAAAATCGCGGCCTGCGCGTTGGCACGCAGCCGCGATTCGTTGGTTGATTGCTGCAAGTCGTTCGTGCAATTGCTGTCCCGGTTATTTCTTTTGGCCTGCTTTTTCTTCTATGTAACTTTGGCGATGCTGAATCACGACCAGTTTGGGGTCAATCTGATCGCCCAGGTTGACCTTGACCTGAATCTTTCGGCGCTTGCCTTCCTGCCGAGTATTGGAGGGGATGTAACCCAGGCTGTACTGATTGCGAACCAGAGCGGAAATTGATTGCAGCACGCTGGAAATTTCACCGGCAAAAGTCACAGGGAAGTACTTGCCTCCGGTTGAGTCGGCAAAAGTTTTAAGGGTGTTTTGCGCTTGAAGCAGGCTCAACCTGTCGAGTCTGATGCCGCCCGGGCCAAGCATTCCGCCGCGCGAAGGGTCAAGCGCAGGGTTATTGTCGTAAAGCTTCAGGAAAAGATTGCCAATACCAATGACATAAATCGGCACGCCTGCATTTTCTGTAATCTTGCGAACTTCATCGAAGTTGATTTTGCTGAAAGTGTCCAGCCCGGAACTTACCAATAAGATGGCTGTGTGACCATTAACCTCTTCCAGGCCAGCGTATTCGGTCTTTTCCGGTTTTGGTTCCTTATCTTTTCCTTCTTCAAGCACGACGCTGTCGCCGATGCCGCCTTTCAAAACAAGCTTCATGGCGTCGAAAAGATTGCTTTCGCTGAATGCCGGATTGTTTCGAATCAGCAGATTGATTGCTCCCATCAATTTGCTTTTATCGTCGGTGAAATCAACCAGCGGGGTTGGCCGCATGTCGTAAGCGACAATTGAAATGAAATCTTTGGGTTGAACGAACCTGTTTACGAATTCATAAGCCGGACGCAAAATTTCGACACGGCCATACTCAAAATATCCACCGGTTGGCGAACCAAGTAAATCAACCAGCTTGCTGTATTCCAGCACCATAACCATTGTCACCGGCGCTTGTGGCGTGGAAAAATTTTCAATCTCCTGCTTAACGCCATCTTCGTAAATCTCAAAGCTTTCCTTTTTGATTCCCTGAAGAATCGCGCCGGTTTTTTTGTTGTACACGACGGCTTCGACGTTAACTACATTGGTGTCAATGGAAAGGCTGACTGGCGGCTGGGTCTTGTCCACTTTCTGACGATCTTTCTTTTCCTGCTCTTTGCGCGCTTCTTCGGGGTCGCCGCTCGCGTTCGGATTCTTTTTCTGATTTTCAGAATTCTTGCGTCCGGCTTGGGCGAACGTTCGATCGGTCGTCAACCAGGCGTTGGCAATTAAAGCAACGGATAGTGCAACGGCCAAACCGGCAATCAGTTTTGTACTGCGATTCAATTGGAGTTTCATCAACGTTACCTCTTGTTACGAGTTGTCCGTGCAAGTTTTTGCAGCAGGCAGCAATGAGTTGAACAGATCGGTCAGGGTTGGCCGGAGTCTAACAAATGCTCTGCCCGCTGAAAAGTTCGCTTGCTGACAGTGGCAGTCGCTCTGTCGTGACACCAGTTGCGACTTATCATTTTGTAACCTTTTGTAGCCTTGTCCGGTTGCCGTGAGGTTTCCAAAAATCTGCATCGCGGCATACGAAATTTCGGATATAAATGATTAATTCTGAGCGCTAGGCAAAGACTATCTCTTGTTATTTCTGCATTTAACATAATGAGCGTAGTCACGGGAAAAAGTTCAGTTGAAAGAAACAACAAGCCTGTGTTAGCTTCCGCCATCGTTCTGGTGCTTGCTGTCACTGATTTTGAAGTCCCGTGTGTGTACCCCGACGGCAAGAAAATAATTCGATTTACAATTTTGTAGCCCGCTGAAAGCTTTATCCCTCTATTGCAGTGAGGCTATCTCCACGCTCGCAACCTGTAATTTGCGGTTGTTTAGAGCAAAGGGATTTGTTCGATGAAAGAAGATAAGCGTTTTTATACTTTTGTTTTTGCTCCGACTGCTAAATCAACTCTCCGAAAATTCAACGTCCCGCACAAAGTGCTTTACTCCATTCTTGGCTTTGCTGCTGTGGGTTTGCTGACAGTCGCTTACGGCACTTATCGGCTTGCGCAGCATGCCGTTGTTGTCGCCAAGCTCAACCTGATGCAGAACGAAAATCGTCAACTTCGTGAAAAGAATCAGGAAGCCTTAAGTAAATACGATGTTCTGCAAAACCGCTTGGCCGCGCTGGATACGACCCAACGCAAACTGGCTGAAGCTTCAGGAATTGGACGACAAGCTGATATCGCCGCAAACATTGGTCAGGGAGGTCCGGACACTGACACCAGCCTGAGCGACATGGAGCGAGTCACCGCAGCATTGGAAAGCGAGTTGCGCCAGATCAAGGATGTTTTTGACAAGAATCAGGTCAAGCTCTCTTCGACGCCCAGCGGCTGGCCGGTGCGCGGTTACATAACGGACGGTTTCGGTTGGCGGCGTAATCCATTCGGTGGAGGCGGGAGTGAATCTCATGGCGGTCTGGACATTGCCACCAATCATGGAACCGCAATCGAAGCGACGGCTGATGGCATAGTCATCTTTGCCGGAGTCTTTGGCGGTTACGGCAACATCGTCGTGATAGATCACGGTTACGGCATTACGACTCGTTACGGCCACATGTCACGCATTGACGTTGAAGTCGGTCAGCACATTGCCCGCGGCAAACAGATCGGAGCCGTTGGCAGCACAGGCCGTTCAACCGCGCCGCATTGCCATTACGAAGTCCGTTTGCACGACCGTGCGGTCAACCCGCTCAATTATTTGTCTGTCGGCAGACTGTAAAGGCTTTGCCTCAACCTCGTGTCAAAAAGCGAAGGGCGGCTTGGAAATTCCAAGC
>JBGAPB010000319.1:0-7597 GCA_044221525.1 Blastocatellia bacterium | reverse complement strand
GTGTTGGTGACCAGAATGTCCACCTGACCGAATCTTTCGACAGTCGCGTGATACCAGTTTTCGATGCCAGTTTGCGAAGAAACATCAGCCACCACAGTCAGAACTTCGCCGTGAGCAGCAATCTCTTCTGCAGCCTTTGCCAAAGTTTCCGCGTTGCGTGAACAAATAGAGACCTTGCAACCTTCTTGCGCCAAAGCCAGCGCACAGGCTTTGCCCAATCCTTTGCTGGCCGCGGCGATCATTGCCACTCGGCCTTTCAATCCAAAATCCATATGCTTTTTCCTCTTTGAAATGAATGATATGAAACCGACCACCAACCACCAGTTGTGATAATAAACAAAAAAGGCCACGAAGCGAGGCCGGATTTTCATCCCACCGAACTTCGTGGCCAAATGGACTTTAGCCGAATGAAGCAGAAGTCTTAAAAGTTAAATCTCAGGTTCATATCAACCCCGCGAGCCGCGCTGGCGCTGCTGGGAATGCCGAAGAAAGCCGAGCCGAGCGTGCCGCTGTAGTTGCCAAAGTTGACTCGATTGAAAACGTTGGTGACGCGAAGCTGAATGGTCAGGCTGTAACGCGAACCTTCATTGCCGCCGAAACCGCCGAATCCACCAGGGCCGCCAAAACCGCCACCGCCGCGTCCGCCGCCACCGGGGCCGCCAAAACCACCGCCGCCGCGTCCGCCACCACCGCCAGGGCCACCTTGGTTTTGAGCGTTATTATTGTTGCTGGATTTGCCGAAACCAAAGGTCTTGCTGATATCCATTGAGACCTGGAAATTTCCGGGACCTTGAGCCTTAACACCATTCGGGTAAGCCTGTTTCAGCCAATCCCCCAAAATAACTCGGTCGGCGACTGTGGCGCAGGTCTTTCCCGGAGGACAGATCAATCGGTTGAACTGAGCCGTTCCGTACAAGCTGGGCGACAGATCAGAGTTACGTTGAATGGGTTTGCCATCCAAACCAAGCGGACGGTCTGTGATCGAACCATCACGGTTGTCGTCCAAACCAGTGAGAATGTTGAACGGCGAACCGGATGACGCCATGACCATCATTCCCATCCGGAAGCCTTTGGGCAGAGTGAAGTTATTTCCGCTAAACAGGCTGTGCCGGCGATCAGCAGCCGAACGCCCCCATTCGGAAGCCAGGTTGTAATTGTCCGAAGGCGAGCCTTCACCGTTTGACCGAATCCAAGAGAGCGAATAACCACCAAACATCAACGCGCGTCCCATTCGACGGTTGACGTTGAAACGAACCTGATTGCTGGTGTTCAGCGCTGAAGATTCATACTGATAAATCTGACCCGCTGTCGGAATTGGTCGAATGAACTGTCCCGGATTCGCCGGGTCGGGATATGGAGCGTTGATGTTCCGCGTGCGGAATTGGTGAATGCCGCGCGTGTACTGGTAAGTTACTGAAGCAATTAAGCCTTTGGGTAACTGCTGTTCAACCGAAATGCTGGAATTGATGTCATAGGGTGACAAAAGATTCGGGTCCAGCGGACGCAGCGTAGTGCTCTGCGACGAAGTCAACTGGGCTGCGTTGAGTTGAAGCGCCTCTGCGGCAGTTTTGGCAAAGATTGCATTACGAACCAGAAAACTCTGCTGCAAAGCTGCTCCGCCGCCATAACGAATCGAGTTTTCAAAGCTGTTGTTTCTCAATCGCTCGAAAAAGAATCCACCGCCGCCGCGAATTGTCGTCTTGCCGCTTTTGAACGGTGACCACGCAATACCGAAACGCGGAGCCAGATTGACCTTGTCCTGCAAATGAGTCTGGAATTCGTCGCGCAGACCGAAGGAAACCGTCAATCTGGGTTTGATACGCCAGTCGTCGCCAACAAACCAAGAACCGCGGAACATGCTGTAACCCAGCGCCGGGTCGCCTTGATTGATGGTGAACTGAACCGCACGAGCAGCCGGAAGAGTAGGGTCTACCAACGCCAGACGATATTGATCAAGCGACGAAAAAGTAAACGAACCATTGAAATTGCTGCCGCTTAAATCATCGAAGCTTTCTCGGTCGAACTGCACGCCACCTTTGATTGTGTGCTTCGCGCCTTTGCTGGTGTAAGTCAGGTAATCCTGATACTCAATTTGTGTTGTCTTGGTCGAATTCGGGCAGCAGGTTGAGCCGCCACCGCTGAAAGCATCCAGAACAGTAATGGACACACCGGGAAACAAAGCTTTTTGGTCTGACGTGTCACGAGAAAATTGAAAACGTGCCTCGTGAATCATCTTCGAACTGATGATCCAGGTTTCCGAAAGCCTGATGTTATGACCGTTGGAAGTTCGATCCGATCCGCGCTCCGGCAACAAATTGCTGGTTGTTCCGCCGCCTCCGCCGCCAAATGCACCGCCGCCGCCGCCGAATCCACCGCCCCCGCCACCAAAACCGCCGCCGCCAAAACCGCCTCCACCGCGCACGGCAAATTCCTGATTCATAGAGTCAGTCTGACGATAGCTGTAATTTGTGTTCAGGGTGTTTCTGTCGTTGAGCAGGTAATCCGCTCTGACGCCAATAGAAGTCGTACGTGATTCTATCGGCACATTGGCAAAAAAATCGCCGTCCAGAGTCTTTGCGTAAGTATTGTTGCTGCCATCTGTCATATTCCGGTCGGCAAACAAAGTCGCGGACATTTTCTTTTTGATGATCGGGCCGCCGAAATTGAAGTTGAAGCGGTTGGTCATCTGATCCGGTTTGACCAACGCAAAAGCATTACGCGCGTCCAGAGCCGAATTGCGATAACCCCATCCGCCACTGCCGCGCCAACGGTCATTGCCGGGTTTGGTAATAATTTCAATGCGGTTAAAACCAGGGTTGGAAAATTCAGCCGAATAGGGGCTTTGGTTGACACGGATTTGCAGAATGGATTCTTTGGATGGCAGACGTCCGCCACTGAAACCGTCCACAATAATGTCAGCGCCATTGCCGTTGCCGCCTGCGCCTGAAGGGCCAACCAGATTGTTCAGGTATTCGCGCAGATCGTCTTCGTTATCCGGCAGAGAAAGTATGAACTCTTCGGTCAGCACCGTTGCGTTCATGTTTTCATCGGGATTGGTCGAAACACCAATGGTGTTGGCCGACACATCAGTGGTGATTTCGGTAAGCGCTCCAACCAACATTGTAACCGTCAGTGAAGGTTGCTCCGTGGGTACTTTCAGATTGTTAATGATGACCGGCTGAAAACTTGGGTATGTGGCGGTTAATGTGTATTCGCCGGGAGGAACGTTGGGAATTGAAAATTCGCCTGCTCCGCCACTTTTCGCTTTTCGCTGTTTCCCGTCTTTGCCGGTCAGTGTGATGTCGGCATTTGGGATAACGGCCTTCAGTTCGTCAGCCACTTGCCCTCGCACAGTTGAATTCTGCGCGAAACTAATAGATGTCAACAGCATCGTCACAAGCAATGCGACCGCCATCGTCAATAAATTCTGCTTTGTTCGGTTGGTCATATTTTCTCTTGGCTCCTCAATTCCTTCTCTTAAATAGTTCGAGGGTTGCGGATTATTTTTTTAGTTTTTACTTCTGTCATTCGATTTGTGAGTGCGACAAAAAGCTGGAGGCTTGATTGCCTTCACGTCCAGAAAGACGAAGCCTTCAAAAAAGCAGTTTCAATAAATTTTTGAACTGGCAGTTTTGACTCCAATCGCCCTATCCCTTAGCTTATCTCTCTGGCTTGCAACCAAATCACCAATCACAATCAGGAGACCTGTTTTGAGCAACTTTGTTCGCATCACGCGCGGCGATAACCCGTACAGCCGCGAAGTTCAGGGAAAAGCCAACGAACCGATCACCGTCGCGGCGATTCTTGACCGCAGCCGATCCTTGCTGGGCGTGCGCGACCTGGATTATTCGCTGGAAGCCATTTACGACCGACTGGAACACAACGCCCCTCGCATCGCCGTCATAGGCGGTTCGCCGGATCATCCGGCGCACATTATGGATCCCGAAACGACGGCTCGAGCGGCGATTCGTATCTGGCAAAACGGCGGAGTTCCATTCGCATTTTCAACTCCTGTTTTGTGCGACGGCACGGCACAATCGAACACCGGAATGTGTTATTCGCTGGAATCGCGCAACGCGATGACGACGATGATCGTCAACCAGATGGAAGCCCAGAGCTACCACGGAGCCTTTGTCATTCAGGGTTGCGATAAACAGCCAATGGCCGCCGTAGCCGCTCTGGCCGCGCTGGATGTCACCCGCCTGGCGCGAGGCGACGCTCCGGTTTTCGCCACTTTCGCTCCCGCTCATGTGCTGAAAGGCGGCACGTTTCCTGACGATTTGCGCGCCGATATCGAAGCCGTCGCCCGAAAAGCCGAAGCCCAAAACCATCAGGAAATAGCCGACGACGTCCGAGACGGCTTGGCTTACGTGCTGCAATGCACGACCAACACTCAGTTTCAGGGAGTTTTTACTCGCGCCGTAGCCGCCGGAATCATCACTCACGACGAACACAAAGCCTTTGAAAAACGGCTGGCGGTTTCCACCTGCGACGGCAAAGGCGGCATCTGCGCTTTTAACGGAACCGGCAATTCTTCGCGCCACGTAGTCGCCGCGCTCGGTCTGGTTCATCCCGCGCTGGAACTGCTGGCCGAACCGCCCAATCAGGAACAAGTCAATCTGGCCGTGGACGCTCTGTTCGCCATCTGCAACGAACCCGATTACTCGGTTTCGGCAGTCGTCAAAGCCAACATCGAAAACTGCGTTCGCATACATTCAACTACTGGCGGTTCGACAAATTTGATGATGCACATTGTTTCGGCCTTCATTCACGCCGGAGTGGATTTTTCGATTTGGGATTACGACCGCATTCGCCGGGCAGCGGCGATTCCAGACCTTTTCAATTACAGCCTGACGCAAGGCCGCACAATCTTTGAACTGGCTCAGCAATGCTGTTCAGGACAAATTCGGGGAATGGAAACCGTGATGTACGAACTGACTCGCAACGACGTGCCAATGGCACTGAGCGCGGCAACTGTCACTGGTTCGACCTGGAAAACTCGGCTCAGCGACACGACAAACCTGTCAGCCGACGGCGTCCAGGACAACCCGATCATCCTGAGCAAACCGCGCCGAGCCTTCAGCGGAGTAGACGTGCTGACCGGCAACTTCTTCGATTCCGCGGTGGTCAAAATCAGCGGCATGCCCGACGCTCAGCTGGATGAGTTCGACACGAAACTGGCGATGGTTTTGTATTTTGAAAACGAAGACGACGCCAACCGCAGCCTGCTGGATGCCGGTTATCTGGATTCGATCAAAACCAACGAAGCTATTTCGCACGCCGACCTGCTGCGAATTTACGAACACAACTCCGGCCAGAAAGCTGACGCACGATTGAACGCCTTGAACCGTGAAGAACTCTTCGATCATCTGCTGCACGAACGCTTCATCAAGTTTGCTGTGGTCATCAGCGGACAAGGCCCCGAAGCTTACGGCATGCCCGAAATGTTTACTCCAATGCAGCACATCAACGCCAACCGTCACCTGAAAAAGCTGGCGATGATTCTGACCGACGGACGCTATTCCGGCGTCAGTTACGGAGCCGCCATCGGCCACATCACTCCCGAAGCCAAACGCGGCGGAGCGATTCTTTACTTGCAAACCGGCGATTTGATTCAATCCAACCTGCGCGCTCGGCGCTTTGTTTTGATTGACCGAGCGGCTTTGCGTGCCGACGGCTCGGTGGTTGAAAATGCCGCCGATCTGGCAAAAGAAAGAAAAGAAATTGGCGAAGGGCGGCTGCGAAGAATCAACGCCCGGCTCCAGGCCATCGTGCCTACGAACCGCATGCGCGACGTGACCGACGCCGCGCGCGGAGTCATTCCGAATTCAGTAGCCGAATGCGCGCACGAACAATTCGTCGAATTCCGAAACCGCAATCTGGCAATGGCAGGCGATTAAAGAGAGCAAGTTATGGAAGGCAAAAGAACCATACATTCGATCAAGCTGAAAAACATCCTGTCCTTCGGCAGCGAAGGGCAGGAAATAGAACTTCAGCCGTTAAATGTTCTGATTGGTCCAAACGCGTCTGGCAAATCGAACTTCATCGAAGTCTTACGGCTGATGAGTTACTTGCCGCGCGATATTGGCAAACCAATTTCAGACGGCGGCGGAATCGGTGAATGGTTGTGGAAAGGCGGAGAGCCAAATCCGGTTGCTGAAATTGATGTGCTTTTTTCGGGGTCGAATAATCTCTCTACAGTTCCATATCGAATCGCTTTCACTGAGGCTTGGCAAACATTCAAAATCGTTGAAGAAGCTTCGCCTTTTGAAAACCTAGTCATTCTCGGAAGGCTGTCAATATCCAGTGGCTTTTGTAATGACGCTAACATGCAAAAGCCCAATAGTTAACGAGAATATAGAATCCGTATTCGGAAGAATACTCACACCAAGAATATAATATTGATTCAATCGTTCGATTTTGTCTTTGGTCAAAGATTTTCCCATCGTTCCCTTCTTGTCCCATCTGGATCTGTGTTTTTCAACATTCAGTGTTTTACAGGATGGAATTTTGAACGGTATTATGGCTGTGAGAACTCCACAAAAAGTTGACTTGCCAACGGATACATTATGGGAAGATGCAAGTAATTTGGGATTGATTCTCAACAACTATCCTCAGAAAACAAAACTGGAGATTGTTGAACGCCTCAAGCAAGTATATGAACCGGTTGATGAGATTCAAACGAGGGTTGAAGGTGGGACTATACAGATTTTCCTATACGAAAAAGGGCTTCCACACCCCATTCCAGCAATACGACTTTCTCAAGGAACACTTCGCTACTTATGCTTACTCACCTTATTGCTACACCCAAACCCACCACAATTGATCTGTTTGGAAGAACCGGAAACAGGCTTACACCCTGATGTAATTCACGGCGTTGCTCAATTGTTGATTGAAGCTTCGCAACGAACTCAACTCATAGTGACAACTCATTCGTCTTCTTTGATCTCTGCACTTTCAAACATTCCCGAATCCGTAATCGTTTGCGAGCGAGAAAGTTCAGGCACTACTCTGCGAAGGCTGGATCGTGAATCGTTGGAGGGTTGGCTAGAAAGATATGAACTCGGTGAGCTTTGGGAAAAAGGCGTTATTGGAGGAACTCGGTGGTGAAAAAGGAAGTCTGGATTTACATCGAAGGCGCGGAAAAAGGTCCAGCCGCCAATCGCTTACGCACAGGCTTTCGAGCCTTTCTTGCTCCGCTCTATGAATTGGCGCAGCAAAAAGGTGTCAAGTTTCATCCTCCGATAATGTGCGGCTCGGGCGTCGAAGCTTACAAGGACTTTCAAACCGGACTCCGCAGCAACAAACAAGCTATCAACATCCTGCTTGTTGACTCCGAAAAGCCGGTCGCAGAAAGCGTTGGCGCTTGGGCGCATCTGAAATGGGATTCGCTTGGGCTTGATGATTCGCATTGCCATTTGATGGCGCAAACGATGGAAGCCTGGTTGATTGCAGACAAAGCAGTTCTGGCCGATTTCTACAAACAAGGTTTCAATCAAAACGCCTTGCCACAAAATCCTCGTGTTGAAGAAATTCCTAAAACTGATTTGTTTGACGGTTTGCGCCGAGCAACTGAAAAGGCTTCAAAAGGTCGTTA
>JBGAPB010000318.1:0-7282 GCA_044221525.1 Blastocatellia bacterium | reverse complement strand
AACCAAATATCTGACCGCTGTTTATCAAGCACGCGACCTGGCCAAAGAAGTGGACGTGCGCGCTTTAACGGTCGAAAAGGATTACAACTTTGAGATGTTGAAGCGTTGGCAGAGTTTTTTGCAGAAAACCGCTGACAACCACGACGCTGTGTTTGCAATCTGGAGGGCGCTGGCAACGATTCCCGAAAAAGAATTTGCCGCCAAAGCTTCATCGGCAATTGCCGATTGCGCCAGCCAGAAAATCAATCCGCTGGTCGCCGGGGAATTCGTTCAAACCCCGGCCACAATTGAAGAAGCTGCGGCAATTTACGGAAAGCTGCTGGCAAAATTCGACAAAGCCAAACCGCTGACAGACCCCAACCAGGAAGTTTTGCGCCAGGTGCTACACGGCGAGGAGTCGCCAACCAATGTTCCATTCAAAGATTACAACGACATTCGCCTGGTCAAAGACAGCCAGTTCGAACGCGATCAAAAACAGAAAATCGAACGAACGATTACCGCCCGCGCTTTCGACGGAGCGGCTCCGCGAGCAATGGCAACTGAAGACTCGCCAAATCCTAAACCGGCTGTCATTTATGTTCGCGGTAACCCAAACAACAAAGGTGCTGAAGTTCCGCGACGTTTTTTGCAGGTTCTGTCCAATGATGATCGCCAACCGTTTACCGATGGCAGCGGACGTTTGGAACTGGCGCGCGCAATCACTGATCACAAAAATCCGCTGACGGCTCGTGTCATAGTCAATCGCGTCTGGCAATGGCACTTTGGTCAAGGCCTGGTTCGCACGCCCAGCGATTTCGGTTCTCGCGGAGAGATTCCGACACATAGCGAACTGCTGGATTATTTGGCCGCGTGGTTTATGAAAAACGGCTGGTCGTTGAAAAAGCTGCACGCTTTGATTCTGAATTCGGCAACCTACCAGCTATCAAGTGCAGACAATCCGACGGCTCGGCAACGCGATCCTGAAAACCGGTTGTTGTGGCGAATGAACCGTCACCGGCTGGATTTTGAATCGCTGAGAGACGCCATGCTTGCCGCCAGCGGTCAGCTTGATTCGACCATGGGAGGTTTGCCGGATGAAATGACTTCGTGGCCATTTGCGCGAAGGCGAACGGTTTACAGCTACATCAATCGAGCCAAGCTGGCAGCGGAGCTTCTGACTTTCGATTTTGCCAGTCCAGACGCTCACCTGGCTCAACGTTACCAGACGACGATTCCACAGCAATCGCTTTACTTGATGAACAATCCCTTCGTCGTCGAACAGGCGCGAGCGATGTTGACCAGACCGGATATCGCCGAAGCGAAAACTCCACGCCAGCGAATTACGAAACTTTACCGTCTGCTTTATGGCCACGAAGCCAGCTCGGAAGAAATCGCCTGGGGAACGGCCTTCATCAAACAAAACTCTTCATCAGCGGAATCCGCGATCCGCGATCCGCAATCCGCAATCTGGAAATACGGTCAGGGTGAATACGACGAAAAAGAAAAGAAGCTCAAGAGTTTCATCGAACATAAATTCTTTGCCGCCGGTTCCTGGCGGTTGAACGCCAACGAGCTTGATCCGCGCCGCCAAACTGCTTTCATCAACCGCGAAGGCGGCGTGCCGTCCGGAAAAACCAACTCTGCTATTCGACGTTGGACAGCCGGTTTCGACGGCAAAGTCACGATCACCGGCAAGCTGATTCACGACCTGGAACAGCCCTGCGTAACTTGCGACGGCGTCGAAGCCGTCATCGTTTCAAGTCGTAGCGGGAAAGTCGGCGACTGGTCGGCTTATTTGTCGCAAGCCGAAACCGCCGCCACCGTCGAAGTCAAAGCCGGAGACACCATTGATTTCCTGGCCTTGAACAAAAAGAACACCAGCGGCGACGATTTCAAATGGCACGTGACCATCCGCCGCGACGGAGGCACTGAAGATTGGGATTCGGTTCGAGATTTTTACTCGCCGCTGACCCGGCCAATGAATGCCTGGGAGCGTTACGTTCAGGCATTAATGGCTGCGGTTGAATTTTCGATGATTGATTGAGACTTGTGGGAGACCAAACAATGGAAAACACTTTGATTACTCGACGCGAAATGCTGCACCGCAGCGGAATGGGAATGGGCGCGCTGGCGCTCGCTCAATTGACCGGGCAAACAACCCAGGCGCAACAACTCAATTCGATCAACCCGCTGGCACCCAAAGCTCCACACTTCCCTGCCAAAGCCAAACGAGTCATTCACCTGTTTATGAACGGCGGCCCATCGCACGTTGACACTTTTGATCCTAAGCCGATGCTGGAGAAATACGACGGTCAACCGCTGCCTATTCATTTGAAAACCGAACGCAAAACCGGCGCGGGTTTCGCCTCGCCGTTCAAGTTTCAGAAACACGGCCAAAGCGGAACAGAAGTCAGCGAGCTTTTCCCAAACGTCGCCAAATGGGTGGATGAAATGTGCGTGATTCGTTCGATGAAAACCGAACTGCCAAATCACGAGCCTTCGCTTTACCTGATGAACTGCGGCGACCAGCGGCAAGTGCGTCCAAGCCTGGGTTCCTGGGTGACTTACGGGTTGGGAACTGAGAATCAAAACCTGCCCGGTTTCGTGGTCATGACACCCTTCGGCTATCCAACCGCCGGAGCGCAAAGTTGGACTTCGGCTTTTCTGCCTGGCGTTTACCAGGGGGCGTTCATTGACCCGAATGAAACCGATGTCGAACGCCTGGTTCACAACATTCGCAATAACAATTTGAGTCGTCAGCAACAACGCGAGCAATTGGATTTACTGGCCAAGCTCAACCACCGCTACCAGCAAAAACGTCAGGAAGAATCGCTGATCGAAGCCCAGATTCAATCTTACGAACTCGCTTTCCGAATGCAGACTGAAGCCGCCGAAGCTTTCGATCTGAGCAAAGAACCGGAGCACATCCGACGAAGTTACGGCAGTTCGGCTTACGGACGGCAATTGTTGCTGGCGCGACGACTGTTGGAACGCGGAGTCCGTTTCGTACAGTGCTGGCAGGGCAAAGGGCAGCCCTGGGACAGTCACGACAACTTGCCCACTCATCACCGAAATCTGGCGCGCATCACCGATCAGCCGATTGCTGCCTTGCTGGAAGATTTGAAACAGCGCGGCATGCTGGAAGACACGTTGGTTATTTGGGGCGGCGAGTTTGGGCGAACGCCTACGGTTGAGTTGACTGGTCACACGAAGAAAGAAGAATACGGGCGCGATCACAATCCATACGGATTCACGGTTTGGATGGCCGGCGCGGGAGTCAGAAAAGGTTATGTTCACGGAGCAACCGACGAATTCGGATTCCGCGCGGTGGAAAACGTCGTCCACGTTCACGACTTGCACGCAACGATCTTGCACCTGCTGGGCTTCGATCACGAACGGCTGACTTACCGTTACGCCGGACGTGATTTCAGGCTGACCGATGTGCATGGCCTGGTGGTAAAAGATTTGATGGCTTAAAGGGGAAGCACGTAATTCAGCACCGCCATAAAGAAAAATCCGCTGCCAGCCATCACAAACAAATGCCAGATGACGTGGTTGAACGGCAGCCGTTCCCAGCTAAAAAAGATCAGCCCAAGCATGTAGGCCAGACCTCCGGCGCCGATCCACGCCAGTCCGCCCATCGGTACTTTTGCCAAAATCGGTTTGATCGCAATGATCGCCGCCCAGCCAATCGCCACATAGAGCCACATAGTTACGGCGTTATATTGGTTGCCGAAAATCAGCTTAAAGGCAATTCCAAAAACCGCCAGTGTCCAGACAATAGCCAGCAACAGGTTTCCCCAAAAACCGCGTAAATTGACCAACATAAACGGCGTGTAAGTTCCTGCAATCAGCAAATAAATCGCCATTTGATCAATCTGCAGGAACAGATGTTTCAGACGTGGCGTGCGCACTGCGTGATAAATGGTCGAAGCCGCGTACAGAATTACCTGAGTCGAGCCGTAAATCGCGCAGCCGTAAAAATGCCCCAGACTGTTTTTTTGCGACGCCAGTCTGGCCAGAATGAACAACGCGACGATGCTTAATATCAGACCTATTCCGTGAGTAATGGTGTTGGCCAGTTCTTCGATCACCAGCCGTCGTTCAATATGCAAAAGTGAATCTCCTTTATCCGCTTGCTGAAGAGCGCGTCATTATAAGCAACGAAAAGCTTGAACAAAAATTCCGGCTCAGGCGTTTTGTTCAAAGTTGCGGTGAAGCTCTATTTACCTTGCATCGCAGCAAACTCGACAACCTGATTGTCAATTTGTGAGCTTGTTTTCTGCCTCTTCGGACAGTAGACTCCGCAGCCGGTAGAGAGAGGCATTTCCCTTTCGGCTTCGCAAACAACAACCACATTCGACCTAAATCCCAAGGAGGGTTCCAATAATGAGCAAGCGTTTTATGACTTTGACCGGCGTGATGTTGTCGCTGGTTTTCTCGATGTTTTTGACCGTATCCGCCTTTGCCCAGAGCGCTGAAGGCACTTACAACGTCGCCGCCACCAGCTCTGAAATGGGCACGATCAACTTCGTGCTGGTGCTGAAAAAAGATGGCGACAAATGGGCTGCTGAAATCAAGGATTCGCCGATTCCGCAAACGGTCACAAAAGTGATGATTGAAGGCGACAAAATCGCCATCGTCACCGACGCTGGCGGTCAGGCCGTCAACATCAACGGTAAATTCGACGGCGGCAAAGTTGCTGGCGACTGGTCAGCCGGTGACGTCAAAGGAACCTGGAAAGGCGAAAAAGCCGGAGTGATGGCTGCACCGGCAATGGCTGGCCCGGCTCCAAAAGCGGCAGGCGGAGCGAAAGCAACCCCAGCCGGCATCGTTGGTTCTTATGACTTCAAGATCGTCGCCGACGGTCAAGGCGAATTCGTCATGACACTGATCATCAAAGACGAAGGCGGCAAACTGGTCACTTCGGTTGAAAACGGCGGCGATCTGGCCGTCACCGGCATCGAAGTCAAAGAAGGCGATGTCACCAACTTCACCGCCACTTATCAAGGCAACGGCCCAATCCCGCTGCTGGGCAAACGCACCGGCGACAACATGGGCGGCAAATGGGAATTCAGCGGTTTTTCAGGAACCTGGGAAGCCAAGAAAAAGAAGTAGTTCTTTCAACTTCAATCAAACTGGCCGGTGGTATCGCAAGAGATCACCGGCTTTTTCTTTTCGGAGGTCAACCCATGCTCAAAAGAACTGTTTTGATTTTTTCTTTGCTGGCGGCGCTCGCCTTTGCCGCGCAAGCACAGGAGCTTTCGCCGACTGCCGCCTGGGCGGCTACGCTGCGTTACAGAGTCGTTCCAAACGTCACGTATCTGACCGCCAATGGTTACGAAGCCAAGCTGGACGTTTATCAACCATTAAACGCAGTGGCATCAACCGCCACGGGCAACACTCCCGTCGTTGTTTTCATTCACGGCGGAGGATGGACTGGTGGAACAAAAGAAGCTTCGGTGCTGAACATACTTCCTTACCTGGACATGAACTTCGCCGTGGTGAATGTTGAATATCGCCTCGCCAAAGTCTCGCTGGCTCCGGCTGCGGTCGAAGATTGCCGATGCGCGCTGCGCTGGGTGATTCGCAACGCCAAGGAATATCGCTTCGACACTGACAAGATCATCGTCACAGGCCATTCCGCCGGAGGCCATCTGGCGTTGACCACTGGAATGCTGCCGGATTCCGCCGGGCTGGATCGTGAATGTTTTGGCCCTGAACAACTGAAAGTCGCCGCCATCGTCAACTGGTATGGAATTACGGACGTGAACGATTTGCTGGAAGGCGCGAATCAGAAAACTTACGCCGTCCAGTGGCTGAGCAGCCTGCCGGATCGTGAAGCAGTGGCCAAACGGGTTTCTCCGTTGCAATATGTTCGCGCTGGATTGCCGCCGATCCTGACCATTCACGGCGACGCCGATCCGACCGTTCCTTACACACATGCAACCAGGTTAAAAGCCGCGCTGGACAAAGCCGGAGTCGCCAACGAATTGCTGACGATTCCCGGCGGCAAACACGGCGGCTTTACCCAAGAGCAGTATTTGAAAAGTTACGCGACAATCCGCGCATTTCTGACCAAACACGGTTTGTTGAAATAAAAACTTTTCCCACGAAGCCACACGAAGAAAACACGAATGGAAAACTAGACAGGATTTACAAGATGAACAGGATTTCAATCTAATACAAGCGGGACAATTTTCTATCCTGTAAATCTTGTAAATCCTGTCAAAAGGTTTTCGTGCCTTCTTCGTGTGGCTTCGTGGGAGAAAAAATGGAGGCCTTATGATTTCACGACGTTCACTGCTGAAAACTGGAGCTGCGGCTGGATTGATTGGCGCGTTGCCAACGCTTCCGACTGAGGCTGCCGCTCAAGCTTCAACTCAAAAGATTCGCATTGGGGTTTCGACTTACTCGTACTGGCATTTCGACAAGGTCAAATATCCGATTGAAAAAGTCATCGAAAACGCCGCCAAAATCGGCTTTGACGGAGTCGAAATTCTCCATCGTCAGATGGAAAACGAAACTCCGCAGTATGTAAATAACTTGAAGCGCATGGCGTTTTCGTTGGGCCTGGATTTGTTCTTCCTTTCGATTCACCAGAACTTCGTTTCGCCCGACAAAGCCAAACGCCAGGAACACATTGACCACACCAAACGCTGCATTGATCTGGCTGTCAGGTTGGGATGCCCAGCAATTCGATTGAACTCCGGTCGCTGGGGAACAATTCCAGACTTTCAAAAGATGCTGGACGCGGGTGGCAAAGAAGACCCGTTGCCTGGGTACACCAACGATGACGCTTTCAAATGGTGCATTGATTCGATCAATGAATGTTTGCCGCATACTGAGCAGGCAGGCGTTCTTTTGGCGTTGGAAAATCACTGGGGCTTGACCACGCAGGTGGATGATTTGTTGCGGATTTACAAGTCAGTCAATTCGCCCTGGCTGGGCATCAATGCCGACACGGGTAATTTCGTAGGCGATCCTTATCCGCAATTTGCCAAACTCGCGCCACACGCTACTGTCGTTCAAGCCAAAACCTATTATGGCGGCGGCGTTTATTACACTCGCGATCTGGATTACAAGCGCATGGCCAAAACTTTGCGCGATGCCGGTTTCAAAGGTTATGTGTCACTGGAAATGGAAGGCAAAGAAAACGCCGACATTGCCGTGCCGAAGAGTTTGGACGTGTTACGCAAGGCCTTTACCTGAAACTTTGACAGGATTTACGGGATTAAGCAGGATTCGATTACCTATGCCCATCATCCTGTGAAATCCTGTAAATCCTGTCTATTTTCCTGAC
>JBGAPB010000317.1:0-7307 GCA_044221525.1 Blastocatellia bacterium | reverse complement strand
CTTTACTTGCTTGCGCGTGGTCACCTCATTGGTCGTGGCAATTGCTCTTAATCTTCCAAACTCACTTGCCCAGGCAAGACAAACATCGCAGGCGCAAAAAGCCAAACCGGCGCCAGTCCGTACAGTTAGTGATGAAGAGATTAACGAAGCCCGGTTGCGTTTGGCAGAGCTTGGTTATTGGCTTGATCCACATGCAAAGGGATTGGACGCTTCGCTTCGTCATGCACTCGTCGCGTTTCAAAAGGTCGGCGGGCGCGCTCGCACTGGCTTGCTGACCTCAGAGGAGTTGCAGGCAATGCGCGTCGCCCAGAGTCCAACGCCGCTGGAGTCAGGCTATCCACATATCGAAATTGACCTTTGTCGCCAGGTGCTTTTCGTTGTGGAGGTGGGCAATATCCCACTGCGCATCTTGCCCGTTTCCACAGGTTCCGGTGAATACTTCACTGAAGGGGGCGTCACCCGTCGAGCAGTCACGACGCTGGGGCGATTCACTGTTAAATACAAAATCATGGGTTGGCGTAAAAGTGCGCTCGGCTTGCTTTATTACCCAAATTATATCCATGGCGGCATTGCAATTCATGGCAGCCCATCTGTGCCTGTCCAGCCCGCCAGCCACGGCTGCATACGTATTCCGATGTTTGCCGCCAAGGAGTTTAGTGAACTGGCAACCGTAGGCCTGGAAGTGTTTGTTTACGAAAACTGCCGCAAGGAATCGGACTCAAGGCTCTGACAATAGGCTTTGAGATAGCGGTTTTGTTGGATTGAGATGTTGGCCTATTAACGGAAGGCAAGGATTGAAGGCAGAAAAACAAATGCTCAGGGAGGAGCTTTTGTTTTTCTGCCTTACATTTGGTCAGATTCAATTCGCTGGTTTATTTGGATTTATTGGTTTCGTTCCCACCAGACGCGCGCGAGTTTGTTTCTTTGCGAATGGCCGTAGCGTATGTTGCCGCGAAAAGCCTTGTTCAGTGCGTGACCAAGCCTACGTGCCAGATGTTCTGTGGTCGTTGTGATCGTAAGCCGTCCATCAGTGTCGGTTTGATAATCCATAATCCGCGCCAGAGGGTTATCTTCAGCCACACGCTCGGCTTCGTTTTTCAGAAGTCGTTTAATGTCGTCCTGATGTAACGCCAGAAAACTGCCTTGCAAATAAAGGAAGCCGCTTGGAACACCGCTGCGCTGTCGTTGGCAGGCAGGGCAGACAATCAGGTTAGGTGCGCGAAAGTGTTTGTGTTTTTTTTGCTGCCTTTCGTCATCGGGTTTTGACCAGCGCCGGTCTGCATAAACGTCGCCGCAGACTTCACATACGGCAGGCTCAGGCAAGCCGCGAAATGTGCGGTGGCGCCCTTTTTCATCATCAACATGTTTGGTGAAAGTCTGGTTCGTGTAACGTTTCCTGGTTTGCATAATTACTCCTGTTCCCTGACCACCTCAACCGAACACGGCGCGTGTGTGGCGACGAAAGACGAAACACTGCCAAGCAGAAATCGTTCAATAGTGCCCAATCCCTTGGCGCCGACAAAGACGCAATCCGCTTTCCAGGATTCCGCTTCGCCGACTAATGAATGGCGGGCATCTTCTTCTTTCATCGCTTTGGAAACTGTCAGTCCAATTCCTTTCAGTTTGCTGACCGCTTTTTCGACCGCTTCATTTGCCCTGGCCTTTTCGTCGGCAAACCACTTCGCAATGGCGACAGCTACATATTCAGTGCCAACAGCAGGAAGAATTGGGAAGGCATTGACGATTCGTGCCTCGCTTCCTGGAGGCCAATGTCGCGCGGCCACGGCTTTAACTGCAGCGTCAGCCCCTGCTGAACCATCCACTCCGATAATTAGACGAATAGGCGCATCAGGTTCTGGCGTACTCTCACGCGCTATGCGCACGTTGCCGTGTGCCGCATGCAGTACTTTTTGCGAAACACTGCCAAGAAGCAGCCGCCCAATAGCCGAACGTCCGTGAGAGCCAACCACAATCAGGTCCGATTTCAGCGCATCGGCCTTTTGTAGTATCAGTCCGGCTGGCGATCCTGATCCGGCCTCTGCGTTAATTTCCCAATCAGGGAATGAGGATTTCAGTTCCAAACAAGCACGCTGAGCCATTGCCAAAGCGCCATTTTCCCAATCCTGCACATACTTCGTGAAACTGGTTTCGACCATCCCATAACTGGATGGCAGAGGCATCCAGTCTCCGTAAACAGATAACACATGAGCTTCGACGTTACGTGGAAGCCCGGCGCGTTTTAGATCAGTCAAAGCCGCATCTGCACATTTCGACCCGTCGTAGGCGATCAGAATTTTCATCTTGTCTTTCATACCGGCTTCCTCCTTCTATTTTTTCCTAAACTATGAATGATTACG
Organism: Blastocatellia bacterium; assembly: GCA_044221525.1. Taxonomy (GTDB): domain Bacteria; phylum Acidobacteriota; class Blastocatellia; order RBC074; family RBC074; genus RBC074. The sequence goes on along the minus strand of JBGAPB010000317.1, from coordinate 4,950 downwards.
GTCTGCGGCAATGTCCAACCGCAGCCAAAAATCTCGACTGTTTTGGCCAAGCCTTCGGTCGTTTTGCCTGCAATGTAAAACCGTTTCAACCATCAACAGGGCAAACACTATGCCGATTCAAAAGATTAGTGGAAGTCCGCTGAAAGCTGTGTGTTTTGCGACAAGTACTTGGTTCATCGTGTATTTTTGCGCATTTGTTTTGGGTGAGATGGCACAGTGGCAGGTCATTCTCCTTTTCAACTGATGTAAGTTGTCATTCTTTTGATGACAGCAATTGATGCTGACTTCAACGTTATTTAAGAGCCTTTGCAATATGACGTCTTGATCTGCACGGGAGCTTCATGGATGATGGCCATCTCGCAATAAAACTCCTAAAACCATGAATACAGAAACGAACAAACCGCTGGTGTCAGTGATTATGGGCAGCAAGTCCGATTGGGAAACCATGCGTCACGCCGACGAAGTCTTAACCAGTTTCGGCGTCGAACACGAATGCCGAATTGTATCGGCGCATCGAACTCCGGCGTTGATGGCTGAATTTGCCGCCTCTGCCGAATCTCGCGGAATCGAAGTCATTATTGCCGGCGCTGGCGGAGCGGCTCATCTGCCGGGAATGGTTGCGGCTCAAACCTTGATCCCGGTGCTTGGAGTTCCCGTCGAAAGCCACGCACTGAAGGGAATGGATTCGCTGCTTTCGATTGCACAGATGCCCGGCGGCATCCCGGTCGGAACATTGGCAATTGGCAAAGCCGGAGCCACCAACGCCGCTCTGCTGGCACTGCGAACTGCGAATTGCGAACTGCGAACTTTTTATGACTATTCTCCCTGGCTCAGTTATTGGTGTGCTTGGTAGCGGGCAGCTTGGCCGTATGTTCACGATTGCCGCACGGCGGATGGGTTATCGCGTCCATACTTTTTCGCCTGAAACTGACACGCCTACCGGGCAGGTGGCCGATGTCGAAATCAAGGCTCATTACGACGACCTGAATGCCGTTCGCGGATTCGCTTCGGCGGTTGATGTCGTCACTTTTGAATTTGAAAACGTTCCATCCGCCACAGCCGCAGCCGCAGCCGAACGGGCTCCGGTCAGACCCGACGGCCAGATTCTGCACACGACGCAAAACCGGCTGCGTGAAAAAACTTTTCTCAGCAGCCACGGTTTTCCGGTAACCCCGTACAAAAAAATCAGTTCAATCGAAGATTTGCAGTTTGGTTTGGCCGAATTCGGTTATCCGGCAATTCTGAAAACCGCCGGTTTCGGTTACGACGGCAAAGGCCAGGTAAAAATCAAAGCGCCATCAGACATTGAACCTGAATCCGAAGCCGCGCTGGCCATTGCCGGAAAACAGGAATTGGTTCTGGAAGCTTTTGTTGATTTCGACTGCGAACTTTCGGTCGTCGCGGCGCGCGGAGTTGATGGCGGCTTTGCTCATTGGGGAGCGATTGAAAATCAGCACAGCAACCACATTCTGGATATTTCGATAGCTCCGGCCAATGTGCCGCCTGAAGTTTCCAGCGAAGCCGTCGCCATCACTCGTGGTGTGCTGGAACAGTTGGGCGTGGTTGGAGTGATGTGCGTCGAATTCTTTTTGACACGACAAGGCAAGTTGCTGATTAACGAACTGGCTCCGCGACCGCACAATTCCGGCCACCTTACTTTTGACGCTTGCGTGACCAGCCAGTTTGAACAGCAGCTTCGCGCCGTATGCGGTTTGCCGCTGGGTTCGACTGAATTTTTGCGACCGGCGGCAATGGCGAACCTGCTCGGAGATTTGTGGCAAAAAGGCGAACCTGATTGGGTCGCGGCCTGCGCGATGCCCGAAGTCAAACTTCACCTTTATGGCAAGATGGTTCCGAAACCCGGACGCAAGATGGGTCATCTGACCGCGATGGCTGAAACTGCGGACGAAGCGGCCAAACTGGTGAGAGCGGCGCGCGAATCGTTAAAAAGCCGTTGAGTAAGAGCGCGACAAACTGAAGTTTTTCGGACTTCTTTAGTCAGTTTTGACAAGCGGCACGATCTGATTGCGAACAAGCTCCACCAGTTCTGCAATGTTTTCTTCGGTATAACCTGCTGTGCTGACGGGCGGCAGGATTTCAACAAAAACATCTCCGGGAGTGACGACCTTGCGGCCTTTCGGCATTACCAGCCGAGTGTCGTTGACGACCACGGGAACGACCGGCACACCTGCTTCGACAGCCATGAAAAAGACGCCTTTCTTGAACTCCTTCACTTTGCCGTCAATGGTTCGCGTGCCTTCTGGAAAAGCCATCAGGTTGTGGCCTTTCTTCAATTCAGCAGCGCCCAGTTTCGTGCTTTCAATTGCGCTGGCTCGATTGCTGCGATCAATCGGGACGATGTGCGCCAGCGGAAAAGCCTGTTTCAGGATCGGATATTTCGCCAGTTCTTTTTTGGCTATGCCGCCGGTGTTGTGGCCCAGATGTATAAACAGCAGTGGCGGATCAAGGTTGCTCTGGTGGTTTGCGATGAATAGATAGGATTGTTTCGGGTCAAGGTTTTCACGTCCTTTGACGTGAACTCTCGCTCCTGCCGACCACAACCAGATACGGCATCCGAATTTGGCATACGGAAAGATGAACTCCTTAACGCCGAAAAGCGACAACATGATGTGTCCGACAAACACGACGGGAGCGCCGATGACCAGAAAGAGCACGACGAGAACGATTATTGTCCAATAGTATCTAAGCATTTTGAGGCGGGGCGACGGAGAGACGGAGAGACGGGGCGAAAGATGACTTAATCTCCCAGTCCCCCAAGTCTCCCCATCTCCCAGTCTCAGATTATCGTTCCATCGGTGATGATGGCATTTTTCGGAATGACGGTGATGCCTTCGCGTATGAAGTAATTATCGCCGTCATGTTCCTGCAGGCCGGCTTCGTTCAGGATGCTCACGTTCGATCCGATGCGGACGTTTTTATCAATGATGGCATTGCGGACTATCGAATTTTCGCCGATACCTACCCACGGCAAACCGTCTTTGCGATCATTGGCCAGTTCGGCCAGTGTCTGGTAATAATCCGCGCCCATCATCAAGGTGTTTTCGACAACCGAACCGCTTTCGACGCGAGTCCGCACGCCGAGTACCGATCGGCTGATCGAAACTGAATTCAAAATGCAGCCTTCGGGGATCAGCGAATTGGTGATCGAACACGCGCCCTGGATTTTGGTTCCCGGCAGATAACGCGGGCGAGTGAAGATCGGCGCGTCGGCGTCGAACAAATTGAACTGCGGTACGACTGAAGCCAGATCGAGATTGGCGTTGTAAAACGAACGGATCGTTCCGATGTCTTCCCAATAATCGCTGAACAAATAACCTTGCACGTTGTATTTGCCGATGGCCGCCGGAATGATTTCACCACCGAAATCAGTGTAAGCAGTGCCTTTCAGCATCTCGCGCAAAGCCGCGTACTTGAAAATATAAACCCCCATCGAAGCGATAAACGGACGCTGCTCGGCTTCTTCGGGGCTAAGTCCCAGCTTCGATGTGTCAACTCGCATGCTATCCAACTGGTCGGCGGGAGGTTTTTCGCGGAACTCAGTAATTTTGCCGGTATCGTCGGTTTTCATCAGCCCGAAGCTGGACGCGCGCGACTGATCAGTTGGAATAAGTGAAATTGTCACGTCTGCGTTGGTCGCTCGGTGATGAGCCAGGAATTTGCTGTAATCCATCTGGTACAAATGATCGCCAGAAAGAATCAGAACTTCGCCGGGGTCGAAATCTTCGATGTGCATCAACACCTGTCGAACGGCATCGGCTGTTCCCTGAAACCAGCTTTTGTTTTCAGGGGTTTGTTCGGCGGCCAGGATTTCAACGAAACCGTCTGAAAACCGGCTGAAACGATAAGTCCGCGCAATGTGCCGGTTTAGCGAAGCCGAATTGAACTGGGTCAGCACATAAATGTAATGCATCCCGGAGTTGATGCAGTTCGAAACGGTGATGTCTATCAGCCTGTATTTGCCGCCCAGCGGCACAGCAGGCTTTGAACGTTGCTGAGTTAATGGAAACAGGCGAGAACCAGCGCCGCCGCCAAGAATAATGGAAAGGACTTGTTTGCCCATTGAACACCTCTATGTCGGACTTTGAGATTGGTTGGATTGCTTGGCTCACTTGACCAGCCTGAGCTAAGCTTGAACGTAACTGAGAATAAGTAAGCAAAAAAAGTTTTACAAGAGAAGGGAGAACTTTGATCAATCAATTCACACAACCCGCAATTCGCAATATGCAATCGGCAATCCAAAAAGTTGCACTGGAGTCCACGGTGATTGCTCACGGTTTGCCTGCGCCGCACAATCTGGAAACTGCCCAAGCCTGTGAATCCGCCGTTCGCGCTTCAGGCGCTGAACCCGCAACAATTGGAATCATCGCCGGTCAGCCGATCATCGGCCTGACCGAAGACCAACTCCAGGCCATTGCCACCCGCACCGACGTGGCCAAAGTAAATTTGGCAAACATTGGGGCTGTAATCGCTCAACAGCGTTGGGGAGCGACGACCGTGGCCTCGACCTTGCACTTTGCGACAATGGCCGGAATCAAAGTTTTTGCCACTGGCGGCATCGGCGGAGTCCATCGCGGAGCAAGTGACAACTTGGACATTTCCGCCGACCTGAACGCGCTGACTCGTTATCCTGTCGTCACGGTTTGCGCCGGAGCCAAAGCAATTTTGGACTTACCGAAAACTCTGGAAGTGCTGGAAACCCTGGGAGTTCCGGTTGTCGGTTATCAAACCGACGAACTTCCGGCTTTTTATTCGCGGTCGAGCGGTTTGAAACTCGACCTGCGCGCCGACTCGCCAGAAGAAGTTGCGGCCATCGCGTCCCAACACTGGCAACTTGGGTTTTCGACTTCGATTCTGGTCGTCGCTCCGGTTCCAGTCGAAGACGAAGTTCCAGCCGAAGAAATCAAAAACGAAATCGAAGAAGCATTGGCC
>JBGAPB010000316.1:0-7560 GCA_044221525.1 Blastocatellia bacterium | reverse complement strand
ACCGCCTTTGATAATGCCTCCGACGTGAAAGTTTTCAACCGTTTGCGAGTAATGCTGCCAGCGCAAAAATCCTTCAGTAGCCGGATGATCTCCGGTGGGCAATCCAGTGTTACCGACTACGATTCGCGCAAAACGATCCGGGTTTTCAGCCACGATCCTGAGTCCAATCAATCCGCCCCAATCTTGCCCAAAGAAAGTCACGTTGTTTAGATTGAGCGATTCAACAAACGCAGTCATCGTGTCCACGTGAAATTGGTAGGTGTAATCTTCGCGCGCGGCCAACTTGTCCGAACGTCCAAAGCCAATCAGATCGGGGGCAATCACGCGATGTCCCGCTGCAACCAGAGCTGGAATCATCTTTCGGTACAGGTAACACCACGAAGGTTCGCCGTGCATCAATAAAACCGGCGCAGCTTCGCGCGGGCCTTCGTCCAGGTAATGCACTCTCAGCGGAGTGTCTTGGCAACTGACTTCGACGTAATGCGGCGCGAAGTTATATCCAGTCAGATTGGCGAATCGTTCGTCCGGTGTTCGCAGGACTTGCATGATTGAATCCCCTATTGAGTGAGCAAAACTTGACAGCATCTTTAAGCGGAGAATAGACTGACCGCTCGGTAAGTTAATCAACGGCGGCAACATTTTATGCGCCACTTCTCTTCAAAAGCAAAACGTCATCATGAACATCATTGTTTGTCTGAAACAGATTCTCGATCCTGAGATTCCGGTCCGCGATTTCTGCGTTGACGCCGAAAAACGCGAAGCCGTTCGCGGCAATGCCAACCTGGTAACCAACATCTTTTGCGAAAACGCGCTGGAAACGGCGCTGCAATTCAGAGAAAAGTCTGCGCCGGATGCCAAAATCACCGCGCTGACTTTCGGAGCCGACAGCGCCGAAGACTCGCTTCGCAAAGCTCTGGCCATGAAAGCCGACAACGCCGTGCTGGTCACCAATGACGGCGCGGCGAATCCTGATCCGCTGGCTGTGGCTCAAGTCCTGGCCGCGGCGATTCGCAAACTCGGCAGTTTTGATCTGGTGATGGTCGGGCGCGAATCCGGCGATTGGGGCGTAGGCCAAACGGGCGGTTTGCTGGCTGAAGAGCTTGGCATCGCGTCGGTTTCGTTTGTGGATAACGTTGAGAAAAACGGCGACGGCCTTTTGCTGAAACGCCAGACCGACAACGGCTGGGAAAAAGTCGAAGCCAAAACGCCGCTGGTTGTCACCGTCACGAACAACGATCAAAACGTCCCGCGCATTCCGAAAACCCGCGACATTATGATGTCTTCGCGCCAGCCGATTACGAAACTGACGCTGGAAGACATTGGCGTGAACGCCGCCGAAATCCGCGCAGGTGGCAGCTATTACGAAATCACCGAACTGACCATTCCGGTCAAAGACATCAACTGCGAATTCGTCAGCGGCGACACGCTGGAACAAAAAGTCGAACAACTGGCGCAAAAGATTGTCGAAGTCACCCGCGCGATGTAATTGCCAACCCCAACCTTTCAGGAGGCGATATGAAACGACTGATTGCTTACTCGCTGATTGCCACTATCATCTTTTCACTGACGGTCGGAAACACGCCCGCACTTTCTCAAAGTAAAGCTTCTGGTTTGCCAACCGCAAAACCCGAAGAAGTCGGCATGTCGCCTGAACGGTTGGCGCGTATTCACACGGGGATGCAGCGGTATGTGGACAAAGGTTTGGTTCCCGGCGTGGTCACGATGGTGGCCAGGCGTGGCAAAGTCGTTTATCTGGATTCGGTTGGTTACCGTGATGCCGAAAGCAAAGCGCCGATGACAACGGATACGATCTTTCGTATCGCTTCGATGACCAAGCCGATTGCTTCGGTCGCATTGATGATGCTTTATGAAGAAGGTCATTTTCTGCTCAACGACCCGATTGCGAAGTTCCTGCCTGAATTCAAAGACATGAAAGTCGCGGTTCCGGCGACGGGCGATGATCGCATCGGCGTGCCGTACAAACTGGTTCCGGCTGCGCGGCAAATCACGTTCAAACACGTGCTGACGCATACCGCCGGTTTCGCCAACAGCTATCGCGGAATCACGCTGCCAGAATTCACCAAGAACTTTCAGCAGGCTCGCAAACCCGGCGACACCGTGGGCGACGCAGTCAAACGGCTGGCGACATTGCCGCTGAACTTTCATCCGGGCGACGCCTGGGAATACGGCAACGCGACGGATGTCGTTGGCCGATTGGTCGAAGTCATTTCCGGCATGACGCTGGATGAATACGTCCAGAAAAAAATCTTCGAGCCGTTGAAGATGACCGACACTCATTTTTACCTGCCGCAATCGAAGCTCAATCGCTTCGCCGCCGTTTACCAGCCTGACGAAAAGAACGGCAACAAGATCAAATTGATGGAAGCTCCGATGGCGGAAAGCCGTTACGTCAAAGAGCCGCACGTGTATTTCAGCGGCGCGGGCGGATTGGTTTCGACTGTGGCGGATTACGTGCGCTTTCACCAGATGATGCTGAACGGAGGCGAACTGGACGGCGCGCGAATTCTTGGCCGAAAGACCGTTGAGTTGATGACCACCAATCACACCGGCAATCTACCGATTTGGTTGACCGGCCCCGGTTTTGGTTTCGGGCTGGGGTATCGCGTGCTGACGGATGTAGGCCAGGCCGCCATTCCAAGTTCCGTTGGTGAATACGGCTGGGGCGGCGCGTTCTGCACTTACTTCTGGGTTGATCCGCAGGAAGAACTGATTGGAATCATGATGACTCAGGTCATTCCGTACACGCACATCAACATTCGTCAGGAGTTTCAGGTGCTGGCCAATCAGGCGATCGTTGATAGCTCAAATCCGAAAGCTACGGCGACTCACATCACGTCACGCTGAGAGAGTCTTTAGGCAACAGAAAGATTGTGATGCAAGCCTATTGGATGAAAGCAGCAAAGATAGCCACCATAGCCGGAAGTATTGTAATCGTTGTCGGCGCAATTTTTGTTTGGGAGAACTACTACAAATCTCTTTCTCCTGAAGAGTGGCAAAAAAGGTTATCTGAAGCTGCCTCGGTCGGTAATACCCCATTGATGAAAAAAGCGATTGCCCACGGTGCAGATATCAACAAATTCTGTTGCGGCAGAACTCCGCCGCTAAACGAAGCCGCCGGACGAGGACAACTTGAAGCGGTGCAATTTCTGATTTCTCAACGCGCCAATGTCAATGGAGGAGATAAATTTCATGCAACCGCATTGATGGAGGCGAGTAGGGGTGACTATATCGAAATCGTTAAGCTGTTACTTCGGCACGGCGCTGATCCCAACGCCACTGAATTTATGAATGGTAGCTCAGTACTCGATTGGGCACACGACAAACACGAAATTATCAAACTTCTCAAAGAGAGCGGCGCAACGGTTGAGCATCCGGGGATTTGGGAAAAACTGGAAGGGAAGCATCAACAACGCGATTAGCATGGAGCGTGAGATTTATGAACAGTGAACAAAAAACTTTGAAAAAAGAATATCAGCAAGGCCATACGCCGATGGGCGTATTCCAGATTCGCAATATGGTCAACGAGAAAATGTTCGTTGGTGCAGCGCTGAACCTGCCGGGAATTTTCAACCGGCACAAAGTTGAATTGAAGACGGGCAGCCATAAAAACAAAAAGCTGCAAGCCGAATGGAATGAATTTGGCGCGGACAAATTTGCATTTGAAATCTTGGACGAACTGACTCCGGTTAGCGATCCACAGCACGATTACCGCGAAGATTTAGTGCATCTGGAAGACCTGTGGCTAGAAAAGCTGCAGCCTTATGGCGAGCAGGGATACAACGAACCGAAGAAAACCACTGAGCAGCGGCTGCGAATGATTGCTGAAAACCGTCTGGCTGCGGATCGGGCAAGGGACGAATAACTATGAGCAACGTCATCATCACAATTTTCTCCGCCGCCGGATACGACCGCGCGGCGCAAGGTGTCGCCGGAGCAGGTCGCCGTTTGGCGGATCAACTCGGCGGCAAACTGCACGCGATTGTTGTCGGCGCAAACAACGCTGAATTGAATACTGCGCTTGCTTCAGTCGCCGATTCAGTTGTTTCAGCCGATCAACCTGAACTGGCCGAATACCAACCTGAAGCTTATCTGGCTGCGTTGACGCAACTGTGCAAACAGATTTCGCCCTCCGCAGTGTTGCTGAGCAACGACACGTACAGTCAGGAACTGGCTCCGCGATTGGCGCACAGGCTTGGTGGCAGCGCGGTCGGCGACGGAGTCACGCTTTCGGCAGAAAGCGGCGCGATTCAGATCAAACGAGCAGTGTACGGCGGCAAAGCCGTGGCTACGGTTCAATTGAAACGTTCGCCAGCCGTTGTTTGGCTGCGCGCCCGCGCGTTTGAAGTTCCGGCTTCGGCGTCTGGGTCGGTTGCGACAGTCGTGGCTGCTTCCCTGAATTTGTCTGAAGCGACGACCCGAATCATCGAACGCAAATCTGAATCAACAGGTGAAGCTCGATTGGAAGACGCTCGGATCATCGTTTCCGGTGGTCGCGGGCTGGGCGGGCCGGAAGGCTTCGAAGGCTTGCGAGAACTCGCCGGTATGCTGGGCGGAATGAATGCGGCTTCACGCGCGGCTTGCGATTCCGGCTGGTGTCCGCCGACTTGGCAGGTTGGGCAGACAGGCAAGAAAGTTGCGCCGGGTTTGTATTTGGCCGTAGCCATTCGCGGAGCCAGTCAGCATCTGGCCGGAATGTCCGATTCCAAAGTCGTAGCCGCCATCAACATTGATGCCGACGCGCCGATTTTCAAGTATTGCAGCTTCGGCATTGTCGAAGATTACAAGAAAGTCGTTCCGCTGTTGAAAGAGAAGCTCAAAAGTAGGTTGTAGGTTGCAGGTGGCAGGTTGTGGGGATCGCTTGCTTCAACCTATCACCTACAACCCACCACCTATAACCTGTTTATGAATCCATCCACCCCAACACGCGAAGTCCTGTGGAACATCAGCAACATTTGGCTGATGTATTTGCTGTTTGCCATTTCGCTGGCGATTGCGGGTTACGGGCTTTACCGCAGAGTTTCCGCGTGGCGTCGCGGATTACCAGCCGACCGATTTGATCGCCCCAAAGAACGTTTGCAGCGATTGCTGAAACACGCGATGGGGCAGCGGCGAACGATTCGGGAAAAGTATGCAGCCGTTTTTCACTCCTTCATTTACACCGGCTTCATCGTCTTGACGATTGCGACTTCGGTTGTTGCCGTGCATCACGATTTCGGATTGCCGGTGATGCAAGGCGCGTTTTACCTCTACTTCCAATCCTTCATCGTAGATATTTTCGGCGCGCTGGTTTTGATCGGAGTCAGCATCGCTTTGTGGCGACGGTTGCGACTGAAACCTAAAAAACTGGTGTACACAGACGAAGCCGAATTGATTCTGGGCGCAATCTTTTTGATCGCGTTGACAGGCTTTTTGCTGGAAGGCTGGCGTATCGCTGCGACGGACGATCCGTGGGGAGCTTGGTCGCCGATTGGTTATCTGGTCGCCGTCGTTTCAAAACCGATGGGCAAGTCTTCGTTGACGACTTTGCATTTCGTCACTTGGTGGTCGCATGCGGTGATGGTGTTCGGTTTCATCGCCGCTGCGCCGTACACCAAGATGATTCACGTCCTGACCGCGCCGCTCAACATTTACACTTCGCGGCTGGAACCAAGCGGCGGTTCATTGAAGCCGATGGATTTCGACAAGCTGGCTGAAACCGGCGACCCGATGGGCGTCAAAACTCTGGCTGGATTCACCTGGAAAGACCTGGCCGATTTCGATTCCTGCACAGAATGCGGTCGCTGCACTTCGGTTTGCCCGGCCAACACAGTTGGCAAAGAACTTTCTCCGCGCGACCTGATCTTGGACTTGAGGAATTTCGCGCGAAGTGAATCCGCAATCCGCAATCCGCAATCCGCAATCATCAATGCAACTCCGGCGACTTCGCCCGAAGCTTTGTGGCAATGCACGACTTGCGGCGCGTGTATGGAAGCCTGCCCGGTGTTCATCGAACAGATGCCGAAGATCGTGGATATGCGCCGCTTTCTGGTGATGGAAGAATCCGATTTCCCAGACACGATGCAGGAAGCGATGACTTCGCTGGAATCGCGGCAGCATCCGTTTCGCGGGACTCAGGCCACGCGGATGGATTGGACGGAAGGTTTGAACATCAAAACCATCGCCGAAGCTCGCCAGGAAAACCTGGATGCGGAAGTGCTGTTCTGGATTGGCTGCGGCGGTGCTTTGATCGAACGCAATCAGAAAGTCGTTCGCGCTACGGCTCAGTTACTCACAAAAGCCGGAGTCAGTTTTGCGATCCTGGGCCGCGAAGAAAAATGCACTGGCGATCCGGCTCGGCGCATCGGCAACGAATTCCTGTTCGAGATGATGGCCAAAGACAACGTCGAAACTTTGAACGGATATGGTGTCAAAAAGATCGTCACTTCGTGTCCGCACTGCTTCAACACCTTCCGCAACGAATACCCGCAGTTCGGCGGCAGTTACGAAGTCTTTCACCACAGCGAATTTCTGGCGAAGCTGGTGGACGAAGGCAAGCTTTCATCGGTCAGCAAAACTGACAAGACCGTCACCTTTCACGATCCGTGTTATCTGGGGCGGCACAACGGAGTTACCGATGCACCTCGGCAATTGGTTCAGTTGTCTTCGCAGAAATCCGTTGAAATGCAGATGAACCGCGAGCAAGGTTTTTGCTGTGGCGGCGGTGGCGGAATGAGCTTTGTCGAAGAGCCGAAAGACAAACGAGTCAATCAGGAACGCGCTCGGCAGGCATTGGAAACCGGCGCGGATGTCGTCGCCGTCGGCTGCCCGTTTTGCATGACGATGCTGGAAGACGGCATCAATGCCAAACGCGGCGAACGTGACGTGAAGGTGATGGACGTGGCCGAGTTACTGTTTGAGGCGACAGAGCACAACGATTAACTCATCCACGAAGTACACGAAGAAGCACGAAGAAAAACTATGCTTCGTGTTTCTTCGTGCTCTTCGTGGATAAAAACGAGGAAACTTATGGACTTAAATCTAACACCAGAAGAATTACAGTTTCGTGATGAGTTGCGCGCGTGGCTGGCGGCGAATGTGCCGGAGCCGTTCCCCGGCGCAACCAGTGAAGAAGAAAAAGGCGAGTACTTCAATTTCTTGCGCGCGTGGCAGCGGAAAGTTTTTGACGCCGGTTGGACAGGCATTTCGTGGCCGAAAGAATACGGCGGTCGCGGAGCCAAGTTGATTGAACAAGCCATCTTCAGCGAAGAGTGGGCGCGCGCCGAAGCTCCACCGCTGATCAACGTGCTGGGCATGTCTTTGATCGGGCCGACGATCATTGCGGTCGGCACGCCTGAGCAAAAGAATCGTTACCTGACGAAGATTCTTTCCTGCGAAGAAATCTGGTGTCAGGGATTTTCAGAACCCAACGCCGGTTCCGACGTAGCCGGGCTGGCTACCAAAGCGACGATGGACGGCGATGATTTCATCGTCAACGGCCAGAAGATTTGGACTTCGCTGGCGCACGTTGCCGACTGGTGTTTGCTGTTGGTTCGCACGGAT
>JBGAPB010000315.1:0-7338 GCA_044221525.1 Blastocatellia bacterium | reverse complement strand
CAAGACGCTGGCCAAGCACAATCCGAAGATTACGTTCCGCAGCTTCGATTCGATTGATAACGCTCCGGAAGAGAAGGCACGCGGAATCACCATCGCGACCGCTCACGTCGAGTACGAAACTCCGAATCGTCACTATGCTCACGTTGACTGTCCCGGCCACGCCGATTATGTCAAGAACATGATAACTGGAGCGGCTCAGATGGACGGCGCGATTTTGGTTGTGGCGGCGACCGACGGACCGATGCCTCAGACTCGCGAGCACATTCTGCTGGCTCGTCAGGTGGGTGTCCCTGCGATGGTCGTTTTTATGAATAAAGTTGACGCAGTTGACGACGCCGAATTGCTTGACCTGGTCGAGTTGGAAGTGCGCGAACTGCTGTCGAAATATGATTTCCCTGGCGATGACATTCCGATTATTCGCGGCTCTGCCTTGAACGCTCTGAACGGCGAAGGCGACTGGGAAAAATGTATTGATGAATTGATGGAAGCTGTGGACAGCTACATACCGACTCCTGCGCGCGCGATTGATCAGCCGTTCCTGATGCCTGTCGAAGACATTTTCACAATTCAAGGGCGCGGCACTGTGGCGACCGGGCGTATCGAACGTGGCATCGTCAAGGTCAACGAAAAAGTTGAAATCATCGGCATTCGTGACACACGCGACACGGTTGTGACTGGCGTCGAAATGTTCAAGAAGCTGCTGGATGAAGGTCGCGCAGGTGATAACGTCGGCTTGTTGTTGCGCGGCGTTGAACGCAAGGAAATTGAGCGCGGTCAGGTGATTGCGAAACCCGGTTCGATCAAGCCGCACACCAAATTCAAGGCCGAGGCTTACATTTTGACGAAGGAAGAAGGAGGGCGTCACACGCCATTCTTCACGGGTTACCGCCCGCAGTTTTACTTCCGCACAACTGACGTGACTGGAGTGGCAAGACTGCCTGAAGGTGTTGAGATGATTATGCCTGGAGACAACATTGCGATGGAGATTGAATTGATAGCTCCGATCGCGATGGAAAAGGGCTTGCGCTTCGCCATCCGCGAAGGCGGTCGCACAGTCGGCGCCGGCACTGTCTCTGACATTATTGAGTAGTCATCTAAAGTTTCGGTTTCCAGTTGTCACCAAGAAGGTGAACTGGAAACCCGAAACTGGAAATCGAATATGTTGAACGACAAAATCAGAATTCGCCTGAAAGCTTACGATTACCGCGTACTGGATCAATCCACTGCGGAAATTGTTGAGACGGCCAAACGTACTGGCGCTAGAGTGGCGGGACCGATTCCGCTGCCGACGGTGAAGAACAAGGTCACCGTTTTGAAATCGCCTCACGTTGACAAGAAATCCCGCGAGCAATTTGAGATTCGCACCCACAAACGGCTGATGGACATTCTTGACCCGACGCCGCAAACAATGGATGCGCTTATGAAACTTGATTTGCCTGCAGGTGTGGATGCCGAAATCAAAGCTTTCGGACGCGATCGCAGATAATCACCAAAGTAGTCAGTGGCCAGTGGTGGCGATCGGTAGTTTGTTTGATTGACGATAAACAACTGGCAACGGACAACTGACAAGGAACCAAAATGGTGAACGGAATTATCGGTAAAAAACTGGGAATGACCCAGATTTTCGCTCCGGACGGAACGGTTACGCCCGTCACGGTTATCAAGGTCGGCCCTTGCGTTGTCGTGCAGCGCAAAACGGTCTCTTCAGACGGTTACGAAGCCGTGCAGCTTGGCTTGGTAGAGGACAAAGCTCCGAAAAATACCAACAAGCCGATGAAGGGGCATTTTGCAAAAGCTGGCGTGCCGCCGACGAAAATTTTGAGAGAGTTTCGCCTGGAAAATGCCAACGATGAAGTCAAAGTTGGCGATAAAGTGATGGTGGACCAGTTTGCTGAAAACGACACAATTGACGTCGTCGGAACCAGCAAAGGCCGTGGGTTCGCTGGCTTTATGAAACGGCATAATTTTTCTGGTGGACGCAAGTCGCACGGTTCGATGTTCCATCGCGCGCCGGGTTCAATCGGCGCATCAGCTTACCCTTCACGTGTCATTAAGGGCACGCGAATGGCGGGGCATATGGGAGTCGAGCGCAAGACGATCAAGAATCTGAAGATCGTTAAGGTCAACACGCAAGACAACCTGATTTTGGTCAGAGGCGCTGTGCCCGGACCAACAGGCGCTTACGTGATGATTACTAAGAAAGAAACCGATTAAAGGAGTAGTGCAGTTTTTAACTGCGCTACCACAATTTCTGAGAGGGCAGCGATGCCAACCGTTGAAGTCAAAAATCTGAAAAATGAAAGTGTCGGCGAGCTTGAGCTGAAAGAAGAAATTTTTGGCGCTCCGCTCAATGAAGCTTTGATCTATTTTGCGGTCAACAACTACCTGACGAATCAACGCCAGGGAACAGTGAAGACCAAAACTCGCGGGGAAGTCCGTGGCAGTGGCAAAAAGTTGTGGCGTCAAAAAGGCACCGGACGCGCAAGAATCGCCAGCATACGGTCACCACTTTGGAAGGGTGGCGGTAATGTTCACGGCCCACGACCGCGCGATTGGAAATCGGAAATGCCGAAGAAGATGAAGCGCGGCGCGCTGAGGTCGGCTCTTTCTGAGCGGCTCCGTGAGGGCAACTTGCTTGTTCTGGACCAGTTCAGCCTGAACGATCACAAGACGAAAAGTTTTATCGCCGTAGCGGAAACCTTTGGTTGGGATAACAAAACGCTGATTGTCGAAACCACGCCAGAAAAAAATCTTGTTCTCTCTTCGCGCAATGTTCAGGGAGTAACCGTGGCAGCAGGCGTGAACGTCAACATTTATGACGTGCTTTATCACGACAAAATCGTCTTTACCCGCGACGCGATCAACGCTTTGCAGGAAAAGTTGAGCAAGTAAACGAATCGGTATAGACGAGGAAAGAATTATGAAAACGATCTGGGATGTGCTCAAAGCGCCGGTCATCACTGAAAAGGCTCTTCAGATGAAAGAACAGAGCACACAAGACATCCGCGACAGTAAAAATAAAAAGACCATCAAGCGCGACCGACAGGTGCTCGCTTTCCGGGTCGCTGATGGTGCTACCAAATACGCCATCAAAGATGCCGTCGAAGCCATCTTTAAGGTCGAAGTTGATCAAGTGCGAGTGCTCAAATATCACGGCAAGACAGTGCGCCGTGGGCGCACTGTAGGTCGTAAATCTGACTGGAAAAAAGCTTATGTCACGCTGAAGCCCGGTCACAGAGTTGATTACGCGGATTCGATTTAGAGTTCGTAGTTCCGCCATCAAGCGGCAGACTTTAAGCCCCTAGGATTTTGGTTAAAGTCGGTACTAAAGACGATTGAGGGAACGATGGGAATCAAGAAGCTATCACCAACAAGTCCGGCCAGGCGCTATCAGACTTATCTGACGAATGATGATTTGACGACAGATAAGCCTTATAAGCCCTTGCTTGAGACCAAAATTCGCACGAATGGACGCAATAGTTACGGCAGAATTACTGTGCGCCATCGTGGCGGTGGACATAAGCGCCAATACCGTATTATTGATTTTAAGCGCGATAAGACCGGTATTCCCGGTAAAGTAGCCACGATTGAGTACGATCCGAACCGTTCGGCGCGAATCGCGTTGATCAATTATGCTGACGGTGAGAAACGCTACATCATTGCGCCTGCCGGCTTGCAGGTTGGTCAGGCGGTTGTTTCCGGACCTGAATCCGACATTTTGACGGGGAATGCTCTTCCGATCAAAAACATTCCGCTTGGCACACAGATTCACAACATTGAACTGAAACCGGGCAAGGGTGGTCAGATGGCTCGTAGCGCAGGCAGTTTTGCTCAGCTCGTAGCAAAAGAAGGCGGTGTTGCCCAGCTTCGCTTGCCTTCAGGTGAAATTCGCAGGGTTTCAGTGGACTGTATGGCGACTGTCGGGCAGGTTGGCAATTCCGAACACGAAAACGTTTCTTTAGGTAAAGCAGGTCGCACACGCTGGAAAGGCGTTCGCCCAACCGTTCGCGGAGTGGCGATGAATCCGGTTGATCACCCGCACGGCGGCGGTGAGGGTAAAACCTCCGGTGGACGTAATCCGGTGACGCCCTGGGGACAGCCTACTCGCGGTTATAAAACGCGCAACAACAAACGCACTGACAAGTTCATCGTTAAACGGAGAACCAAGTAATCTCAAATTTGAGATTTGAGATTTGAGATCAAAGCTATGGCACGTTCAGTCAAAAAAGGCCCGTTTATTGACACTCATCTGTGGAAGGCCATTGAAAAAATGAATGCGGCGAACGAGAAAAAGGTTCATAAAACCTGGTCGCGTCGTTCGACGATTACTCCTGAAATGGTTGGTCACACGTTGGCTGTTCACAACGGCAAAAAGTTCATCCCGGTATACGTCACAGAGAATATGGTCGGGCATAAGCTCGGAGAATTTTCGCCGACGCGCACTTTCAAGGGGCACGCAGACAAGGCTGAGAAATCTGCTGGTAGGAAATAAGGTGGCGAAGTGAGCAAGATGGCTGAGCGGTAAAAGAGTTTTCGCTCAACTATTGTCTTGTTTCACTTCGTACACGGTCAGAGGTCTGAAAATGGAAGCAATTGCGAAAGCAAAAAATGTCAAAATGTCATCGCAAAAGGCCAAACTGGTCATGGATTTGGTTCGCGGCCTGATGTATAGCGAAGCGCGCGAAGTTTTGCGCTTCACCAACAAGCGTGCCGCTGGCCTTATTTACAAAGTCCTTGAGTCGGCTCGCGCCAATGCTGAAGTGCTGGCTGAACAAGACAATGTGATGGTGGATGTGGACGAATTGTGGGTTAAGGAATGTTACGCCTCCACCGGCACGACCAAACATCGTCGTCGTGTGCGTCCGGCTCCGATGGGACGTGCGTATCGTGAGCGCCGCCATTACAGTCACTTGACAGTGGTTGTTTCGACGGAACAGCGAACTAGCAAGAAGACCGGCAGAGCCGCTAGTACGGAAGTGGAAGCGGCTGAATAACGTATAGAGATTTCGGCAACGGAGAAATTATGGGTCAGAAAGTTCATCCTTACGGCTTCAGGCTTGGTTACAACCGCGGCTGGCATTCACGCTGGTTTGCCAAAAAAGATTTTGGCGCGTTGTTGTTGGAAGATCTGGAGTTGAAGAAGGAGTTGAAGAAGCGTTTTGCGCAAGCAGGTGTTTCTCATATTCAGATTGATCGCGCGGCCAATCGTTTGCGCATTGTTATTCACACCTCACGCCCAGGCATCATCATTGGTCGTAAAGGCGCTGAAATTGACAAGCTCAAACAGGAAATGAGCCGGCGCACCAAGCGGGACATACTCATTGACATCCGCGAGATCAACAAGCCTGAACTCAACGCTCAGTTGCAGGCGGAAAAGATCGCTCAGCAGTTGGAAAAGCGAATTGCGTTTCGCCGTGCGATGCGAAAGTCAGTTGAGGAAGCGAAGCGTTTTGGCGCACAAGGAATCAAGATTCGCTGTTCTGGCCGTTTGGGCGGCGCTGAAATTGCCCGCTCCGAATGGACTCTGGATGGTCGTTTGCCATTGCATACACTGCGCGCCGATATAGATTATGGCTTTGCCGAAGCCCACACTACTTTTGGCATAATTGGCATCAAGGTTTGGATATATCGCGGTGAAATTATGGATCCGCGTGAAGCGATGATGAAGAGATAACTGAAATGGCTGAATATAAAATTCCCAAAAAAGTTAAATATCGTAAGCAGCAACGTGGCCGTCGTGCTGGCGCAGCCAAGCGCGGTACCAACATCGCATTCGGCGAATTTGCGCTGAAAGCGATGGAAGTTTCGTGGATAACTGGTCGTCAGATCGAAGCTGGCCGTATCGCCATTACACGTTTCGTTAAACGCGGCGGAAAGCTGTGGATTCGTATTTTCCCTGACAAGCCGATCACCAAGAAACCGGCTGAAACTCGTATGGGTAAGGGGAAGGGCGCGCCGGAAGGCTGGGTTTCAGTGGTTAAACCTGGACGCATTATTTTTGAAATGGAAGGCGTTGATGAGGTTACAGCAAGACGGGCCATGGCATTGGCAGCGGCAAAGTTGCCTATCAGAACCAAGTTTATTACCCGCCAAGACCAGGAAGGAGGCGCACTTTGAAGCATAAACTGGACAAGATGCGCGAAACTTCAAGCGAAGATTTGATCAAGCGTTTGGCTGAAATCAAAGAATCTATGTTTCGCCTCAATTTCAGAAAAGCCTTGGGCAACACTGATACAGTGGCGCAAATTCGCAGAGAGAAAAAAGAGTTGGCGCAAATCAAAACGCTTTTGCGTGGGCGCGCGCTCAGCATAGAGAAATAATCCCAAAAAGCTGTCGCGTTAAGCGAACGGCCAAAGTGGTGAGTATGGAAGAGACAAAAGATAATTTGGAAGAGCAAGTCGCCGCCGAAACCGTTCCGGCAGCCGAAGCTGTCATCCCTGAGATAAAGGCAAAAGCTCGTGGGCGACGTACTGAAAAAGTTGGCATTGTGACCAGCGACAAGATGCAGAAGACAGTTGTTGTGCGAGTGGATCGTTTGGTGAAGCATCCGATTTACAAGCGATATGTACGCAAACGGTCGAAGTTTATGGCTCACAATGAAATCGAAGGTGTGGCCATTGGCGATCAGGTTCGTATCGTTGAAACTCGCCCACTTTCAAAGCTCAAGCGTTGGAACGTAGCCGAAGTATTACGCAAGGCAAGTAAGTAGTTTTCAGTTTTCAGTTTTCAGTTTCCAATTATGACTGTTGTTAGAGCTGGAAGCTAAAAACTGAAATCTGGCCAGGAGGCTAGTAATGGCATTACAGATGCAGTCGGTTTTGCAGGTGGCTGACAATTCCGGAGCAAAGAAAATTGCGATGATTATGCCCGGTAGCAACGTCGGGTCACGCGCCAGTCTGGGCGATATAATTACAGCTTCGGTCAAAGAAGCTACGCCAGACGGCACAGTCAAGAAGAAGCAGGTGGTCAAAGCTGTCATTGTTCGTACGCGTAAGGAAGTCCGTCGTAAAGATGGCACTTACATTCGTTTTGACGAAAATGCAGCAGTGATAATCAAACCTGACGGCGAGCCGGTTGGTACACGCGTTTTCGGCCCGGTTGCTCGTGAGTTACGGGATAAAGGGTTCATGAAAATAGTTAGTCTCGCTCCTGAAGTTATTTAAGGTTGAGAAGAAAGAGCGAGTGAAGGAGGCACACGAAATATATGCCAATTAGAATGAAAATAAAAAAGAATGATCAGGTGGTCGTTCTCTCTGGGCGAGACAAGGGGAAGCGTGGTCGCGTTTTAGAGGTTATCACCAAAGATCGCAAAGTGCTGGTTGAGGGTGTCAACATCCT
>JBGAPB010000314.1:0-7356 GCA_044221525.1 Blastocatellia bacterium | reverse complement strand
GCTGAATCCGTGCCAAGCACCGCCAATTTCAACGCTTTTACTTCTGCAATCTTGCCAGTGAAAAAATGAAGCTGCGAACGCGGCGGAGTTCGGCGAACGTCGCGGATGTTGACCTGATGCTGTTCGGCCAAGGCGGCAAATTCCGCGTCTTCGGACAGAAATTCATGCAATCCGCTGTCTACGTTCAAGCCCGCCGAAATCGCCTGCTTCACCGCCAGTCGAGCCGAATCCGGCAACTTGCCTCCGTCTGGAGCCAAACCGATGACAAAGAATTTCGGGCGCTCTGCCGCTCTTTCAAAGGCTTCGTCGAAACTGGCGAAAATCGGAACGCCGTTCGGTTTGCCGTCCAAGACTTCACCCGCGTCGCGTCCGGAGTGAGTTGAATCAATCACTCCAACGACGTTGTAACGCGCTGTGAACCGCACCAAGCCATTGGCTGTCTTGCCAACCGGCGTGGCGAAAAAACCTTCGCAATAAACGATTGCTGAACCGTCCATACTTTTTCTTTGATGATTACCTGTAATGGGATTTTGGATTGATGCGGCATCTTCCACGTTTGGCCGAAAGCTGGCAAGAGGTTGAAACTCTTGCAGTCAAGAAACGGCGGTTGTATGTTCGCCACGCTTTCACCAATTCCATTACCCAAAGGAGTTCATCAAGATGTTCAACCGCCTTCACACGCTGCGGCTAACGGCTTTGGCTGTCATCGTCGCGGCTTTTGCTTCAATTTCGTTTTCGCAGGCTCCGGCCAAAGCGCCTCAACGGTATGAAGTTTCAATCCGCACCGGAGTCCAGGTCAAAATGCGCGACGGAGTGACTTTGATTGCCGACGTGTACAGTCCAAAAGCCGAGGGGAAATTTCCCGTGCTGCTGACTCGCACACCTTACAACCGGCGCGACCCTATGACCGGAACCTTTTTGGCTTCGCACGGTTATGTCGCCGTGCTGCAAGACACGCGTGGACGTTACGATTCAGGCGGCGAGTTTTATCCTTTCAAATACGAAAGCGAAGACGGTTACGACACCATCGAATGGGCGGCGGCTCTGGAAAATTCCAACGGAATGGTTGGGACGTTTGGCGGTTCGTACGTCGGCGCGACGCAAATGTTGGCGGCGATTTCAAAGCCTCCGCATCTGAAAGCGATCTTCCCTTACGTCACGGCTTCGGAGTATTACGACGGCTGGACTTATCAAAGCGGCGCGTGGATGCAGGCGTTTTCCAGTACCTGGACAACCGGGCTGGCCGAAGACACATTGCGCCGAAAGGCCAGCAGGCAGGCGAAAATGCAGGAATGGATGAAAGAATTGCCGGTCGAAGATTACAAACTGATCGGCCAACCGACTCCGGCGGATTATGCGCCGTACTTCCGTGACTGGATCGAACACGAACGCAACGACGAGTATTGGAAGCGTTGGCGGATTTCGGATCATTACCCTGAACTGGACATCAAGGCTCTGCACAGTGGCGGCTGGCACGACATCTTTCTGAAAGGCTCAATTGGCAATTACGTCGGAATGAAAAAGAGCGCCGCCACAGCCGAAGCTCGTGCCAATCAACGCTTGCTGGTTGGGCCGTGGGCGCACGCGGCGACTTCGGCGGAAGGCAAAATCGGCGACGTCACCTTTGGCAAACAAGCCGTGCTGGATATGAACGGCACGATCATCAAATGGATGGATTACGCGCTGAAAGGCATCAAAAACGAATTCGCCACCGATTCACCCGTCAAGCTGTTCGTGATGGGTGAAAACGTCTGGCGAGACGAAAAAGAATTCCCGCTGGCTCGCACTCAGTACACCAAATACTTTTTCCACTCTGCGAAAGGCGCAAACACATCCGGCGGCGACGGCTCGCTTTCGACAAAAACTCCGGCCAGCGAAAAGCCTGACAGCTTTGAATACGATCCCGCCAATCCTGTCCCAACGGTCGGCGGCAGGTTGTGTTGTGGAGGAACCATGCCCGGCCCGTTCAACCAGCAACCGAACGAATCGCGGCAAGACGTGCTGGTCTTTTCGACTCCGGCGCTGGAACACGATGTGGAAACGACGGGCTACATAACGGTTGAGTTGTATGCGGCGAGTTCGGCGGTGGACACTGATTTCACGGCTCTGATTGCCGATGTGGATTCAAATGGTTACGCACGATTTCTGACCGACGGCATTGTTCGCGCTCGGTATCGTAACTCAACAGAAAGCGCCGAACTGATCGAACCAGGCAAGATTTACAAATACACGATTGACCTGTGGGCGACCAGCAACCTGTTCAAAGCGGGTCATAAGATTCGCGTGTATCTTTCCAGCAGCAATTTTCCGCGCTTCAATCGCAACCTGAACACCGGCGAAGCAACAATGCACGGCACGAAGATGGTTAAGGCTCGGCAGACGATTTACCACGACGCCGAACACCCGTCGGCCATCGTTCTACCGGTCATTCCACGCTAAGGTTTCGCTGAGTCCGGGTTGAAGCTCGCCAACGTTACTACTTGCCGCTGACTGAAAATGTCGCGCTAAAAGTATTGGTCGGATTGCCGGTAGTGCTTCCATTGGCGTCCAAATTCCAGTGGGTCAGCAACAACCGGTAATTCCCCGCTGGCAATTTGCTGTCAGCGTTGTCTGTGGGCAGCTTAATTTCCAGGTTTTCGCGCGAAGAGATTTTGACTGGCCTAGTTGGCGTTGCCAGCAAACAGGGGAAAACATTTACCCAGTTACCTCCCTCCTGACGCTGAACTGTGATGATTGTGCAGAAAGATTGATGATCGAAAGCCACAACATTCTGCGGAGTATCGTTGTTGACCCGAAGAAAGACAGCCTCCTGCTCCACATAAGCGGGTTTATCAGTATTGATAATTACTTGATTTGAGGGTGGTTGCGCCGCCATTCGGAACTCCTGAGAATAAACTACGAAAGAATCACTGAGCGGAACGTTACCGCTGACAAACCTGAACGTCAGAGCTATGCGATAAACCCCTGGTTTCAAAGGCTCAATCGTCTGGGAGGGGTTCATAATCAATTCCAGCTTTGATCCGGGCGGGATATTCACCGGAAAAGACGCCGCCTTTAATGGGCAAAATGCCGTGTCGTTCCATTGGTTGCCGTCCAAAACCTGTAATTGAGCAATGCCGCAAAACGATTGTTTGTCCCAACTCTGTATAGTTTCAGCCGAATTATTGACGACCGTCGTCAAAATCGTTTCGTTAAGAACATAACTCGGCTTGTCCTGAGAGATCGTAATGCGGTCAACTGAGGCAGGCAGCGATGGAACCAGACCGTCCAGTCTGCCCTGATAAACCGGCAGCGGGCTGGCCGCCTGAGGGTTCAAGTCGCCGGAAAAGTTCAACACCATCGGAGCAATTTTCATATCCGAAGCTGCGCGGACAATCGCTCGTTGCGAAGTGCTGGGCGTGGATTCAAACAAACCTTCCAGATGCCAGGGCAACCGGCAGCTTTTGTTCGTGCCGCAGCGAGTGTTAATGCCAACTGTCCCTTTCAGCGAACCTGACAACACAACTCTGCCCGCAGGCGTGACGACATAAGCCATGCCTGTGAACGTCCCCAAGCCGTTGCTGTCGGCATTCATGACAAAATTCTGAGTCATCAGCCTGCTGCCGTCCGGAATGAAATCTTTGGTTTGGTCACAATCCGCGTTGGCCGACAACCCAATTTCAACCGCCGACCGGCTGACCGTGCCGTTGAAATTTTTCGACAGCATCAACAGACTGGAATCCTGCGTCTGAGCTTTAACGACACCCATTACTGAAAACAAAACAATTAAAAAAGTCGCCGCTATAAAAATTTGTTTCATGACAACCTCCCTTGTGAAAAGCATGGAGTTCAGGCTTCAGCCTGTTTTTCAATTTGCGGATTTAAGGAATGTGTAAAGACACTCCTCTGACGCCGCAAATCGCAACCAAGTTGGCCGCAGGATTAAACTGGCAAGGGATAATCAGCCTCAGTGATGTTCTTTTATCAACCGACGCAATTGGGTGGCAAACCATGCGTCCTTATCTTTGAGGATTTTTTGGTGACGCAGAGCAAGGTGGTTTTTGCCAGCCCACACGTAAAGCGCCGCAAGCTGGAAGCGATCCAGCGTCAGTTCCGGATTTAAGCTCAGGTTATATTCGAGTTGCTCAATTAACGATTCGCTTTGCCCCAGTTCCACAATTGCCTGTGCCCAATGATAGTAGGAATCGGCGAATCGTGGGTCGCGCACATCCTGGCTTCGGTCAATTGCAGTGACGAAAGAGCTTCTTGCCGCGTCCCATTGCTCCTGAGCGATATAGACATGCCCAAGATGGTAATTCGGTTCAAATTCGTTTTTAAGACTTACTGCCCGTTCCAGTGCAGCAACAGACTCTTCATACCTGTCCAATCTGTAAAGCGTGTAACCGAGCTTCGTGTAAGCGAGATGGTAATTGGGATTAAGTTCCGTCGAGCGTTGAAACAATTTTGCAGCTGCCGCGAACTTCCCCAGCTTCATCAGCTTTTCGCCTTTCTGAAAAAGCATTAGAGCCTGCGGTTCGTCAATCGAAGACTCCGGTTCAGCGGTCACGGGTCTAGGCTCGACCGTGGAAGAAGAACTGGTCGTCGTCGTTTCCGGCGACGAATAAGTGCCGTATCTCGATTCGTTGCCAACAGACGTCAGAATAGAACCAACAGGCGCCAAAATAGAAAGAAAAGTCCCAAAAATAAAAAAGACGATCATCATTATCGCCAGCGGCCAAAACGGATTTTGTTTCTGCACCACTTCCCAGTCTTTTTCGGCCTGAGCCTGCAATCGGTAAGTTTCGGGCAAAGCTAAAGACATTTGCTGTTGTTGGCTGGCTGTTTCCTGAACCATTCGTTGCAGATAAACCGCTCCGCGAGTCAATTCGTGCTCCAACTGCATCCGCAAATTATCTATTTCGCGTTCGACTGTGATGCGTTCCTGAACCTGAACGCCGCCAGCCGGATCGGGCTTGAACTGCCGTTTCAACCCGGCGCGCCAAAAAAGCAGTTGCTGCGCCTGAGCTTCTGTCAGGTCTGAAGCCTGCTTCAACCTGTTTGGTATCAAGTCCGCTGCGGTTTCAATGCCACGCAACCGTAGTGAAGCCGCTGTCGGAGAATCAATGTCCTTAACCGTAGCCTCGCCGATTTCAAATTGATCCAGAAATTCGCTTAGCTGGCGGTCACGCGCAGTCGTTTCCAGATGCTTCAATCTGAACTCACGAATCTTCGGCAGCCGTTCGTAAACTTCTTTGCGGTTGCGAAGCTCTTCCAGTTTTGGCTGGAAGCTGGCCGCGCCAGACATTTTCTCCAACTGCTCTGAAAGCTGCTGAACGGCTAAATCCGCACTTTGCAATCTAGTCCGAACCTCTGCGGCAAGCGGATTATTGGCAGCCGACTGTGGCGATTTCAGCGACAAATTTGTAATTTGAGTTTTGCCGACACTGAACTCAGCATCCGCAATCCTTTTCGCTGCTGCTCCGGCAAAGCCTGTCAGGGTCAGCCCCAGCAGCAACCACAGCACAAAAAAACCAGAGATGGATTCGGTAAATACCTCGACCACCCACGGCATAAAATAACCAATTGCACATCCGGCGACCGCAGCGAAGAAAACTCCCCCAAGCAATCTATTCGCTCTGTTGTTGGCGAAAGCGACAACTTCGGCTGAAGGCGTGGTTATTGCTCGCACCAGATCGTTCTTCACCACATCAAGAGCAAGTGGAGATGGCGTTTGAAGACCTTCAATCTTTCCCCAGACTTCATCGAGTTTGAAATGGTTGCGGCGTCCGTTGTGGCCGTTCAGCGAAAAGTTGAAGAGCCGTATTCGCGCTCGCATTTCGATTTCGCACCACGGGCATTCATTCAGTTCACCGAAGAAAAAGTGGCCGGTGTGCATGTCACAAGGCTTCAGTGATTTGGCCAGCGTTTCCAGCGGCTCAATCCATTCCTGTGGTTGAGGTCGGTCGGCGGAAAGAAAGGCTCGACGAAACAGAGCTATCAGCGAAACCGGAATCGCTTCCAGCGACAGAGTCCCAGGCGGTGGCTGCATTTGCCTGGCGGCGGCGTCAGGGCCAAAAGCAAAACGGGATTTACGAATCGCGTCTTCCAGAGTGATTTCGCCTGCTCCTGTGAACTTGCCGGAAAAAGGATGCCGTCCCATAAACAGCAATTGAAAGATGACCACGGCCAAACCGAAACAGTCGTGATTCTGCTTTCGCTCGACATCGCGCAAACTTTTCCCCTGCAACTCCGGCGGCAGATATTCCGGGAAGCCACCTTCGCAGTGAAAGGTTTTGCCGTCAGCCGTGATCTGGAAACTGTCGCAATCCAACAACGCAACTGTTGCCTGATGTGTAACCAAAATGTTTTTCGGATTCAGGTCGCCGACGATAAAACCATGTTCGTGAACAGTAGCGACTGCACGAGCGATGTTCGCCGCTACATAAATCAAAAATGCCCACGAAGCTTCAGGGAACTTTTGCAGACGGCTTTTAGGGCTGTGCAAGGTATGGACTTCTGAAGCCTGACCGATCTTTTTCATGACGAAACCGGCAAGCTGCCCTTCGGCTTCGATGCGCAACACGTCCACCGGCCAGGCGGCGAGTTTCAGCAAACGTTCGTTGCCAAGCCGTGAAAGCGCAATCAGCTTTTCGGCTTTTTCCGGCTCAGGCGGTTCGTGATAAATCTTGGCGACGAAATCGCTCTGGCTGAAAATTTCGTAAACCGAACCTTCACCACCGGTTCCAAGTTTGTGGCTTAATTGAATTGGCTGGGACTGAGAGTTGTAGAAAATCCTGCTCATCGTCAAAACCTGGAATAGACAGAATTTACAAGATTAACGGGATTGATTAGGGCTGAATTTCAAGCTGTTT
The DNA here is from genome assembly GCA_044221525.1 of Blastocatellia bacterium. Lineage (GTDB taxonomy): Bacteria > Acidobacteriota > Blastocatellia > RBC074 > RBC074 > RBC074. The sequence continues at coordinate 505 of JBGAPB010000314.1, read as the reverse complement.
TTCCATCTTGTTAATCCTGTAAATCCTGTCTGATTTTTTATCGCCGCGTAGCCAGCAACAACGTTTTGTCATCATCGGTCCGCGCGTTGAACTTTTCCGAATTCAAATACGTGGCCAGCGAATCTGAAAGTTCCTGGGAAAACCCATTAGCCCGCGGCCTGAGCCATCCAAACAACGGCGCGAAAAATGGAGAATGCGCCGATTGATTCCGGTAATCCAGCACCAGATTTTGAAGTCCGTCGGTGAACAACGCGACTTCATCAACCTGATAGTTTTTCAATTCGACGACGATTTTGCTGGCGGCATCGGCGTCGGTCAAAAAGTGAGTGGTGTTGGCATATTCCCCTTGCTGAGGCCAACTGGCACATCGGTAAAAATCGTTTTCGCTTTCGACAATCGCGCCGTCTCCCAGATGAAAATAAATCGCTTGTTCGTTGCCAACCACCGCAGCCAACAAAGTGCAGGCGAATTCCTGAATCGTTTTGCCATCGCCCGCCCAACCAGC
>JBGAPB010000313.1:0-7364 GCA_044221525.1 Blastocatellia bacterium | reverse complement strand
AAGTTTGGAATTGCCGTGTTGCGTAATGGTATAAGCAATTCCAGCGACATAAATTAGGCCGGACCGAGCTGAGACGCCATTGTTGGCCGTGACCAAAATGGATGTGCTGTTATTGCCAACACCTGTTGAGATTCCTGCCGTCTTAATCCAGGAAGTCGGACTGGTAATTTGCCAGGCGCAATTGGCTGGCGCTGAAATGGATATATTTCCGTAGCTTGGGCGGTACGGATACGGCGTCGTATCAACCATTGGCCAATAAGCGCAACTATTTGATCCCATAACAAGCATCAATGTGTAAGTGCCGGTCGTTTTGGAACCATTGGAAGTCGCTTCGATAACGTAAGTTCCTGTATCCGGCAATCGCAGAAATCCACTGGTCGGGATTTTGGAATTGCTATGCCCGCCGCCCTCATCATCCTCTGCGACGATTTTGCCGCTCGGCCCGGCCAGGTAAAGAAATGCATCGAATTCTTCCGAGTTGAGTGCAATCGCCACCAATTGTCCGGCAGTCCCACTGAATTTGTAACGGTCGGCAGGTCTGTTCTTACGTAATGAAATGCAGTCGTCGGCGCTCAGCGCCCCTGTGATGGTTTGATTTGCCGTGATTGGCGTCAAGGAACATTGTGCCGATTCGCTTGCTGTGGTGATTTCCTGAGCTTTGACCATAATTGACTGCAAGCTAAATCCTGGAATGATTACGATCCAAGTAAACGCAATCAAAATTATGCGGGGTAATCGGAAAGCTTGTGAAAAATCCTGATTGAAACTGGCTGAGTTCTTCATGCAGACTCCATTTCGTCCGCCCGCTAAGTTAAGGATCAAAATCCTAAACGATCCGGCAACAGCTTAGGGGGCAGAGTTTCAAGCGTTGCCGATGATGTAAGCGACAAACTGAAAAAGTATGTATCAACTTTTCAGAATTATTTTGACTGGCATTTGAACTGACACCTGGCTAATCAAAAGGAGTGCAAAAAGTGAAAATAACGATTCTATGTCTCAGCTTGGCGTGTTTTGGTTATTCGGCGACAACGCTGGCTCAGTCCGTTCCGCCAAACCTTCACGCCCGAATCATCCAACTGGAAGACGAACGCAACCTGAACGGCGACGAACTGGCGACGCTGCTCAAACACGCTTCGCCCAAAGTCCGCGAACGGGCTGCGCTGGCGATTGGCCGAATTGGCGACAAACACGGAACGGCTGCGTTGATTGAATTGCTGCAAACCGAAAAAGATGAACAGGTTCGAGCGATGGCCGCGTTCGCCCTTGGCGAAATGGAAGACGCGACAGCCGTGCCTGCCTTGCTGGAATTTCTGACACCGGGCAAGTACGCGATTGCCGTTCGCGCCCGGCCTGTTGAAGCTCTGGGCAAAATCGCCAGCGTTCCCGCTAACATCGAACTGCTCGGCAAAACCACTATCGAACAAATCAGCGATCGTCTGATCGAACAATTGCCGAATCCAGAATTCACGCTGACCGCCGACAAAAAACCGACTGCCAGCCTGACAATCACTGCACTGATGCGAGTTCGTTCGACAGCTTCGGTGGAACCGCTGACGCAGCAATTGAAATCTGTGGAAGCAGACAACCGCGCTTTGGCGGCGAATGCGCTGGCTCGAATTCGCCAGCCGATTGCCGCCGCAGTTCCGGCTTTGCTCGAAGCGTTGAACGACAACGACCACAACGTCAGAGCCAACGCCGCTCGCGCTCTGGGCGTGAGCAAGGATGCCAAAGCCGTCGAACCGTTGATCAAATTGCTTGGCGATAAGAACGAACAGGTTCAGGTGAGCGCGATTCGGGCGTTGGCTGCGATTGGCGATAAGCGAGCCCTCGATCCATTGGCTGAATTGCTGAAGCAGGAAACCACTTCTTCCTTGAATGGCAGGTTAAACCAGAACTTGACTCAAGAAATTTCTACGTCGCTTGGCGCTTTTAATGATGAACGAACATTGCCGGTATTATTGAATTTGCGCCAAACTTTTCAGCCAAAAACTTCAATTGAAGTTGAAACTGCTATTGCCAGACTAACGATTGATAAGACTTCTGAGTTGGCCTTCAAACTAAAAGAATTGAGAAAAGGCCGATGTCAAAATCCTGAGCAAAGTATTTTGGCGGCTCGGATAATCAACCAATTGTTACCAACCGATAATCGTACATATTGGGAATACGCGGCCTACCAGCTTCTCTACATTCTCGTTGAATGCAAGCAAAACAATCCTGAGCAATTACGCGCATTTGGCAAGCTTTTATTGAATCCGGCTCACGCCACTTTTTTGGAAAAGCTGAAGACGAAAGATGTTGCTGGGAGCGACCCTATCAAAGACTTTATTCCAGTTTTCTACGAAGCATTGGAGAGCAAAGACGCGACAGTTCGCGCTGCCGCTGCAACTGTCCTCAGTGCGCGAGTCCTGGAAAGAAGTCTTCCGTACTTGATTGCCGCTCTAAAAGAAGGTCAGAGCGATAAAGAAAACGACGCCAAGCTCGCTATCCTGACCGCGCTTTCAAAGTACAAATCCGAAAAAGCCATCGAAGCCATCAAAACTGCTTTGACCGATTCCGATCATCTTGTTCGCCGTCGAGCTGTAGACCTGCTCAAACAATCTGGCGCGGGAGATTTTTCCGACCGCATCGGCATTGTTAAAACCAGCCACGACAAATTGTTTTACCAGCGCGTCGTCGCTCGGATGAACAAGAAAGTTATCGCCACGATTCACACTGACAAAGGCGCGATCACGATGGAACTCTATCCGTCAGAAGCCCCGATCACAGTGGATAGCTTCGTCACGCTGGCTCGAAAAGGTTACTTCAACAACCTGACCTTTCATCGGGTAGTTCCCAACTTCGTCATTCAGGGCGGCGATCCTCGCGGAGACGGCGAAGGCGGGCCGGGTTATCAAATCCGCTGCGAAGTGAACACGCGGCCTTATGGTCGCGGAGCGGTCGGAATGGCTCTTTCGGGCAAAGACACGGGCGGCAGCCAGTTTTTCATCACGCATTCGCCGCAACCGCATCTGGACGGCGGTTATACTGTGTTCGGCCAGGTCACCAAAGGAATGGAAATCGTTGATCGAATTGTGCGCGGCGACACCATCAAACGGATTGAAATCTCTGAAAAGTGAAGCGCCAGCAAATGATTCCGCCTACATCACTTCCACACTTTTCCCCGGTTGTGGCTTTCATGGCTCGCTGGCATAATTCGGGCGACTCCAAACACATTTAATCGGTAATGTTCGATTGCCGTTTCGTCCAATCGCCTGGCCAGAAACACTGCCCACGCAGTAAGTCGGAGTGAGTTTCTCTGGCAAGTGATATGCCGTCTTGTTTGTGGGCAGGGGCAACGGTTCCGAGCATTTCAAAACATCTATGACGCCCGAACAATTGAGTCGCATTGAACAGATTTATCATGCCGCAATGAAGTGCGCCGATAACGAGCGGACTTTGTTCCTGGATCAGGCCTGCGCGGGCGACGATCATCTGCGTCACGAAGTCATCTCTTTGATTGCCGCCAATGAACGGGCAAGCGATTTTTTGAACGTCCCGGTTTTGGAAGAAGACACAAAAATGCTGGCTTTGGGGCAATCGCCCTCGCCATCTCAATCTCCAATCGGCAGACAAATCGGCCAATATCAGGTTCTTTCGCAGCTTGGAAGGGGAGGCATGGGCGAGGTTTTTCTGGCTCTCGACCCGAGGCTGAATCGCAAAGTCGCCATCAAGATGTTGCCAGCCGAATTCACTCAAGACCCCAGCCGGTTGCGCCGCTTTGAACAGGAAGCGCGCGCCGCTTCCGCGCTCAATCATCCAAACATCATCACAATTTACGAGATCGGCGAAGCAGTTACGCAGCACGGCAACGCGCATTTCATCGCCACCGAATTCATAGAAGGCCGTACGCTACGTCAATTGGGCGACAAGCAGTTTGGCATAAACGAAACTCTGGAAATTGCCATTCAAGTTTCCGGCGCCTTGTCCGCCGCCCATCAAGCCGGAATTGTTCACCGCGACATCAAACCGGAAAACCTGATGATCCGTCCTGACGGATTGGTAAAAGTTCTGGATTTCGGTTTGGCAAAACAGACGGATTCAAACGACCAGCAGGCGGTTGCCGGAGACACCGCGCCTGGAATGATTCTTGGCACATTGCGTTATATGTCGCCTGAACAGGCGCGCGGGCTGCCGGTGGATTCCCGCTCGGACATTTTCAGCCTCGGTGTGGTGATATATGAAATGATCGTCGGCAGCGCACCGTTCAACGGCCAAACCGCCAGCGACATCATTGCGGCAATACTGACCACCGAACCCCGTTCGCCCGCCAGCATCAGACCTGAAACACCTGCGGAATTGCAGCGCATCCTCAGCAAATCGTTACGCAAAAACAAAGACGAGCGATACCAGACCTGCAAAGACCTGCTGGTTGATCTGAAAGACCTGAAAGGCGAGTTGGAATTTTCGGCAAAGCTGGAACGCAGCACAGGTTCAGTCAAGGTCGTTCCGACTGAAGAAAGCGCCCCCGCGCCTTCAGTCGTGACGCCGATACCTGGAAGGTTTTCGCTCCACTGGGTTTTGATGGCTTTGCCCGCGATCCTGTTGCTGGCGGCGGCGGTTTGGTGGTTTGTGGGCAGAGGCGACGAGACCTATTCGCCTGCTTCCCTGAAATCTGTCGAAATCACAAGCTGGCCCAGCGCGCCCGGAGAGCTTTACAGCATCGGGAGTTTTTCGCCAGACGGACAAACCATCGCGTTTGCTTCGACACGCAGTGGCAGCAAGAACATCTGGGTAAAACGCACGGCCTCCGGCGAAGCCATACAAATTACCAAGGACGAATTCGCCAACGGAAATCCAATCTGGTCGCCCAACGGAGATGAAATCGCTTTCTTTTCCATCAGAGGAGATCACCCTGGCATCTGGCGAACCCCCGTTTTCGGCGGTACGCCTGCGCTGGTCACCACGCTTGATGACGGCGAAGTCAGATTGCGGCGCTGGTCAAAAGACGGCTCAAAGATTTATTACGAATCGAACCGCAATCTTTTCGCATTGGACGTGAAATCCGGGCAGGCGACCAAGCTGACAAACCTTGACCAATCCAATCTTAACTCTGACAGCTTGAATATTTCCCCCGACGAACAATACGTCGCTTACACCAGCACAACCCCGGACGGGCGCAGCAAAGTTTGGATCGAGCCGCTGTCGGGCGGCTCGCCCCGGCAAATCGCAGACGATCCGGGTTACGACCGCAACACAGTTTGGCACCCTGATTCAAAAAGGATTTTTTACAGCGCAAACGTTGACGGCGTTTATCAAATCTTTTTGGCCAACGTTGACGGGCGAAAACCGGTCCAGATCACAAACAGCGATGTAAACGGTTTCGCGCTGGACGTTTCGCCGGACGGCGAACGCATTCTTTTCGGTTCAACCAAAGAAGAATCTGATGTGTGGAAGGCGAATGTCGCTGGCGGCGCCGAATCGGCCCTGACCACCGATCTGGGTTCGGAGTTTTGGCCGGAAGTTTCGCCGGACGGAAAAACCATTGCTTATCAATCAGTTCGAACTCTGAGCCAGGGCGACAAAATCTTTAACTGCTCTATCCTGACCAGACAAAGCAGTTCGGATGAACCGATACGACTTACCGATGATGGCGCTCTTCCAAGATGGTCGCCCGACGGAACTCAAATCGCGTTTATGCGTCTGGCTGGCGATGTGCAAAGCCTGTGGGTAACAAAAGCGGTTGGTGGTCAGAATAAACAATTGGTAGCCGGCGGGCTGACTTCAATCGAAAACACTTTGCTGCCTTACCTGCGTGTTCAAACCAGCAGCTTCAGTTGGTCGCCAGACAGTAAAAAGATCGTTTACGTTTCAGACAAAAACAATCTGCAAAACCTGTGGACAATTGCAGCCGACGGTTCTAGCGAAACCCAGATTACCAGCAACAACAATCCCAACTTTAACCTTTATTGTCCTCTTTGGTCTGCGGACGGGTCTCGCATCGCTTATTCATCAAAACCCAGCAATGCGGCTCCAGGAAAAAAAATTATTCACAGCACCTGGGTGACCGATGTGGGAAACAGAGAGTCAAAAACGGTTATTCAATCGGAAACTTTCCAGCGTCTGATTGGATGGTCACAGGATGACAAGGAATTGATAATTGCTGCCTTCAAAGGCAGAGCCAGCAGTACCAGGCCGACTGAGGTGGAATTGGTTCGTGTTTCCATCCCCACAGGTGAACAACGCCCAATCGCAACGCTACAGTCTGCTTATCTTTACAACATTCACCTTTCCGATGACCGGCGAACCATCGCGTTCACATCACGCCAGAATGGACAGGATAATATCTGGCTGATTCCGGCCAGCGGAGGTGAAGCCAAAAAGCTGACGGCAAACAATGACCCAAAGCTTTATTTTTCAAGCCTTTCGTGGTCGCCCGACAGCCGGGCGATTTATTTCGGCAAGCAATCCAGATATAGCTTGCTTTCGATGATCACCAACTTCAAATAGTAAGGAGTCCCTGAAATGTTCAATCAATCCATCACCAAGAGAATAATTCTGTTGTTTTCGTTGGCGTCGTTGCTGCTGGTCGGCGGACTGGCACAAGGGAATAAAAAGCCTGCTAAACCAGCAAAGCCTGCAAGAGTTGACTGTTCGACGGTGACAGACGCTGACATCGTCAAAGCCATTCAAGACAAGATCAAGGCGGATCCGAAATTCCAGGATCAGTTGAAGCAAATCAATGTCAGCAGCGATGGTCGCGTTGTAACGCTGGACGGGCGGGTCAAAGGTAATGCAGCCAAGATCGCCATCGGCAAGTACGCCAAATCCGTGCAGTGCGTAAAAAGGGTGGTCAACAATCTCAGCACCAGACTTACAGTTGGTTGCACCTCTGGCCAGAAACTCTGCGGCGACATTTGCATCAGCGCAAAATCCGGCTGCAACATAATGGACTAACTGGACAATCCGGCTCGACAGTAAACAGTCACCTGCTGCAAACGAACGATTGCATTCGCTCGTTTGCAGCAACCTGATTCACAGGAGTTGATACATGAAAAGTCGCCTGCGCTTCATAATTCTTGCCGCTTCGGTCTTGGTGGTGACACTTGTCCGGTTATCGCCAACTGTCACCAGCCAACAATCCAAACGGCCAGTAAGTCCCAAAACATCAAATCAGATTTCACCCCAAGCGCGCGCCCAGTTACGAAAGCTGGCAGCGCAAAAGAAAACCTACAAGGTCGGTTACAGCCCCGCGATGGATCGCAAAGAGGCGCAACTATCAGGCATCGAAATTCACAAAGACGAGCCGCAGCGCGCGCTGCTCAAACGAGCGGAAAGTCAGCGCAAATGGAACGAGTATCTGGCCGGGCTGAAACAACAAGAGAAAG
>JBGAPB010000004.1:0-59550 GCA_044221525.1 Blastocatellia bacterium | reverse complement strand
TATGACCGTGGCAAAACATGGCTGCATTTGAACAACCTGCCCATCGGCCAGTTCTATTTTGTCTCGGTAGACATGCAGGAACCCTACACGATTTTCGGCGGCACGCAGGATGACGGCGCGTTGTATGCGCCTTCGGATTATCGTCCTGACGATGAGCCTGCCGCGAATGACGCTTGGCGGCATGTGTGGCTGGATCGCTGGACGGGCGGCGACGCCTTTGTCACGCTGCCTGATCCGACCGATTCGCGCTACGTGTATTACGAACATCAGAACGGCGACATGCTGCGGATGAACCTTGCCGCCGGGAATCCGTTTTCGGGCGGCCCTGCGACGGAAAACATTCGCCCGCGCGCGCCGCGTGGCGAAGCGCCGTGGCGGTTCGGCTGGTACACGCCCTTCATCATTTCGCGCCACGAACCGCGCACGCTGTATGCGGGCGGCAACGTCGTCGTCAAATCACAAAATCGCGGCGGGCAATGGCGCGCGATCAGTCCTGACCTCAGCGATCCCGCCGGTGATGAACGCGCGGTTGTGCCTACGGGCACGATTACGATGCTGGCCGAATCGCGCTTTGCGCCCGGCATTCTTTATGCGGGCACCGAAAGCGGCAAGCTCTATCTGACGCGCGATGACGGCAAGAACTGGAAAAACATTAGCGCCGGTTTGCCGAAGAAATGGATCAGCCGCATCGTGGCCTCTGATTACGACGCGGCAACGGTCTATGTCTCGCTGACCGGGTATCGCGAAGACGATTTCACTGCGTATCTCTATCGCTCGACCGATTACGGCGCAACGTGGACATCCATCGCCAACAACCTGCCCGCTGAATCCATCAACGTCGTGCGCGAAGACCCGCAAAACGCCAACCTGCTTTATCTCGGCACGGACGCGGGCGTCTATGTTTCATCGGATCGCGGCGCGCATTGGCAATCGCTGTGCGCCGATTTGCCGACGACGCCCGTACAGGATTTGGTAATTCATCCGCGCGAACACGAACTGATCATCGCCACGCACGGACGCAGCATGTTTCTGATGGATGTGCGCCCCTTGCAGGCGCTCAGCGACCAAGTCAGCGCGGCTGAGTTGCACGTCTTCGATGTACGCCCGGTCAAACTGAAATGGGCCGCGCCACGCGAAGTCCCGCCCTTTCCGCCCCGTGGCCGCGCGCGCATTTATTACTGGCTGAAACAACCCGGCAACGTCACGCTCACCGTTCGCAATGCAGAAGGCGAAACGATTCGGACGCTGCAAACCAAAGGCGTGGCAGGTGTGAATGACGCGGTGTGGGACATCCGCAATGAGAGCGGCAGAGATATGTCGTCGGGCGTGTATCAGATCACCGTGACGACTGGCAGCCGGGGAATCTCTACCCCCGTGACCGTGAAGCCGTAGTCCTGCCTCAGAACTGGACGGCGTTGCCGAAGAAGTAAGGAGAAATTGAGTTATGCTTCAATCGGATCTCGACATTTTACGCGATATTTCCCTGCGCCTTGAGGCGGCCGGTATCGCGTTTATGCTGACCGGGTCGGTGGCGATGAATCAGTATGCGCAACCGCGGATGACGCGGGACATTGATATTGTGGTGATGTTGCGCGAAGGCGATGCGGCGACCATCGTGAAACTGTTCGAGCCAGATTATTATGTGCCCGCGGAGGCGGTTTCCCGCGCCATCTCGCGGCGTTCGATGTTCAATCTGATCCACAACGAAAGCGTCTTCAAAGTGGATTTTATCGTCTTGAAACATGATCCCTACCGGCAGGAAGAGTTCGCGCGGCGCAAGCAAGTGATGATAGAAGATTTTCAGACCTGGGTCGTCAGCCGCGAAGATTTGATTCTTTCTAAACTGGTCTGGGCCAAAGACTCAAAATCTGAATTGCAATTGCGCGATGTCAAAAACCTGCTGACTCCAGAGTGTGCAATGGATTACGTGACGAGTCGTGCGGCTCGGCTCGGCGTAGCGGATTTACTCAACGAGGTGATGACCAAAGATGAATGACACCCCGCCTGAAATCGCCCAGATGGTGCGTGAACGGCTGCTTACGCGTTCCGGCGAGGAGCGGCTGAAAATGGGCAGCCGGATGTTTCTGATGGCCCGACAAATGATTTTGGCTTCGTTTCCGCCGGGCTTGCCTGAACTCGAAATCAAACGTCGTTTGTGTGAGCGATTATACGGCGATGAAGTGGATATCGCAGGATTCATCGCCAATCTGCAAGCAAAGGAAAACGCTAAGGCTTCTTGACCTTGATACCCGGAACCAAACTCGCCGCGTATGAAATCCAAGCCCCGCTTGGCGCAGCCGGGAGGGGCGAAGTTTAACCTGCGCGCGATACGCGGCATGATCGCGAAGAGGGGATCAACGTCTTACTCGCTGACTTTGCGAACGCCCTTGGTGAACTCAAACGCTTTGAACGGGAAGCTCGGCGACTTAGGCTCTCAATTATCCGAACTTCTTATGATCTATGAGATCGGCACGCGCGAAGGCGCGCCTTGCATCGTGGCCGAATTGCTGGATGTCCAAAAACTGCCTTAATGGCCCCTGCAAACACATTTCAATCATTACGAAAATATCGCGCCCCACTGCGCTTCGCCTCCCTGAGAATCGCAAGGCGGTCACAGACAAGTGAAAACGGCAATCAACAGAAAGGATCGAGGAGATGAATGAAAATCAACTTGAGAACCTCAATGAATTATCGCGGCGTTCATTCCTGACGGCGTCATTGTTGGCGCTGCCTGCCGCGACACTGGCTTCTGCCACCGAACAGAACTGGCCGGAGTTTCGCGGCGCGGGCGGACGCGGCGTGGCCGAGGGCTATCCCACACGAACAGCCTGGAACGCAGATGCGGCGGCGGGCAAGCTGGAGGGCGTGTTGTGGCGCGCTGAAATTCCCGGCTTGGGACATTCCAGCCCGATCATTTGGGGCAACCGGATTTATGTCGCCACGGCGGTGCGGCTCGCCGGGAAAGCTCCGTTGCGCATCGGTTATTACGGCGACACCAAAGCGGCCGAGGACAATGACGAACAACGCTGGATGATCCTGTGTTTCGATAAGAAATCAGGCAAACGATTGTGGGAACGCACGCTGCGCACCAGCAAGCCGAGAGCTGCTCGACACGAAAAGGCTACGCACGCGAACACGACGCTCAGCACGGATGGCAAACATCTGATCGCCTTCATCGGCTCAGAGGGGATGTATTGCTTTGACCTCAAGGGCAAGCTGCTTTGGAGTCAGGATTTGGGCGTCATCAACATCAGCAAATACGGCATTGGGTGGGGCTACGGCAGCTCTCCGGCGTTGTATCGGGATCGCATCGTCCTGCTTTGCGATGATCCGGGCAATCCCTTTATCGCGGCCTTTCGCCTTGCCGATGGAAAAGAAGTCTGGCGTGTTTCGCGCAAAGGCGATTGCGAACGCAGTTGGGGCACGCCGCTGATTCACAATGACGGCGTCAGGACGCAAGTCGTCGCCAATGGCTGGCCGTTCATTGTTTCTTATGACCTGGAAACCGGCAAAGAACTCTGGCGCTTGCGCGGCGGCGGCGACAATCCAATCCCTACGCCTTTTGTCGCCGATGGCTTGATCGTGGTGACGAATGCCCACGGCGGAAAAGCGCCGCTGTTCGCCATTCGGCCTTCTGCCAAAGGTGACATTTCTTTGCAGGAAGGCAGCACCAGCAATGAAGCAATTGTTTGGAGCGTGCCGAACGGCGGCACTTACATTTCGACGCCAGTGGTTTATCGCGACCATATTTATCTGGCGAATCACAACGGATTGTTGCGCTGCTTTGAATTCAAAACCGGTCGCAAGATGTTTGAAGAGCGATTGGGGACAGATTCAGCTTGCTCGGCTTCGCTGACGGCGGCAGACGGCAAAATCTATTGTCCTGTCGAAGAAGGCATCGTGTATGTGCTCAAAGCCGGAGCTACGCTGGAAGTGCTGGCCAAAAATCAGATGGGCGAACCTTGTCTGGCGACTCCGGCAATTTCACAAGGCGTGCTTTATTTTCGCACTGCCGGGAGCTTGATAGCGGTTGGATAATTGGTCTTTGTCTGTTTGAGGGAAACCTATGCTGAAACTCATATCTGTCCTGATCCTGATTGCTGCTGCGAGCAGCATCGTTGCGGTTCCCGTACGGCAATTCACTCAGACGGTCTTGCTTGAACAAACCTCTGAGACTTCGGCTAACGCCAGCATAGGCGATTTGGATGGCGATGGTGATTTGGACATCATTCTGGCCAAAGGGCGTCATTGGCCGCTGCATGACAGAGTTCTGCTGAACAACGGCAAAGGCGAATTTACCGTAGCGCACAACCTGGGCGAAACGCCGGATCGAACCTATTCTGCCTTGCTGGCCGACCTGGACGGCGACGGAGATTTGGATGTCGTCGTCAGCAATGACAACCCCGACAAGAAGTTGGTCTATTTCAACGACGGCAAAGCGAATTTCCGCGTAGCCGGAACCTGGGGCGATCCGAAATGGAATACCCGAAACGCGGCGGTGGCCGACCTGAACGGCGACGGCAAACCTGATCTGATCGCCGCCAACCGTGGAGGCAGGAGTTACGTTTGTCTGAATGATGGTCACGGCAATTTCAAGATCAGCGATTGCTCTGCAATTCCTTCTGAGTCGGCGACGACCATTGTGCCCGCCGATTTCAATCGAGATGGATTCATTGACCTGGCGATTCCGCACCGTGACGGCGGGCAGAGCTTCATTCTCTTCAACGACGGCAAGGCCGGGTTTACGAAAACCAAACCGTTCGGCCCCGGCAACTCTGCGGCACGCACGGCTGCGGCTGGCGATTTGAACGGCGACGGCTGGAACGATCTGGTTACAGGCGATGAAAAACAGGGTGTCTTTCTTTACCTCAGCGATGGGCAAGGCGGGTTCACCAGCGGCGTGCAGTTGGGCGAAAAAACGCTTGTCCCAGGAGCCATTGTCATTGGCGACCTGAACCGTGACGGCAAAGCTGATGTCGTAATCGGCTGTGCCAATGCGCCGGGTGTAGTCTTTTTCAATGAAGGGAACGGGCGGAGCTTTCGTCCGGTAAACTTTGGCGATGGGCGAGGTGCTGTTTATGGATTGGCGCTTGGCGATTTGAACAAAGACGGCTTCCCGGATATTGCTGCTGCGCGCAGCGACGCGCCGAATGTCGTCTACTTCAGCGGGAAGTAGGCTGCTGACATATTGCGGCTCCATCAGCTTTTTAGAATTTCTATTTGAATCAACCGCAACCTGCCGGGCAGAGTTCGCCGCGGCTATTTCTTCGGAGGAACCATGAAACGTCTGCTGCTTTCTATTTCGGCGCTGATGCTGGCGCTGGCCGTCCATCCACTGTTTAGCTCCGTTGCGAGCAATCCCAAAAGCGATCCGGTAGTGGTCGCGCCTGAAACTGTTGGGATGTCTGCGAATCGTTTGGCGAACATTCGCACGGTGATGAGCAAACACGTTGCCAACAAACAGATTCCAGGAGCTTCGGGCTTGATCGCCCGTCAAGGCAAAATCGCGTATCAGGAAACCTGGGGCATGGCCGATATGGAAGCAGGTCTGCCGATGAAGATGGACACGATTCATCGCATCTATTCGATGTCGAAGCCCATCACCACCACCGCGTTGATGATGCTTTACGAAGAAGGCAAGTTTCAGCTTAACGAGCCGGTCGCCAAATACCTTCCCGAATTTGCCAAGATGCAGGTCGCCATCGAAGAGAAAGACCCGCAAACCGGCCAACCTGTGATGAAGACACGGCCTGCGCGAAATCCGATCACCATTCGAGACCTGATGCGGCACACCGCCGGGCTGACGTATGGAGTGTTCGGCGACACTGTGGTGGATCGGGAATACCGCAAAGTCAAAATTTTGGGCGAACTGAATCTGAAAGATTTCGTGACTGATCTGGCGAAAATTCCGCTGCAATACGAACCCGGCACACGCTGGCATTACAGCGTTTCAGTGGATGTCCAAGGCCGTTTGATCGAAGTTCTGTCAGGCAAACCATTTGATCAGTTTTTGCAGGAGCGCATCTTCACGCCGCTGGAAATGAACGACACGGGCTTTGTCGTTCCCGCCAGCAAAAAAGACCGCATGGCCAAGCTCTACACTCTGACCAAAGAAGGCCAGCTTCAACCGTCGCTGATTTGCTCCACGTCGCAGGAATGTATTGAGAAATTCCCGAATGCTGCGCCTTCGACCTTTCAATCTTTGGGCATGCAATCAGGCGGAGGCGGGCTGACTTCGACGGCTTACGATTACCTGCGCTTTTGTCAGATGTTGCTGGATAACGGGCAATACAATGGCAAACGATTGTTAAGCCGCAAGACCGTGCAATTGATGAGCAGCGATCATCTGGGAACCATTCCTGGCATGGGGCCGGGAACCGGATTCGGTTTGGGGTTCGCTGTCAGCAAAGCTCCGGGTGAAGCGGGGGTGATGGGTTCGCCCGGCGAATTCAACTGGGGCGGAGCCGCTGGAACCAAATTCTGGATTGATCCTCAGGAACAGTTGATCGGCATTTTTATGATCCAGATTTTGCCGCACACCGGATTGGAATACGGCTCGGAGTTCCGTGTGCTGACTTATCAATCCATCGCTGATTAGAGCGCATTTCAAATGCCGTATGAAGAATTCAACCACGGGGAGCACGGGGACGTACGGGGAGGAGAAAGCTCTTTCCAAAATTTTCCCGTGATCCCCGTGGTTCAAATTGGGGACAGATATTCATGAACTCGTCTGGACGCTTGCCTGCATTCGATGAATTGCCGATCAAACCTGATTACCCACCGCGTTCTGCTTGGGGAGTGTTTGGCGGCAATGACGAAATCGGAACGCTGAATTTGTTGACGCCTGAACGTGTGGCCGCTGCCGCCGGGTTGGTGAAAACCGGCGAAGTCTTTCCGATGAATTGGGAACTGGAAAAACCTCATCCTCCACTGTTCAATCGCCAGACCTTGCGTCACACCGTTCAACGGCGAAGACAAAATGTCTTCGATGACATTTACGACAGCTTCAATACTCAATCTTCTTCGCAATGGGACGGTTTGCGGCATTACGGCCATCGGCAATACGGTTTTTACAATGGCGTGACCGAGGAACAGATTGCCGACCAGGCAAACCCGCGCAATGGAATCCACAATTGGGCGCGTCGTGGAATTGCCGGCCGAGCTGTGTTGATTGATTTTCGCCGTTTTGCCGACGCGCACGGCATAGAGTATTCGCCTGAAGTCAGGTACGGGATTACTGCGGAGCAAGTGCAGGCAGCAGCGGATTGGCAGGGAGTCAGCTTTCAAACCGGCGATATTCTTTTGCTGCGCGTAGGTTGGATCGAATGGTACAACTCGCTCACAGAAGAAGAGCGCACGCAACTTGCTCAACCCGGTAGAATGCAGGTTGCGGGTATGACTCAGGGCGAAGATTCGTTGCGGTTTTTGTGGGACAACCACTTCGCCGCTGTGTGCAGTGACAATCCCAGCTTTGAAGCCAACCCGTTTCCGCCTGCGGATGAAGCCCTTCACGACACGATCATCGGGTTATGGGGAATGCCTATCGGCGAGATGTTCACGCTGGATAAGTTGGCGGCGTCTTGCGCGGCTGATAAGCGTTACGAATGTTTCTTTACCGCCGCGCCGCTCAACAAGCTTGGCGGCGTGGCTTCTCCGCCGAACGCATTGGCTATCAAATGATTGAGCAACTCAACACAAGTCGGCGCGATTTTTTAGCAGGTGTCAGCGGGCTGGCGATTTCGGCTGGCGCGTTGAAGTCAGCGCCGCCCAGCAAGCTTCGTCTGGGCGGGCCGATCTTCGTCAAAAGCGACGACCCTGTGGAGTTGGCGCGCGCGCACAGGGTGCTGGGGTACAGCGCGGCTTACGTTCCGCCAGTCAGCCTGAAAGAACCTGAACGGATCAAGGCAATTGAGCGAGCCTTTGCCGCCGAAAATGTGGTCATTGCCGAAGTTGGCGCGTGGAAAAACATGCTCGAAGCCGACGCCGCCAAGAGAAAAGAAAACCTGAACTATGTGACCGAGCGTTTGGCGCTGGCCGAAACCATAGGAGCTCGCAACTGTGTCAACATCGCCGGTTCGCTCAACCCCAAACAATGGGATGGCCCGGACGCTCGAAATCTGTCGCGGGAATTTTTTGACGCGACAGTAGAAAACTGCCGCAAGGTGATTGACGCCGTAAACCCTCGCCGCACGAAATTCACTATTGAGATGATGGGGTGGAGTTTGCCAGACAGCGCCGACGCTTATCTAAAGTTGTTCAAAGCCGTTGCTCGCCCGGGCTTCGGAGTTCACGTGGACATTTGCAACATCATCAACAGCCCTGACCGCTTTTACCGCAACGCTGAAATCATCAACGAAGTCTTTCGCAAACTTGGCCGCTGGATTTGTTCCTGCCACGCCAAAGACCTGCAAGGCAAAAATGTTCATTTCATCGAAACCGTGCCCGGACGCGGCGGCATTGATTACAGAGCTTATCTTTCCAACATCACGGCGCTGCCGTTTGAAGCTCCATTGATGCTGGAACATCTGAGCACTCCGGCGGAATATGAAGAAGGGAAGCAACATATTCTGAAACTTGCCAACGAGATGAAGATCGAATTGGCTTGAGGTTTTTATGGCTGACTCACTTGGTCGCAGAAAATTTTTAAGCCAAAGCCTGATGGCCGCAACAGGGATTGCTGCCTGGCAGATCAAGCCAGACGATTTAGCATTGCCCAAAACCGGCGCGGCGAAAAAAGTCATAGTCATAGGCGCAGGCTTGGCTGGAATGTCGGCGGCTTATGAACTGGTGCAAGCTGGTCATGAAGTCACAGTGCTTGAAGCACGAAAACGCAGCGGTGGGCGCGTCTGGACTTTGCGGGACGATTACCCTGAAGGCATTTACGCCGAAGCCGGAGCCACCAATGTTTTCGACAATCACGAATGGACAAATAAATACATCAAGCTGCTGGGCGTGGCCGTTGACCCTATGGAATCTGATCCGGGCGCGGCGATTTTCTACGTCCGGGGCAAACGGCTTGTCATCAAACCCGGCAGCCCGCCAGACAATCTGATTGACTGGCCGCTGGAGCTGAAAGCCGATGAAAAGGGAATGAGCCGCAGCCAGTTGTGGGCGAAATACGTTGCGCCTGTGGTGAAAGACCTGGGCGATCTGGAAGCGGCTGATTGGCCTTCGGCTTCGCTTAAACGATTCGACCGAATGTCGTTCACTGAATTTTTGCGGCAGCAGGGAGCTTCGCCGGGCGCAGTTGAAATTCTGAAACTTGGTTTGGCTGATCAGTTGGGCGATGGAGCCGATGCAACTTCGGCTTTGAACCTGATGCGCGAAGCCGCTTTGCGCGCTACTGTCAAGCAGTCGTTTTCCATCCGTGGCGGCAGCGATAATTTTCCAAAAGCCTTTGCCGCAAAGCTTGGCGAGCGGATTCATTACGGCCTGCCGGTAATGAAGATCGAACATGATTCGCGTGGCGTTCGAGTGATTTGTTCACAGGCTGGCACCCGTCAAACCTTCGCCGCTGATTACCTGATTTGCGCGATTCCGTTTTCAGTGTTGCGGCGCGTGGAAGTTGCGCCGGGATTTTCCATCGCCAAGCAGCAAGCCATAGAGCAACTCGGCAACACTTCTGTGGTTCGAGTTTTTATGCAAACCCGAAAGAGGTTTTGGATGGAAGAAGGGTTGACCGGTTCGGTGACGACCGACTTGCCAATGGTGACGGCTTACGACAAAGCCCATTACCTGCCCGGCAAGCGCGGCCTGCTCGAAGCTTATGTCGCAGGCGAACGAGCGCGGAAGCTGGCGGCGATGACGGCAAACGAACGGCTGAGTTTTACGGTCAATCAAATGAAGCTGGTTCTTCCGAACATCGCTGAACATTACGAAGGCGGCGCTTCGGTTTGCTGGGATGATGAACAGTGGACGCGCGGCGCTTATGCCTGGTTCAAACCTGGGCAGATGGAATCGTTTCTGCCGCACTTTGCCAAACCCGAAGGCCGCGTGCATTTCGCAGGCGACCATCTTTCGCCGTGGCCGGGTTGGATGAACGGCGCTTTGCAGTCAGGCAATCGTGCGGCGCGCGAAGTCAGTCAAGCCGTATAAGTTTTGCCGGAATATCAGTTTAAGACCCGATGGAAATTTCTACCCAATCAACCCGGCAATCTCTTTTCGGGGCGAACTCAATCAAGTTGTATTCGCGCCGCAGCAACGTCAACGGAATCGAAAAACTGAAAACCGGTGATTCCGGTTTAGGCGTTTTCAACTCAACTTTGCCGCTGAACTTGCATGACTCTCCGTTGAGGCGCAACTCGCTGGCAGCCAGGTCGGTTTCGGTCATGCCTTCAATGCCAAGCAACGCTCGCACATTGCCAGCAGCCGGAACCGCCCCGGTTGGCAGTCGAAAGGCTCGCCACTTTCCGGCGGAGCATTGCGCAGGCAAAGGGATTGCCGGAGCTTCGCCGGGCGCCCAGGTGTCGGCAAATGTCAGCACGTGGCGGCGCGATTTTCCTTTCAGAGTTTCCAGCTTGCCGACTTCGCGCAACAGCGTCTGGTAATTTTCCAGATCGTCCATCGCAGTTTGCGAATCCATATAGTTGAACAGGTAAATTCGATTCGCTCCGCGATCCAGCAAAGAGGCGGCGGCTCCGCGCACGGTTTCCAGCGTGTTTTTCTGAAACTGTTTGGAATCGGGATGAGTTCGGATCAGCACTTCCAGCCCTGCCGCCAGCGTCACCTGAGTTCCTCGCAGTAATTCTTTCCATAACTCAATTGGCATATCCGGTTCGATGCTGGCCCAAAACGGAGTGACAACCAGCATGTCAATCAGGCCTTTGCGCGCCCAGGTGACAGGATCGTAACCAAGTCCAAACGCAGTTTGCGGTCGCGAAGGCACGCGCGCGCCGAGTTTGATTTTGTGGCCGCGTTTCTTTTCCCAGGTTGTTAGCAAGTGACGAACTTCCGCAGTGAATTCGGTCAGAATTGTTAGGCCTTCGCTTTCGTGACCGGGTTTGAAGTGATAGCCGAACCGCATCCAATCCAGTTCCAGGCCGTCGAAATCATATCGCTCAACAAGTTCTCGAATCAGCTTGAAATGGTGCTGGCGGACTTCGACGTGCCCGTAATCCAGAGCGCGATCTGCTGAACGATCCAGCCGGTAATTGATTCGTCGAAACTGTGGATTCTGTCGCCAAAGGTCGCTGTGCATAAAACTGCGTTCGTCGTCCACGTTATGCACGTCGTTCATCCTCATCGAAATCCACGGCGAAATGCCGTGTTTGCGCGCGCGTTCAATCCACAATTTGTATGGATCAATGCCGTTTTGGTTTAGTTGCCAGGCGGTGTGAATCCAATCTCTGACTGCTCTGCGCGAAGCAGCCGCCGTGCTGGCCAGTAAAGGTTGGTCATCCGGGCCGTCAGGATCGTAACCTTTCCAGATCGGTTCCCAGACCTGACTGTCGTAACTGGTTCGCATTGCGTTGGGTGAAAGCATCAATTCGCGCACCTGAGTTTTGGCGTATTGATCCACCCACGAAGCAACGGTTTCAGCATCCAGTTTTTTTTCGGCGCGAGTGGAAAAGTAATGACTGTTGTCTTCGTTTAGGCAGAGTCCGCCGCGAGCGGCAATTACAGCTTGACCGACTTCGTTTGCTTCTGTTGATTCAAGCGAACTCAGAGCGGCGAGTGATGCCAGACCTGCTTTCAGGCTTTGGCGACGAGTGATCTTGTTCATTTTGATTCCTGGGTACGCAGGCGTCCCCGCCTGCTGAAAATAAAAGCGCGAAGCTTCCTTAAACTCCCTCGCTCCTAAAATTGTCTTTGTTGATCTTTTATCCGATTGCTAAACTCCGGGCAAATTCAATTCACCCACTGGAGAAAACATGAACCGTCGAGAATTCAATTTCAGTTTGCTGGCGGCTGGCAGCACGCTGGCGTTTTCAGTTCCGCAAACGCCATGCTGCGCGTCAATGGCGCACGACCGAATCAGCACATGACCGAACTTGCAGCCTTTGGCAAAACGCCTGAAGGCGGGACGAATCGCGTGGCTTATTCCGATGAAGATTTGCAGGCTCGCGATTACGCTATGAAATTGATGCGCGCGGCCAAGCTGGAGGTTTCGATTGACTCTGTCGGCAACATCCTTGGCCGTCGAGCGGGAAGCGATGCCAGCCTGAAGCCGCGATGATCGGTTCGCACATTGATTCGGTTCCGCAAGGCGGCAGTTACGACGGACAGGTTGGTTCAATGTCGGCGATTGAAGTCGCTCAAACTTTGGCTGAAAACAACGTCACGCTACGTGCATCCGCTGGAAGTCGCCATCTTTCAAAACGAAGAAGGCGGAACGATAGGCAGTCACGCCCTGGCCAAAGGTTTGACCGAACGCGAACTGAATCTGGTGTCGAACAGCAAAAAGACCATCCGCGAAGGCATCAAGTTCATTGGCGGTGACCCTGACAAACTGGCCAGTGTTGTACGTCGCAAAGGCGACATTGCCGCTTACATTGAATTGCACATCGAACAGGGCGGCATTTTGCATCAGGAAAAAATCAACATCGGAGTGGTCGAAGGAATTGTCAGCGTCAACTGGTGGGACGTGACGATTGATGGCTTCGCAAATCACGCCGGAACTACGCCAATGAATCAGCGCAAAGACGCTTTGCTGGCAGCGGCGAAATACATCGAAGTCGTCAACCGCGTCGTCACTCAGCAAGATGCCAGGTCGTCAGGTTGAACGTTGGCAAGATTCAGCCCTTTCCGGTGCGTACAACGTAATCCCCGGAAAGTGCTGACCAGTTTGGGGCTGCGGGATCTGGACGCCGCCAAAGTCAAAATGCTGTTTGAAAAGATTCAAGCCGAAGTTCGCCAGATCGAACAATCCACAGGAACAAAGTTCGAGTTCAAGCAGGTCAACGCGACTCCGCCCGCGCCGACCGATGAACGCATTCGCCGCGCTTAATTGCGGACTCGGCGAAAGGACTTGGGTTGACGACGAAACTGATGCCCAGCGGAGCAGGGCACGACGCTCAGGAAATTTACAACATCTGTCCGGTCGGGATGATTTTCGTTCCCAGCCGCGATGGCATCAGCCACAGTCCGCGTGAATTTTCCACACCCGAAGACATTGCCAATGGCGCGAATGTCTTGCTGCAAACTTTGTTGAAACTCGACACCACGAATTTGAATTGAAGGAGATGGCAATGCCTCGTCGCTACTTGTTCACTTTACTCGCCACGATTTGTTTGGCCGTTTCTGTCAACGCCCAATCGAAAACTGAGTTGGCCAGCCAGGTTACCATTCACCGCGACACTTACGGAGTTCCGCACATCTTCGGCAAGACCGATCCTGCGGTGATTTTCGGTTTGGCTTACGCACAATGCGAAGACAATTTCTGGCAACTGGAAACCGATTACATCAATGTGCTTGGGCGAGCCGCAGAGATTGAAGGCGAACGTGGTTTGGCGCGCGATCTGACTTTTCGACTGTTTGAAATCGAGCGGCTGTCTAAAGCCGAATACGAGAAATTACCCGCAAACCTGCGGGCGTTGTGTGATGCCTTTGCCGCCGGAGTCAATAACTTCATTGCCCGTCATCCTGAAACAAAACCTAGGTTGTTGACTGGTTTGGAACCCTGGAACGTACTGGCCTTCGCGCGGGCGGGCAGAGTGGGCAGCGTCAATCGGCTGGGATTGAACCCGAACGAAATTCAGTTGGGCAAATTGGAAGCGACAGACAAAGCTCAGGCTTTACCGATCAACCTGGACGGATTGCAACAGTGGTTTGTCGAATCGAATCTTGGCCAGGAAGAGGGTTCGAATATGTGGGCGGTTTCTCCGCGCAAAAGCGCCAGCGGCAACGCGATGCTGTTCATCAATCCTCATGTAGGATTTTTCGGCGGCGGCCAGCGTTACGAAGCTCAGTTGAAGAGCGAAGAAGGTTTGAACTCTTACGGTTTCGCAATTCTGGGGACGGCTTACATCCGCACAGGCTTCAATCAGTTTTTGGGTTGGAGCCACACGAACAATTACGCCGACACGGCGGACGTTTACCTGGAAAGCTTCGACGACGCGGCGAATCCGCTGGCTTACAAATACGGAAGCGAGCATCGAACCGCTGTCGAATGGACGGACACTGTCAAAGTCAAAACCGAAAAGGGAATCGAAGTTCGCCGTTATCGGTTTCGCAAAACTCACCACGGCCCGATCATCGGTTATCGCAATGGCAAAGCTGTCGCCGCTCGCATCGCTCGGCTGCAAGAAGGTGGCGAACTGGAACAGCGCATAGCCATGAACCGCGCTCGCAACCTGAAAGAATTTCGAGCCGCGCTGAGCAAAGTCAGTCTGACGGGATCGAACACTTTATACGCAGACAATCGCGGCAACATCTTTTACGTTCACGGCAACGCGGTTCCTAAACGTTCGACGAAGTTCGATTGGACAAAACCTGTTGACGGCAGCACTGCGGAAACCGAATGGCAGGGTTATCACTCACTGGAAGAACTGCCGCTGTTTCTGAACCCCAAGTCCGGCTTTTTGCAGAACTGCAACTCGACGGCTTTCTTAACTACGTCTGAGGGCAACCCACCGAAAGAAAAGTTTCCGGCTTACATGGTTCCCGAAGACGACACGCCGCGAGCGCGAATGTCCCGGCGCATTTTGACCGGCAAAAAGAAATTCACCTTTGATGAATGGGCCAAAGCCGCGACCGACACCACAGTCGGCGAAGCGAAACAGGGCATCGAAACTCTGGCTGAAGAATGGGAACAGATGAAGCGCGAAAACGAAGCCAAGGCCGAAGAGATCAAACCTGTTGTCTGGGCGCTGAAATCCTGGGATCAAATTGCTCGGCTGGATTCGGTGGAAACAACGCTGTTCATTTTGACTTTGGAAAGCGCCAACGCCGACAAGGGTGAAGCTAAATTCAAATTTCTGCGTGCTTTGGAAAAGACAGTCGCCGATCTGGAATTGAAGTTTGGAACCCGGCAAGTCGAGTGGGGAGAGATCAACCGTTTGCAGCGAGTCCACACCAGCGGCGATGAACCCTTCGACGACAAAAAGCCCAGCTTGCCAGTCGCGGGCGGCCCAAGTTTCGCTGGAATGGCGTTTACCTTCACTGCGCGAACAGAAAAAGGTCAGCAGCGGCGTTACGGCACGGCAGGCAACACCTTTGTCGCCGTAGCCGAATTCGGCAAACAGTTCAGGGCGCAATCAATTTTGGTTTTCGGCCAAAGCGCCGATCCCAAATCGAAACACCATCTGGATCAAGCCGAGCTTTACGCCGCAGGCAAATTCAAACCTGTGCGGTTCACACTGGCTGAAATCAAACCAAACCTGGAACACAGCTATCATCCCGGCGAGGAAAAGTAGTTTGCCGATGGGCGAAGCAAGACGTATCGGTGAAGGCAATCAACCCCGCCAAAGCTGGAAAGCGTTGGCGGGGTTGATGTTTGTCGTTAAGTTCAGGCTTCAAATCGGCAACTGGCTTTGAACAATTTCCAGCAGCGTTTTCAATCCCGCTCCAATGTCTTCGCCCAGGTTGACGCGAATCGCTCGCCGATTGCGGGTGGCCAGCGAAGCGAAATCGCCCAGCGCCTGAGCCTGCTTCAATACGCTGAAACCGAACGGTTCGCCGGGCAGCGGAACGTCTTTCACGTCGTCAGCAGTGATTTGAATGAAGACTCCGTGGTCGTCTCCGCCTTTGTGAAGCTGGCCGGTTGAATGCAGGAAACGCGGCCCGTAACCCGTCGTTGTCGCCACATGCAAGGCGTCGCGCAGGTGAACGCGAATGCCTTGCAGCAAGGCTTCGTGTTCGTCAGTTTCCTGAATGTAATCACAGAGCGCGACGTAATCATTGACTGATGCGCGTTTCAGGTGAGCGCCGATGAACGATTCCACCGAAAGGCCAGCGCCGAGTTTGTTTTTCGTTGATTCAGTGCAGAAAACCTTCACCCCGTGACCTTCGACGGCCAACACCTGTCTGGCTTCGGGCTTCAGGGATTGATCAGTCAGTTTGTTGTGCTTTCTGAAATCTTCCAGCAGGTTGACTGTGTGATCTTTCGATTCCTGAACGTTGGGTTGATCGAACGGATTGATGCCTGTGATTTTACCAGCAACTGCCGTGGCCATTTCCCACAGGTAAAACTCTTCGCCCAGATCAAGTGTGTCGTTCAGCGTTCGGCGAATGACCGGATGGCCTGCGGCTTCCAGCACGCGAAGCTTGTTGTCAGTTTCGGGGTCAATAGTGCCAACGGCGATGTGAACGAAGACGCGGTCGTTGCCGTAAATTTCAGGTAAGCCAAGCGGTTCGCCAGCGACTGGCAAAATTCCTTTGCCTTCTTTGCCTGTGCTTTCGGCGACAAGTTGTTCAATCCACAAACCCAGCGAAGCGATTTCAGGATCGGTCGTCAAAGTCATTTTGTTGCGACCTTCGACGGCCAGAGTGCCTATGATTGCTCCCAATCGAACCGCAGGATTTTCAGCCGCCGGAACGACTGGCGAGCAGGCGTGCATTGCGCGTTCGGCCCGGTCAATCAAAGTTCTGAAATCGAAACCCTGCAATGCAGCGGGAACTGCTCCGAAAAATGACAGCGCCGAATAACGTCCGCCAATATCCGGTGGATTCAGGAAGATGCGGCGGAACTTATCATCTTTGGCGTACTGTTCCATCTTTGTGCCGGGGTCGGTGATGGTGATGAAGTTTTCGCCAGCCTTGTCGCCTTTGAGTTCGCGCACTCGGTTGAAAAAGTATTTGTAAAACATCAACGGTTCGACCGTTGAGCCGGACTTGCTGGCGACGATGAACAGCGTCTTGGCCAGATCAACTTTGGCTTCAAACGCGGCGACCGTCGCCGGGTCAGTGCTGTCCAGCACGTGCATTTCCGGGAAGCCGGGAGTTTTGCCAAATGTGCGCCGGAAAACTTCAGGGCACAAGCTGCTGCCACCCATTCCCAGCAGCATGATGTGCTTAAAGCCGTCATTTCTGATTCGAGCACTGAAAGCCGCCAGTTCTTCGGCGGCTGCGCTGACTTGTTCGATGACCGTTACCCAACCCAGCGAGTTGCGAATGATCTTCGCGTTTTCTTCATCCGACTTCCATAACGCCGCATCCTTGCGCCAGATTTTCCGAACCCATTGTTCGGATTCCGCGCGACTGATGACCTGGGACACGGCGTCTAGGCTTTTCCCAAGGAAGCTCCCATGCGTTCCGCCAAGCCGCTGGTCATTGCAGCCTGTTTCGATTTGATTGTTTGCATCAGGCTGTCGAAGGAATCGGCAAAGGATTTGACGCCGTCGTCCTGCAATTTCTGGCAAACGGCTTCCAAACTGATTCCGATTTCGGCCAGCTTGGCCAGATCGGACTTGGCCTGATCCAAACCGGTTTCAATCGTCAGCGCGACGTTTCCGTGGTCGCGGAAAGCTGTGTAGGTTGCAGGCGGAATTGTGTTTACCGTGTCAGCGGCAATCAGGCTGTCAACGTAAAGCACGTCGCTGTAAGCAGGATTTTTCGTTCCTGTCGAAGCCCACAATGGGCGCTGAGCCTGAGCGCCTTTGGCCTTTAGTTTGGCAAATCGTTCGCTGCTGAAAATTTCCTTGAAGCGTTGATACTGCATCTTGGCGTTGGCGATGGCGGCTTTGCCAAGCAGGGATGTCAGCGAGGCCTTTTCGGTTTCGTCGCTGGATTGCTTAATCCTGGCTTCCAGTTGAGCATCAACCGCCGAGTCAATACGTGAAACGAAAACGCTGGCGACAGAGGCTACGTGGTCAATCGGCTGACCGGCTGCGGCGCGATCCTCTAAACCGGAAATGTATGCGTCGGTGACTTGCACGTAATTTTCCAGAGCAAAAATCATCGTCACGTTGACGTTGATTCCGGCTGCGATTACCTGGCGAATGGCCGGAATGCCTTCGGGCGTGGCCGGAATCTTAATGCAAACATTCGGACGACCAAGCGCCGCCCACAGCCGTTTGGCTTCGGCGACGGTTCCGGCGGTGTCGCGCGCCAGCAGCGGCGAAACTTCCAAACTGACATAACCATCCAGCTTGTTTGTGCGTTCGTAAACCGAAGTGAACAAATCGGACGCCCGCTGAATGTCTTCAATCGCCAGAGCTTCGTAAATTTCCTGTATGCCTTTGCCTTCGGCAATCAGCTTTTGCATCGCGTCGTTGTAATCGTCGCTGCCCGCGATGGCTTTTTCAAAGATGGTCGGATTGGATGTGATGCCTCGCAGATCGTCGTTGGCGATCTTTCCGGCGATGTCGCCGTTGTCAATCAACAGGCGGCGGATGTTGTCGTACCAAATACTTTGGCCGAGCTTTTCTACTTCTACTAACGGATTCATTTCTATCTCCTTATCCTAAAATTTAAGGTGAATTATTTTGACATCTCTTCAAGCTTATTCAGCAAGTCGGCAGGAGCACCAAGCGAATATCTGGTGACAATAGTCCGAAAGACGTCTTTTCTTTTCGCAGGGTCATCCAGGTCTGCTCTTCTTGATTTAACCAATCGAGCCAATTCGGAAACGGAATTAAAGTTGTGATTGGCGTTATCTGCGGCCTGGAATGCCTGCGCGGCTCCATCGTAATCGCCGGCAATTAACTTCTCAAAACCCTCTCGCTCTTTCGCCTTGGCCAAGGCCGCATCTTTACCTGAGCCGATGGATTCGGTCGCTCTTAATCCTTCCATCGCGCGTTGATTGATCTGTCTTGCATCTGCCAAAACCCGCCCTGCTTCGGCGGCGGCGGCCTTTAATTGAGGGGATTGAAATTGAGAAAGCTTTTCCGTTGCTTCTTTCAACCGGCTTTCTGCTTCGGCGATTTTTTGGTTGGTTGATTCGTAAATGCTCTGAGCATCTTGAAGCTGTTGTTTCAGCGCGTCCAGTTGGATTTGCGTCCTGTCTTTATCCAGCTTGGCTTGTGCAATTTGAATTTCAACCAGAGTCTTTTCGTTTTTTGCATTGCTCCATTGAAAGACATTGCCGCTCAGCGAAATTGCGACGGTGATCATCGGAATCCAGAATGTTGGTTGATTAAAGAACGAGCGGCGCTTTTCTTTGATTTCCAATTCAAGCTTTTCGACTTCGTACCGAAGCTTGTCTTCCTGAGTGATCGCCATCTTGCCCCCTGAAAGCTAAAAAATGCCTGGCAGTTTATCGCTGAATGCGCGCTGAACCGCCCTGAGCAAACGCTCGCACCTGATCCACCGAAGCCATTGTCGTATCGCCGGGAAATGTAGTCAGCAAAGCTCCGTGCGCCCAGCCAAGTTTCAACGATTCAGCAGGAGTTTCGCCGGTCAGCAAGCCGTAAAAGAAACCGGCTGCAAAACCGTCTCCGCCGCCGACGCGATCAATCACGTCCAGTTCAGCGGTCATTGAAACGTGAGGCTCACCGTTGACCCAGGCCACCGCTCCCCACGAATGGCGGCTGGTGGTGTGAACTTCGCGCAGAGTCGTGGCAACGACTTTGATTTTTGGATGCTTAGCGACTACGCGGTCAATCATGCTGAAAAACGCTCCCGGATCGAGCTTCGATTTCGCGGCGACTTCGGGGCCGGGAATACCCAAACCTTTTTGCAAATCTTCTTCGTTACCGACCAGCACGTCCACGTTTTCGACGATTCGATCAATGACTGACACGGCGCGATCCTGACCGCCTGAAATCTTCCACAGCTTTTCGCGGAAATTCAGGTCAAACGAAGTCACTGCGCCTGCGGCTTTGGCGGCCTGCATGCCTTCGATAATCAATTCCGCCGTAGTTTCAGAGAGCGCGGCGAAAATGCCTCCACTGTGAAACCAGCGGACTCCGCCGGCAAAGATCGCGTCCCAATCAAAATCGCCCGGTTTCAGCAAAGCCGCAGCTTCGTTCGACCGATTATAAAAAACCACCGGAGCGCGAACGCCGTGCCCTCTGTCGCTGAATACCGTAGCCATATTCGGCCCGCGAACTCCGTCGTGTTTGAATCGTTTGTAAAAAGGTTTGACGCCCATGGCTTTGACTCGTTCGGCGATCAGTTCGCCAATCGGGTAATCAACCATTGCAGAGGCTACGCCGGTGTTTAAGCCGAAACAGTCGGCCAGATTGGCTGCGACGTTGAATTCGCCTCCGCTGACGTGAATCTGACAGGTTGTAGCCTTGCGAAAAGGAATCACTCCCGGATCCAGCCTGTGAACCAGCGCGCCCAGCGACAACAAATCCAGTGCGCCACCCTCTTTTATCTGCAAACCATTGCTCATTTATTGCTCTCCTGATTGGGAAATTGAAAAGTCCTGCGGATGAGAAGCTTGGATTGTAATGAACCGATTCTGTCTTGTCACGAAAGCTGTGTACGCACGCCATAGGTTTATGCACAAGTTGGGCGACCCGTTTTCATCCTGAAAGGATGGCGGAAATTAGCCGGTGGTGAGCGCAGCGTAACCACCGGGATAAAGTTAAGTTGGGGTGCCAGCCCTGAAAGGGCGAAGGACCAAGCCCCGTCTGTCGCCCTTTCAGGGCTTGCTGGTCTTTTGCCGTCATTTCCGGTGGTTACGCAAAGCCTTCACCACCGGCTAATTTCCGCTGCGCCTCCGGCGCAAAAACTTGTGCAGAAACCCATGGTCTGCGTACCCAGTTCGCTTGGCCAAGCCGGAGCTTGATGGTAATTTGCCGCTCGCAGTCCAAAGCCCTTAATCGTTTCAATCAATTTTCCTAAGGCACGTCTTATGTCTGAACAGTTTGATCTATTCATCAGCTATACCGAAGCCGACCGCATTTGGGCAGAGCGACTTTATCGTCGGTTGAATAGTGCTGGCGTAAAGGTCTTCTTCGCTCACGAAACAATCAAAGATACCGAAAACATAACACTTCAAGTTATGGATGCGTTGGATGTTAGCCGCAAAGTCGCCATCGTGATGTCGCAGGATTATTTTGCCAATCCCTGGCCGCGCTCGGAGTTAGCGGCGGTTGTTGCCACTGACCCGGAGAATCGCGAGCGTCGGCTGATACCGCTGAAACGAAGAGAATGCAAAGTTCCCAGCCTGCTGGTTAATGCCAAAGCTATTGATTTCCAAAACGAGGATGATTTCGAGCTTCGCTTTCGCCAGTTGATCGAAGCGATTGACCTGCCTCGCAGAGAGTTTCAGACCCGCGACCACGAGGAATTTGAATTCCGCGAACACGAACTGACCAAGGCCGAACGCGGCGCTCGCAGCTATCGCAAAGGCAAACGCTTTGAAGATGAAGTCGCCGCGCTGTATCGCTTGTTGGGATTTGAGGTCAAAGCCGACACCGAACTCAGCGGAGTTCAGATTGATTTGATGATTCGGCAGAAACTTGGCGGGGCAAACGTTGAGTTTATTGTCGAATGCAAGGACACGCGCATCACTGCCGACGGACGAAATCAGATTCTGGCTCAACAAGCCTTGGCGCAAACAAAATTGCCTCGCCATCGTTGGATAGCTGTTTCGTCGCAAGGCTTCGCCGCCGACACGCGAGTCGCGCTGGAAGAAGTCGGCATTGATTGCGTCACCTATCCTGAACTACTGCGCGAACTGGTGCCGCTGGACAATTACGCCGATGGTTTGATTGCCGAATACGAAAAGCACGCCGAGGAAAAATGGGCGGAGATGATTGGTTCATCCGGCCTGATCTGATGACCGACATCACCTACGAACGGTTGCCCGCGCTCGAACACCTGAGCAAATGGCTGGGCGAAGAGCGCCGAAATCAGTTGGTGATTCTTGGTGATTTGGGGACGGGCAAAACTACGCTGGCCAGTTTTCTGGCTTACAACCTGGCGCGCAGTTTTCGTGATGATCCGCTCAGGCACCCGGCTCCGGTGTTGATTCCGCTGAAAGAAGTCCGCAAGGAATTTTCGCTGGAAGGCATTGTCATCAATCACTTTGCCCGCCGAGGTTTGCGCGACATCAGCTTCACTCGTTTTGAACATCTGGTGCGGCTGGGTAAAGTCGTTTTGTTTTTCGACGCCTTTGACGAAATGGCCGACCGCATTCGCTGGGAGGACACGCAGAACAATTTCCGCGCCGCAGACTTGCAGGGCAAAGTCATACTCACCTGCCGCACTCATTACTTCAAAGACCGCACCGAACAGGTCAAAGTCATCGGCGAAGGCCCGCGATTGTCTGAAACCGAAACTGACCTTTACCGCGAACTCCGCCAGCGCTCTACCGCCGAAGTCGTTTTCCTGCAGGAATTCGACGACGAAAAAGATTCAAGGCTATCTGCGGAAAGCTCGGCCGAAAAGACCACGCCGCTGACTGGCGAAAGATTCAGGAGATTTACAACCTGAAGGATTTGGCTACGCGCCCGCTGTTGCTGGATATGGTCGTCAAGACCTTGCCGAAGCTGAAGCCAGGCGAAGAGGTCAACGCGGCCAAGCTTTACAACGTTTACACCAACATCTGGATTGATCGCGAAGAAGGGAAAGGCCGCAAATTCAATCTTGACCGAAACACCAAACTTGCGTTGATGATTGAACTGGCTTGGCGGATGTGGCGAGATGAAAAAGCAGTCAGTCCATTACCGCGAACTGGTTCCGTTTGTTGAAAAGCTGGTAGCCGATCAGAAGATAGAAATCGGCGACGAAGAAATCGCCGACATCGCCAGCGATGCGGGGAGCCAGCTTCCTGAAGCGCGACGACAACGGCAATTTTGGGTTTATGCATCGGTCGTTCGGTGAATTCTTTGTGGCGAAAAAGATCGCCGCCGCATTGCAGTACGGGGAGCGTGAGCGACCTGAGTCGTCTGCGGCACTTACATCGAGCGAGGCGCAGGTCGCTGACGCTCCCCGTACCGCAGTTTTGCACGAAGTGTTGAACACGCGCCGTTACGATCAGAAGACGATCTTCTTTCTGGCTCAGCTTGATGAAGCCGATGCGATGCGAGAGCCGTTGCAGGAGATTCTGCGGAATAAGTATCAAGCCAATGTTTCGGAAAATGCTTTGCAGTTGTTGTACTGGTCGGCGCGGATTCGCTGCGGAATGGAGGAAGAGATTTCCGATGTGCCCAAGCTGAAAGCGGCGCTCGCCGGTCGTATTCCCGCCGGAGCAGATTTGGTCGCAGCAAAATTGCAGGAAGTCGTTTTGGAATGTGCGAATTTGACTGGCGCGGATTTTACGGGCGCCGAGCTGAAAGCCGCCAAGCTCAACCATTCGACTTTGGATCAGGTCGTTTTTATTTCGCTGGGCTGGATGATGCCAGCGCCGAAAATGCTTCTGTCGTTGATGCTGATTTTACCGAAGCCTTTTTGGCCAGAATGTCATTCAAAGAGTCTGACCTGAGCGGTTGCAATTTCCGAAACGCCAAAGATGCCAGCCCTGAAAGCTTCCTCAATGCCAAACTCGATAACGTTCGTGGTTTAACACTGCCCGGCCTGATTGACGCAAAACAGTTGCGGCCAATCGTCCAGTATGCCCCAGGTTTTACCGCTTACGCGGTCAGTTACAGTCCAGATGGATCAATCGTTGCCGCGGGCGGAGCTGACGGAAACATATACCTGTACCGAAGCGAAGATGGCGTGTTGCTTCGCGTTTTGGAAGGCCACTCAAGCTATGTCAATTCAGTCGCGTTTAGGGAAGACGGCGAGATGCTGGCGAGCGGAAGTTCTGACAACTCGGTCAAGCTGTGGGATGTCAAATCGGGCAAAGAGATTCGAACGCTGAGCGGCCACTCAAGCGTAGTCAGTTCAGTCGCGTTTAGGGAAGACGGCGAGATGGTAGCGAGCGGAAGTGATGACAAATCGGTCAAGCTGTGGGATGTCAAATCGGGCAAAGAGATTCGAACGCTGAGCGGCCACTCAAGCGTAGTCAGTTCAGTCGCGTTTAGGGAAGACGGCGAGATGGTAGCGAGCGGAAGTTATGACAACTCGGTCAAGCTGTGGGATGTCAAATCCGGCAAATTGCTGGCGACGTTAACTGGAAATATGGGGGCGGTTTACAGCGTCGCGTTTTCGCCGGGTGGTAAGTCTCTGGTCAGCGTTGGCGTGGCCGGTCGTCTGCAATTTTGGGACCTGGCGACGTGCCAAACGTTTTTATTTCGATATTATTTTGGGCCGGGAGCGTGGCTGGATTTGCTGCCGGATGGACGCTTTGACGCCAGCCCCGAAGGCATGCGCTATCTGGGTTACACGGGGATGGAAGAACTGACTTACTATCCGGCGGAATCTCTGGTCAAGGAATTTTACTCGCCCGAAGCCGTCGCCGAAGTGCTGGCCAAATACACCGCTTGATGCGGTACGGGGAGCGTAAGCGACCTGAGCCTGGCTGAGCGAGTGTACGGCTATATCTGAGAGCGACCATCGAGCGGTGGGGTTATTGATCTCGATGATCTGAGCAGAGAGAGACGCAGGTCGCTGACGCTCCCCGTACTGCATTTATCTGCGTGGAGATAGTGATGTTTGATGAGGAATTCAGCCTGAGTCGCATTCCCTTGGCTTACCTGATCACTTTCCGCTGTTACGGCACCTGGCTTCACGGCGACGAAAGAGGATCAGTAGACAACCTCTACAATACATACGGCACACCTTTTTATCCGACGGACAAGCAACGCGAGCAAGAAGAGCGGCGACGGTTGAAACAGGCTCCGGTTGAACTTAACGAGGCCCGTCGCGTGATTGTTGATCAAGCTGTTCGAGAGGTTTGTGAGCATCGTGGATGGAAATTGCGAGCAATCAATGTTCGCACCAATCACGTTCACGTTGTCGTTTCGGCTTTTTGCAAACCGGAAAAGATTCTCAACGATTTCAAGGCTTATGCGACGAAGGCCATGCGCTCTGGCGGAGTTTGGAAAGGGAAGCTGTCGCCTTGGGCTGAACATGGCAGCAGGCGGTATTTGTGGAGATCACCGCAGGTTGAACGCGCCTGCGATTACGTACTCAATCATCAAGGTGACAATTTGATTCCTGATTTAGGCGATTGATGCGGTACGGGGAGCGTTAGCGACCTGAGCTTGGCTGAACGAGTGTACGGCTATATCTGAGAGCGACCATGGAGCGATGCGGTTATTGATCTCGATGATCTGAGCAGAGAGATACGCAGGTCGCTGACGCTCCCCGTACTGCATATCTGCGACTGTATTTTCAAACCCGCTCTCAATTTGGCAAACCACAATCGGATGTGTATACTCCGCGCCTTTAATCGAGCAATCATAAACTTGACTGGCGAAACTGTGCAGGTTGAAATCCTTTTCTTCTTGAAGCCAACCGTCTGTGCAGCCGCCTAAATCCTTGAAGGAGCACTAAATTTTATGGCATCTGCGAATGGCAATTCTCAGAGCGGCGTGGTCGGCAAAGTCGTGCAGGTGATTGGCCCTGTCGTTGACGTGGAATTTCCCGAAGGCTATCTGCCTCCTATTTATCAGGCTTTGCGCGTCACCAGCGAAGGCTTCGATGTGCCAACCCCTATCAACGTCATCTGCGAAGTTCAGTTACACCTTGGCGAAAGCCGCGTCCGAACAGTTTCAATGCTTCCGACGGACGGAATGGTTCGCGGAATGAACGCGATTGATACCGGCGGCCAGATCAAAGTGCCGGTCGGCAATGGCACGCTTGGCAGAATCATCAACGTCGTCGGCGAACCTGTGGACGAACGCGGCCCGGTTCCGGCAACTGACTATTACCCGATTCATCGTCACGCTCCCACCTTTGAAGAGCAATCAACCGAACTGGAAATGCTGATCACCGGCATCAAGGTCATTGACCTGATCCAGCCCTTTTTGAAAGGCGGAAAGATCGGTCTGTTCGGCGGCGCAGGCGTGGGCAAAACCGTGACGATCATGGAGTTGATCAACAACATCGCCAAAGCTCACGGCGGGTTTTCGGTTTTCGCAGGCGTGGGCGAACGCACACGCGAAGGCAACGACCTTTGGCTGGAAATGCGCGAAGGCAATGTCATCAACGACGAAGACATCACCAAATCCAAAGTGGCATTGGTTTACGGCCAGATGACCGAACCTCCCGGAGCGCGTTTGCGCGTGGCGTTGTCGGGTTTGACCGTCGCTGAATACTTCCGCGACCAGGGCCAGGACGTGTTGTTGTTCGTTGATAACATCTTCCGCTTTACACAGGCGGGTTCCGAAGTGTCCGCGTTGCTCGGACGCATGCCTTCGGCGGTGGGTTATCAGCCGAACCTGGCTTCGGAAATGGGCGAATTGCAGGAACGCATTACCTCGACCAAGACCGGATCTGTGACTTCGGTGCAGGCGGTTTACGTTCCGGCGGACGATTTGACCGATCCGGCTCCGGCGACGGCGTTTGCTCACCTTGACGCGACGACCGTGCTTTCGCGCCAGATCGCAGAACTTGGAATTTATCCGGCGGTTGACCCGCTGGCTTCCAGTTCGCGCATTCTGGAACCGCGCATCGTTGGCGACGACCATTACAATTGCGCTCAAGCGGTGAAACGCATACTTCAGCGATACAAGGACTTGCAGGACATCATCGCCATTCTGGGTATTGACGAACTGTCGGAAGAAGACAAGCTGACAGTGTCGCGCGCTCGCAAGGTGCAGAAATTCCTGTCCCAGCCTTTCCACGTCGCCGAACAGTTCACCGGTATCCCCGGCGCTCTGGTTTCAATCGAAGAAACGATTCGCGGCTTTAGCGAAATCGTCAACGGCAAACACGATGACATTCCCGAACAGGCGTTCTATATGAAAGGAACGATTGACGAAGTCCTCGAAGCGGCGAAGAAAATGTAACGGAGAGTTGGCAGTTCACGGTTCGCAGTAACTTGATGCTTTCTTTTACTGTGAACTGCCAACAGCGAACTGTACTTATGGCTGACAAACTCAATCTTGAAGTAATCACTCCAGAACGATTGGTGCTGCGCGAATCGGTTGACGAAGTCGTGCTGCCCGGTCTGGACGGCGAATTGGGCATTCTGCCCGAACACACGGCTCTGATTTCGCAATTGAAGACAGGCGTTCTGACTTATAGGCAAGGCAGCGGCAGCAAGCAGTTGCACGTCAGCGGTGGATTTGCCGAAGTTCAGGCGGACGGCGTTGCCGTTCTTTCGGATGTTGCAGAACGACCGGAAGAAATTGACCTGGAACGAGCCGAACGCGCACGCGAAAGAGCCGAACAAAGGCTGAAGTCCGGCGGCGATGACATTGATTTCCGCCGGGCCGAACTGAAAATGCAGCGCGCAATGATCCGTATTCAACTGGCTGGCAAAGGGAATTAAGATAAAGCCAAGCTGGTATTACAAAAACCGAAAGCCGCAACAAGGTAAGCTTTCCTTGTTGCGGCTTTGTCGTTTTCAGCGGCTAATGGTAATGCGAACAATAGTGCCATCCTGGTTTTTATAAATCGAAACCCAGAATTTTTCCTGCTCCACGGTCTTCCGAGCAGTTTTGGCTCCGTTGGGGAGTTCGTTGACTTCAGCGTCGCCGACGACGTCGTTCCAGGCCGGAGCATTTTTGGCATCCTGAAAAGCAAGCTGGATGGCTTTGACCTCGCCGTTTTCATAATGCACGGTCATGGTGTCATCGCCGGTCAGTTTGTAATCTTCATTATCCTCGGAAGAGGCTTCCGGTTTGGTGGCCATCGCCGTCTGGACGGCTTCGCGTTTCATTCCCAGCTTGACGCCATGAAATTCACGCAAAACTTTATCTGATTTAGCTTGGGTTGACCCAGTATTGGGTCGCATTGCTTCGACGCTTTGGACAGAGAAAACAAAACAGCCGATTACGCCGAGAGCTAAAGTAACTTTCAACATCCGGTTCATAAATTGGTTCTCCTTTGCGACAAAATTGAGGCTTGAATCAACCCTATCGCACTGGGTTGATTGCCATTCAGCAGTGGTGGCGGAGTGTCAGTTACAGGAATTTCGAGTCTTTGAACTAAAGCGATTTTGGCTCGAAGCCCCTGTGTAGAAGGGCTTTCTTGAACCCATTATGGGCGCATGCTAGCATAGCTCGCCGCTCTGGAAAAACATTCATGACAGCAACTTAGACGATGTCGCCGATCATTTCGGCTTTGCTTAAACCCGCTTTCAGGAGAATTCTGTTGATCGTTTCCGAGATTTTGCCTGCATTTCAACCCGCGTTCTGGTTCTGGCAGGAACAAGTAACCCAACACAGCAGCCTGGTTGATTTGATCTTTCGCGCAAGCCCGATTGCGAAGTTCGTGCTTCTGGTTCTTCTGGGTTTTTCCATCGCTTCCTGGGCAATCATCTTTACAAAAGCTCGCGTGACGAAACAGGCGATGCAACAATCGGCGCAGTTCCTGCAATTGTTCAACAACAGCAATCGTTGGGCTGACCTGCATGCGGGCGGCGTCGGTTTGCGCGAAAACCCATTGGCCGAGATTTTCTTTGCCGCCGATGCTGAACTGAAAAAACAGTCCCGTTTGAATCTGGAAGCAGTTCAACGCGCTATGCAAAGCAAAGCGGTTGACGAAACCACCAAGCTTGAAAAAAGCATGGGCTGGCTGGCTTCGACGGCCAGCGCGGCTCCGTTCATCGGTTTGTTCGGAACGGTGGTTGGAATCATCATCGCGTTTCAAGGGTTGACGACTGCGACCACGGCTTCAATTCAGGCAGTCGCTCCCGGCATTGCCGAGGCTCTGGTTGCCACCGCCGCAGGTATCGCCGCCGCTGTCCCGGCAGTGTTGGGTTTCAACCATTACGTCAACCAGATCAAAATCATTGCCGCTGAAATGGACAGCTTTACTTTGCGGCTGTTGAACTTCATTGAGCGAGAGGCTGAGCAATAGTTTTATGGCCTTCACGAATCGAAACGGAAGAACTCAAACTGCGCTGGCTGAAATCAACGTCACTCCGCTGGTGGACGTCATGCTGGTGTTGCTGGTGATCTTCATGGTCACTGCGCCGATTTTGCAGACCGGCATTCAAGTCAATCTACCCAAGACCCGCGAAGCTCAATCGAATGAAGCCACACCGCAGGCTTTGATTCTTTCGGTGGACAAGGAAGGTTCGGTTTATCTGAGCGGCAAAAACGAACGTCAGGTCATCAACATCAACGACTTGCCGCAGGTGTTGAACGAACGGCTGAAGGATTCAAAAGACCGCCGGGTTTATCTGCGCGGAGACGGCGACACGCCTTATCGAGTGATCGCTTACGT
This sequence comes from Blastocatellia bacterium, assembly GCA_044221525.1. Lineage (GTDB taxonomy): Bacteria > Acidobacteriota > Blastocatellia > RBC074 > RBC074 > RBC074. Next base: position 30,492 of record JBGAPB010000004.1, on the reverse strand, counting down.
GCTGGATCAGGCAAAACGCGCTCAGGCCAACGTTAGTCTGGTGACCGAGCCGCAGGCGAAACCATCGAAATAAACGTTTGTAGTTCCGCCTTTAGGCGGCAGCAGCTCGGAACGAGCGGTAGGGCTGCTTCGCAGCCGCAGCCGCCTAAAGGCGGAACTACGAACATGATTTACTGTGAAACACGACCAACGCTTTGGAACTATTTTGTCCGCCTCTCTGCATGTCATCGTGCTGATGGCGTTGGTCTGTTTTTTTCGCAATCCGTTGACGACTACGATCATCGCCGCAGGCGAAGGTCAGGGCGGCGAAGGCGTGATTGAAGTCGGCACAATCGAAGCGGGTCAGCTTGGGTTCACCTTGCCGCGCAACGTTTCTTTCGTCGGCAATGAACCAAATGCCGCGAACAACGAAATTGTCGACACTGAAAAGAAGCCGGACGCCAATGCTGAGGTGTTGCCTTCGGATTTGAAGAAGCGGGCTGAAGAAAATGCCGCGAAAACGGATCGTCCGACTGCGAATCAGACTTCGCAGATAGTTTCGCCCACTCCGTTGCGCGGCGGTTCGGCGAACACCAACGTTGAAATTGGAAGGTCGTCAGGTTCGTCTACTCCACAGATGGCAAATGGCGTCGGAGTCGGTTCGGGCGCAAATCTTGGCGCCAGCGGAGTTCCTGGCGGTTCGGAATACGGTCGGCGGATTCAGATGATCTTGAGCCGCAATTACACCCCACCGGCCAGCAGCGATACGACCCCGCAGTTCGTTGTTGTTCAGTTGCGAATCGCGCGTGATGGACGCATCCTGTCTCTGGCTGGTGGACGACTGTCGCCAAGCTACATCAAAAAGCGCAGTTCAAATGACTTGGTTAATTTCGCCGCTGAGCGGGCAGTGATTGCGTCGAATCCGCTGCCGCCATTTCCGAATGGATTTTTGCTCGGCGCGCAGGAAGCGGTTGCCGAAATCTGGTTCCGCTATCCGAAGTAAAGCAGGAGAATTAATGAAAAGAGTGTTGTGGAGTTTGTCGGTTGTCGTTGCTTTTGTTTTGTTGAGCTTGCCCAAGATGAGTGCTCAACAAGAACAGCAAGAAGACCTTCGCAAACAGATAGGAACGATCATTGTTACGCCGGGTGGAGGCCCTTCGCTGGCGGTGGCTGATTTTCAATCGCGCGCTTCCGGCGTTGACGCGGTGACGGCGACTTTCAACGAAGTGCTATGGAACGATCTGAAGTTTGCAGGCGTCGCCAATCTGGTTGGCAAAAGCCTGTACCCTAAAACCAAACTCGCCGATCCGGCTTCGCTGAAGTATGACGAATGGGCGAATGATCCGGTAAAATCCGATTACGTCGCTTTCGGTAATGTTACAGCAGCCGACAGCGCTCAGGGTTTTCTTTACGATGTCAAAACCCAAACGCAATTATTGACCGCCAGTCTGGCCGGAAATGGTCGTGAAATGGCCCATCAGTTTGCGGATCAGATCGTCAAACTGCTGACCGGACAGGACGGCATAGCTCAATCAAAGATCGCCTACATCGCCAACCGCGAAGTTTTCATGGTGGATTACGACGGTTACGGTGCCAGACAATTTACGCACGACGGTTCGATTGCGTTGTTTCCTTCGCTGTCGGTTGACGGCAAACGGCTGGCTTATGTTTCTTATCGTAGCGGATTTCCGAACGTGGTCATTCGCAGCGAAGACGGTTTGATAATCGGTTCGACTCAGTTCAAAGGGACTACGACTTCGCCGTCGGTTGCGCCAGACGGTCGGCTTGTTTTTTCTTCCAGCAAAGACGGCGATTCGATGGAATTGTTCGTTGCCAACGAAGACGGATCCGGCGCGAAGAAAATCACGCGCGGGCGTTCCGTGAATATCTCGCCTCGCTGGAATCCAAAAACCGGGCGAGAGATTGCTTTCGTTTCCGACAGAGGCGGCTCGCCGCAGATTTACATCATCGGCGCTGACGGCACGAGCGAACGTCCGTTGCTTTCGCTTGGAGGGCAGATGGATTCGCCATCGTGGTCGCCTGATGGACGTTACATCGCCTTCACCTGGGACGGAGGCGGAGGCGGCTTTCATATTTATGTCGCCGATGTGGCTTCGGGCCAGGTGCTGAAGCTGACGCGCGAGGGTCGCAATGAAAATCCAACCTGGTCGCCTGACAGCCGCCACATTGCGTTTCAATCGAACCGCACAGGCCGTTGGGAGATTTGGGCGATGCATATTGACGGCAGCGAACCACGACAATTAACCCGATCAGGCGGGCGGTCGCCGTCCTGGTCGAAGTAATTATGTACAAAGTGCCGGGAGCAGTCGTGACCGGTTAATCAACAAGGAGAGAAAATCAAAATGACTCGCAAATTTCGTCAGCTAGCTTTGCTATCAGCAGTGGTTGGGATCGCCACATTCTTTTCGGCTTGCGCGCCGCCAACGGCCAAGCTGACTGTGTCGCGTAACGATGTGAATTCGGGTGAACCCGTCACCGTCAAATGGGAAACCAAGAACGCCAAAGAGGTCACTCTCAATGGCGAGAAGGTGGACAAGATCGGCGGCAAGAGCGTAATTCCAACTGAAACTACCAAATATGAAGTTGTAGCCAAGCGCGGCAAGAAAGAAGCCCGCGAAAGCGCAACTGTCAACGTTAACACCAAGCGTGCTGTGGCTCCGACGGTCAAGCTGACCGCCGACCAGAGCGCCATCGAACGCGGCCAAAACACCAAGCTGCATTGGGAAACTACAAATTCCAAAATCGTCACGATCTCCGGCCTCGGTGAAGTTTCCGGCTCCGGCGAACGCGAAGTCAGTCCGCGTGTTTCGACAACATACACGGCAACTGCGTTGGGCGATGGAGGAAACGCCACAGCCAGCGTTCGCGTAACTGTGACCGATCCGCCGCCGCCGCCGATTGCCGAACGTCCGCGCACAGTTGCTGAGAATCCGAAACCGACTGTTCGCCCGATTGCTGATCTGTTCGCAAATATCATGAAGCCGATTTACTTCGACCTGGACAAAGCCGACATCAGAGATTCGGAGCAATCCAAGCTTCGTACTTTGGCGGAATGGTTGAATCGCGACACCAATCGCACCATCGTTTTCAAAGTTGAAGGCAATTGCGATCCGCGCGGAACTGCCGAATACAATCTGGGACTGGGCGACCGTCGCGCTCGCGCGGTGAAAGATTTCCTGGTCAGTTTGGGCATTGACCCCAACCGCATCGAAACCGTTAGTTACGGTTCTGAAAAGGCGACTGGCAGGGACGAAGGTCAGGCTGGAATCGTCGGCGGCTGGGCGAATGATCGTCGCGCCGATTTCGTTTACTTGCGTGGCGGCGAAAAGCCGTAAGCAAGCAGGCAGTAGTCAGTGGACGGTAGACAGTAGGTTGAGGTCAGTGCTGACGGCAGTTTGGTCGGCACTGACCTCAGCGTTTTTTTGAGAAGGTGAATTATGTACAAAAGTTTTACGATTCGATTGTTGTTGTGTTTGATCGTGCTTGCTTTGCCGTTGACAGCCTTAGCGCAGAGCAAAGACCAAAGGGAAAAGATTGACCGAATGGCGGCACAACTTGAAGAGTTAAAGACCGAGTTGATTTTGGTGCAGCGCCAAACCCAGTCAATGCAAGATACTTTCAACAAGACCATGGGACAGTTGAATACCTTGATCGTTCAGATGGGCGATAACATTGCGGCGGTTCGTCGCGCGCAATCGGCGATTTCGACCAACACAACTGACACTTCAGGGCAAATTTCGGCCATGGGCGAGCGCATCACGGCTACGAATTCGCGCATGGAGCGTCTGTCGGAGCAGTTCGCATCGTTGAAGAAAGTTATCGAAGACATTCCTAAAATGCCAACCTTCACTCAACTGACGCCGGGCAATGCGGAGCAGTTGTTTGCAGCGGCTTACAGCGATTACTCGCGCGGTAACTTCGACCTGGCACTGTCGGAATTCAGGCAATACGTCGAAACTTTCCCAAGCTCTGAATTGGCAGACAATGCTCAGTACTGGATTGCAGAGATTTTTTTGGCGCAAAGGAAAACCGCTGAGGCTTTGGTTGAGCTTGAAAAGGTCGCTCAGATAAATCCGGCGGGTGATAAAGCGGCTTTGGCTTTATACAAACGCGCGACTATTTTGCTTGAGCAAGGCAAGAAAGAAGAAGCTGTTGCCCAGTTTTTGGTGATCGTCAAAGGTTACGAAAAGAGCAACGAAGCGACTCTGGCGACTCAACAGTTGCAACAGATTGCACCCGAAGCTTTGGCCCCGCCGCCTACTCCGGAAAAGGCTCCTGTCAGGAGAAGAAAACCATAGGAAATTCGACCGATAAGCTGTTAGGTGATTGCTGAAATTTTTCGGCCAGTTGATTTACCAGTATGCCGAACAGATTATCCGGGCCGCCTTATGATCTGTTTTCACTTGGACTTATGAGAATGACCTTGTTTCCGTAGCCGATCGTTGGAGAAGGCGACCGCCATGTTGCGCTTTTGAAATTTAATAAGTGCCATCGCAAGGTTGCCTTCTTTGGCAGTCTGGCTGCGGACAATTAACGCATACTGCTTCCTGAAAGCGTCGTTTGGAAAGCCAGGTACCGTCTTCTCAGGTGCCATTTGATCCTTCGTCTGATGTTGGTCTGTCAGTAGGCCGTCTAATAATGAATGTGGCGATCTATTTCAAGCCGCTTCACAATTTCGCGATCCGTCTTGCTAAAAAAGAGTTTTGGACGCCGCTTCACCAAACCGGCCTTTTCGATTACAATCCGCCGTCATTTGCGACCAAATCCAAATCATCACAGGAAAACACAGATGGAAAGTGTCCAGACCGACCGCGCCCCGCAGGCGATAGGTCCTTATTCGCAGGCAATTAAGGCCAATGGCTTTATCTTCGCTTCCGGGCAGATTCCGCTTGATCCGGCGACAGGGCAATTGGTTGAAGGCGATATTCGCGTTCAAACCGAGCGCGTGTTGAACAATGTTCAGGCCGTGCTGGAAGCCGCGGGTTCTTCGCTTGATCGGGTCGTCAAAACTACGGTCTTTCTGTTTGACATGAATGATTTTGCAGTGATGAACGAAGTTTACTCGACCTTTTTCGGCGCGACTCGTCCCGCGCGTTCGACCGTCCAGGCTGCCAGGTTGCCGCGTGACGTGAAGGTTGAGATCGAAGTCGTGGCTTTGGCTTAGCCAAAGAAAAGAAATTCCCTTCCGCAAAGATACAAGAAGGCTCGCGAAGCAATTGTATGCACATTCTTCGTGTTTCTTCGTGTGACTTCGTGGGCTAAAAAAACTAGGAGCTAACTTACAGTGCGAAAAATCTTGTTGCATTCACTATTGTTTGCCTTGGCTGTTGCGGTCGCCGGTTGCGGCAACAGCGGCGGTAGCGGCAGCGGGGGCGGGGATGACGTAGCCGCAACCGTCAACGGAAAAAAGATTCTGATTAAAGACCTGGACAGCGTCATTGCCCAGCAGTTTCGTGGACAGGAAGCCCAGCTTTCACAACTGGCGCAGGCCGGTTACAGGCTGCAGGCGCTGGATACGATGATCAACAACGAAGTTCTTTACCAGCGCGCCGAAAAAGACGGCATCAGCCCAACTGATGACGAAGTTCGTCAGGCCGTTCAGCGTTACAAACAGGAACGCAGTCTGACCGAAGAAGCTTTTGCCGCCGAACTTAAAGAGATAAACCAGACCGAAGAGCAGTTCCGCGATTTGGCCAAACGCCAACTGGCGGTCAGCAAGCTTTATGAAAAACTGGGATCCCAGTTGAAAGTTCAGGACAGGGAAGTCAGCGACGTTTACAACGAAAACCCGAAACAATTTTCGCTGCAACCAGGTGTTTACCTTTCTGACATCATCATTGATCCTGCGGCCAACGGAACCAAGTTCGACGCGGTTGGTGAACCCGCTGCGGAACAGCGCATCAAGGAAATTCAAACTCGCCTGAAAAACGGCTCGGATTTCGCCACCATCGCCCGCCAGCTTTCAGAACACGAATCGTTTAAGAACAGTGGAGATTTGGGATTCCTGGCCAAAGAACAATTTGCGGGGCTGCCGCAAGCAATGGGAATTCCAGCAGCAATTGGCGACAAGTTTATGAGCATGCAGGAAGGCGACGTTACAGAGCCGGTCAAGGATCAGGCTGGTCGCTGGCACATTTTCAAAGTCACTGGCAAGCAGACCGAAACGCGCGACCGCACGCTGGATGAAGTTCGCAAGGAAATTTCCGACGCGATTTTGGCTCAGCGCAAACAGATTGCCGACGCCGCTTTGCAAGCTCGCGCCCGCGACGAAGCCAAGATCGAAAACTTCCTGGCTCAGCGAATGCTTGAAAACCCAAACAGCTTTGGCGTGCTTCGTCCGGCTCCGTCAGCCGGGGCGAAGGCCTCAGCTTCACCAAGTCCGGCTGCTTCACAGCAACCAGCCGCGGCTGCAAGCCCGAAGAAATAGAGTTAAGACGGATTGAGGGATGGAGAGACAGAGGGACTGAGAGACGGAGTCAGTGAGTTTGCCCGGTGGCAAACAGTAATCTGAAGCCTTCTCTTTATCCCTCTTTCTCCCCTTCCCTCAGTCTCTCCCTCGCCGAAGAAATGCTTTTCCGTCTTTCTGAAGTCACCAAATCTTACGGCGCGCAAGAAGTGCTGCGCGGCGTCACGTTCCAAATCAATCCCGGCGAACACGTAGCTCTGGTTGGCCGCAACGGCGCGGGCAAAACGACCATTCTGCGCTTGATTACCGGCGCCGAAACTCCCGACAAGGGCGAATTTGATTCAATGCGCGGCCTGCGGTTCGGAGTGCTGGCTCAGCATGTGGATTTTTCCGGCGCCGAAACCATTCTGGATGCGGCGCTTTCGGTTTTTCAAAACCTGATTTCGCTGGAAACCAGAATGCGCGAGCTTGAACACGTTATGACAGAAGCGTCTGGCGATGAACTCGACAGCGCGATGCACGAGTACAGCGACGCTCAGCACGATTATGAACACAACGGCGGATTCACCTATCACGCTCGAACCGAAGCCGTGCTACTGGGTTTGGGTTTCGGCAAAGATGATTTTGTAAAGCGCGCCGAAACTTTGTCTGGTGGAGAAAAGAACCGGTTGGGTTTGGCCAAGCTCCTGTTGCTGGAACCGGATATTCTGTTGCTGGACGAACCGACGAACCATCTGGACGTTGACGCGGTTGAATGGCTGGAAGAGTTTCTGACCAACTACAAATCAGCTTACCTGATTATTTCGCACGACCGATTCTTTCTGGATCACACAGTCAACAGAGTTCTTGATCTGGAATTCGGAAGGGTCGAAAGCTACAAGGGAAATTACAGCCAATATGTTGTCGAAAGAGACGAACGCCGTGAATTGCAGCAGCGCGCTTACGAACAGCAGCGTGAAATGATTGAAAAGACAGAGGATTTCATCCGTCGCAACCTGGCCGGGCAAAAAACCAAACAAGCCAAATCGCGTCGCACCCTGCTTCAGAGAGTCGAGCGTCTGGAAAGCGTCGCCGATCTGGACACAGCCAGCTTCAAGCTGAAACCGACTGCGCGCACCGGCGATCAGGTTTTGGTTCTGGATGAACTGGCGATTGGTTTCCGTCTGCCTGACCGCACTGACAAGGTTCTGGCCGGCGACATAAATCTGACTTTGCGAAGGGGCGAATGTCTGGGAATCATCGGCGGCAACGGCACAGGCAAGACGACTTTGCTGCGAACGCTTCTGGGAGAGCAGCAGCCCATTGACGGTGAAATGCGCTGGGGAACCGGCGTCAATCCGGGTTATTACGACCAAAGATTGCTGACGGTAGACGACCGCAATACTGTGATGGAGGAGTTGAGAACCATCGCTTCTTCTGCGATTACCGATGGCGAGTTGCGCGGTTTTTTGGGCAGGTTTTTGTTTTCAGGCGACGACGTGTTCAAACCTGTTTCGGCGCTTTCAGGTGGAGAAAAAGGACGGCTGGCGCTGGCCAAGTTGATTTACTCCCGTGTCAATGTGTTGGTGCTTGATGAACCGACCAACCATCTGGACATCGCTTCGTGCGAAGCCCTGGAGGCTGCCCTGAATGAGTTTGACGGAACGATCGTGACCGTTTCGCACGACCGTTACTTTCTTGACCGAATTGCCACCAAAATTCTGGCCTTTACCGACAACGGCGTTGAATACTTCGACGGCGGGTATAGCGAATTTTACGAAGCTCATCACCGCACTCTGGCCGAACAGCAGGCTGCGGAAATCGAGGCGCAGAGAGCCGAGCGCGCAGTTCGCAAAGCCGAGACTCCAAAGCAAAACAAGACGAACAAATCTCGTCAGAAAGCTCCGAACCCCGCTGAGATAGAAGCTGAACTTCACGCTGCTGAAGCCGAACTGCAAGAACTCGCCTCACTGCTTTCAACCGAAGAAGTGGCTCGCGATAAAGACAAGTTGTCCAAGATGAGCGAAAAATATCAGGCTCAGGAAGCCCGTATCGCAGAACTGTACAAAAGCTGGGAAGTGGCGCTGGAAGCTGTAGCTGCAGAACAAGCTGCCTGAATCGAAACACGATGCAACTGACACTTCCATCATTTGCCAAGATCAACTGGACACTGGAAATCCTGGGTAAGCGCCAGGACGGTTACCATGAACTTCGTACCTTGCTGCAAACGGTCAGCGTAGCAGATGAGTTGACCTTTGAGCTGCTGGATCAGGGAATTGAGGTTGTTTGCGATCATCCCGACGTGCCTTGTGATGAAACCAATCTGGTTCATCGGGCGGCCATGTTGTTTGCCAACTTCACCGGAATCAGCAAAGGAATTCGGATAACGATCAATAAACGGATTCCGACTGCCGCCGGGTTGGGTGGAGGCAGCGGCAACGCGGCGGTGACTTTTCTGGCTTTGCAGAAACTTTGGCAAAAAGAGCTTGAGCCGCGCGATTTGTTTCCGCTTGGAGCCAGGCTTGGAGCCGATGTGCCGTTCTTTTTCGTCGGCGGAACCTGTCTGGGAGTGGGACGCGGAGACGAAATTTACCCGCTGGCTGACATCAAAACCGACAATTTGCTGTTGGTGAATGCCGGAATTTTAGTGCCGACGCGCGAAGTTTACGGAGCTTTGCCGCCTGAGTTGACAAACCCCAGAGCCATTACTAAGATGCCGACTTCTTTCGAGGCCGCTTACGCTGCCGTAACAACCCAAAACGAGCAAATTCGACTTCATAATGACCTGGAACCCCCAGTTCTTGCTCGTCACGGGCTGCTTAGCGAGATAAAAGACAGGCTGAAGCAGGCAGGCGCAAGTGGAGTTTTGATGTCGGGCAGCGGCTCGACGATATTTGCGATCTTTGACAGCAGCGAGGCGCGAAACGACGCGCAAAGCGAATTGAGTCAGAACGGTTGGTGGTGCGCTCCGGCACGCACGCTTGGCCGTAATGAATACCAAAAAATTTACCGACAAGCGTTGGCAGATGTTAAGGCTTGAGCTTTTGAAAGCTCGCCGCTTGTTGAAGAAAATCCGAAGCAGACATCGTGGGAGTTTTCGCAAGGATTTCTTGCGTGACTCAATTCGCAATTAAAATCGCAAAGTACAAGTTTGCTGGGGAGTCGCCAAGTGGTAAGGCAGCGGCCTTTGGAGCCGCCATTCGAAGGTTCGAATCCTTCCTCCCCAGCCACAGATTCAGCGGTGAGTGCTGAGTACCGAGTGAGGAAATAAAAATCAATCACTTAGGTGTTCAGCACTCATCGCCATTTATAGAGAGTCGTGAAAAGCCTGCAAATCTTTTCTGGCAACGCCCATCGTTCGTTGGCTGAGGAAATTTGCCAGTATCTTGGGATTGAACTTGGCCGCGCCAACACAACGCGGTTTCCTGATGGAGAGTTCAACTTTCAGATTCTGGAAAATGTCCGAGGCGGCGATGTTTTTATAGTTCAATCAACCTGTCCGCCGGTGGATGCTCACCTGATGGAACTGTTGATTATGATTGACGCTTTTCGGCGTTCATCGGCAGATCGCATCACGGCCGTCGTTCCTTATTATGGTTACGCGCGCGGCGATAAAAAAGACAGGCCGCGAATTCCGATTTCGGCTCGGCTGGTGGCGAATTTGATTACCACAGCCGGAGCCAATCGAGTGTTGACGGTTGATCTGCACGCGCCGCAAATTCAGGGTTTTTTCGATATTCCGGTTGACCATCTGTTTGCCGCGCCGGTGATGATTGAATACTTCACCGAACACCCGATTGAAGATTTGGTTGTGGTTGCGCCTGATCCGGGCGGAGCCGAACGCGCACGGGCTTATGCAAAACGACTTGATGCCGATTTTGCCATCGTTGACAAACGGCGCGACAAATCTCAACCCGGCCATTCCGAAGCTGAGGTTATGCACATAGTCGGTCAGGTTGAAGAGCGCAATGTTTTGATAGTTGACGATATGGTTGACACGGCGGGCACTTTGACAAAAGTTGCTGATGCGCTGCACAAAAAAGGCGCCAAGAGGATTATGACAAGTTGCGTTCACGCTGTTTTATCGGGGAATGCAATTCAACGAATTTGCGATTCGCCTCTGGAAAAGGTCATGACGACCAACTCCATGCCACCGAAAGAAAATTGTGATCCGTCCAGGTTTGAGTATTTGAGTATCGCGCCGTTGCTTGCTGAAGCGATCAAGTCAATTCACGAGGAAAGTTCGGTCAGCAGGTTGTTCATTTGAGAATTTGAAATACGAAGAGTTGAATTTGCTTTTGCGAATTCATCAAAAGGGAGAGTTATGAGCTTCGATAACAGCATTTCATTAAATGCTAAAAACCGATCTGAGTTTGGCAAAAATGCGTCGCGCCGTTTGCGCGCCGCCAATCTGGTTCCTGTCACTGTTTACGGCGGAGGTGGGGAATCCACCAGCGCCACAGTGCCCAAGCGCGAATTTGCCGCATTGATTCGCCACCACGGACGCAATGTCATCTTCACCTTGGATGTGGAAGGCAGCGCCGGACCGGTCAAAATCGCAGATGTACAGATTGACCCTGTCAAAGGATTTTTGGTGCATGCCGATCTGATGCGTATTTCGCTGACGGAAACGTCCAAATTTGAAGTGAAGATAAAGATCATTGGCGAAGCCGATGGCGTCAAAAATTTTGGCGGAATTCTGGACGTTCCGACTCATTCGCTGGAACTTCGTTGCTTGCCAGCCGATTTGCCTTCAGTGATTGAAGTTGATGTGACCAACCTCGGGCTTGGCGATCATTTAAGTGTTAAGGATTTGAACCTTGGCGATAAGGTTGAATTGCTTGATGATCCGAACAAGGTTCTGGCTACGGTTGTTTCGCCTCGCGTTGAAGAAGTCGCAGAAGTCACAGAAGCTGCTGAGCCGGAAGTCGTGAAAAAGGGCAAACCTGAAGAGAAGAAGTAGTAATGATTGCGGGATGCGGATCATCGGTTGATTGTCCGCAATCTGTTGTCTGAAATCCCAAATGCATGTGGCTGATCGTCGGTTTAGGCAATCCCGGTAAGGAATATGAATGGACTCGCCACAATTGCGGCTTTCTGGTCATTGATGAATTAGCCCGACGAGCCGGGCGCGACGTTCGCACCCCTGAATGTCAGTCTTTGACGACGCGAGCTATGATCGGAGGCGAATCTGCCATGCTGGTCAAGCCGCAAACCTTCATGAACCTGAGCGGTTCTGCGGTTGCCGCATTGAAACAAAAGCACCAGGTCGCCGATGCCGCCAGGATTTTGGCTATAAGTGACGATCTGGCTCTGCCATTTGGTAGGATTCGTATTCGCCCCAAAGGCAGTGCCGGCGGGCAAAACGGATTAAAATCTCTGATCGCCAAACTCGGTACTCAGGATTTTCCGAGAGTCAGATTGGGGATTGCACCTGGCGACCATCCGATTGCCAATGCTGCCGACTTCGTTCTTTCAGAATTCCCGAAAAAAGATCGAAATGCGCTGGCTGAAATGGTGGCGCTGGCGGCTGACGCCGTTGAAGTTATTTTGACAAACGGCATTGCAGAGGCGATGTCGAAATATAACTGAAGTTGATGTGCCGCATATTCAAAATTGCAGCACATTGCTCCTTGCCTGCTGGCCTTACGCTAACAGGCTTTATAATCCACAAGGAGGATTGAATTGAGAACATACGAACTGATGTTTATATCTTCGCCAAATACAACCGACGAAGATATAAACAAGCTAACCACCCAAATCGAACACGCCGTTACCGATCGTGGCGGTACGATCACCAAGATCGAGCCTTGGGGCCGCCGCAAACTTGCTTACAAAATTGAGAAATTCGAAGAAGGCATTTACACACTGGTTCACATTGAAGGAACCGGCCAGGAAATTGCCGAAGTCGAACGTCGTTTGCGAGTCACCGATTCCGTTATTCGCTATATGTCTGTGCGCACAGATGAAGACCTGAAGCGTGCTGCCAAGATGAAAGCAAAACGGAAGAATGTCGTTCCGACAGTCAAAAACATAGATGACGATGACGACATTGACATTGATGAAGACGATTACGACGAATAAGCGTAAGCAGGGTTTTCACGCTTTCCTTTGCTTGGAAGCGTAAATCGCAAAAATACGGCGCGTTTATGTGCCGCTGACGATTTGGAGAAAAGTTATGGCTGATATGGATAATAACGACAGAGATAGAAATAACAGGACGCAACGCAACTCGCGTCCGTCGCGCCGCCGCCGCGTTTCACGTTTGACGGCGGAACGTATTGATTACATTGATTACAAAGACGTGAGGCTGCTGCAAACGTTCATTGCCGAAAACGGCAAAATTTTGCCGCGACGTTTGACGGGTGTCGGTGCATGGCAGCAGCGCAAACTGACTGAGGCCATCAAGCGCGCACGCAACATCGCGTTGCTGCCTTACACGAAATACTAGATTGTTTGGAGCGCCGTCTTAAAGGCGGTTTCCGACAAAGGTCGGAACTACGAACGAAGGAGTTGAAGTTATGCCACTGATGCAATTATTGCTTAAAGACGATGTTGAAAAACTTGGCGTGCGCGGCGAATTGGTCAAGGTTCGCCCCGGATACGGTCGCAACTTTTTGCTGCCGCGAGGGCTGGCAGTTCAGGCTACGCCTGGCAACGTCAAACAGATTGAATTACAGCGCCGCGCTCTGTTGAAGAAAGAAGCTACTGAACGCGACGCCGCCACCGGACAAGCCGAACTGCTGAAAGAACTCACGCTCGAATTCGCCCGCAAGGTCGGCGAGCATGGGATGCTTTATGGTTCGGTCACTTCGATGGATATTGCCGAAGCATTTGCCGCCAAAGGCTTCGAGATTGACCGCCGTAAAATCCAGCTCAAAGATCCGATCAAGGAGCCGGGTGAATATGAAGTGCCGGTCAAACTTCACCGTGAAGTTGGGGCCAGCGTTAAAATCGTAGTCAAAAATGAAGACGAAGCCGCCGCCTGAAACGGCTAAGCTTTATCACAACATTTTGACAATACAGGGGCGCACTAAACTGCGTCCCTGTTGTTATTTGAGCCTCTGATTTACCAGAAAGTATGTAGTCCCGGTTCTGTAGCCGAAAAGGCCTGGTGACCACGCCCATGCCGTCTAAAGAACGGGACTACATACTTTCTAATAGGAGTTCCGTATGCCGAAAAACAAGTCAAAAAAGAAACCTAGTGCTCCCAAACCAGCCATCGAGAGAAACCAACTGCAAAAAAACGAAAACCAGGTGGCGGAAACCACTGGTCGTTATTTGGTTTTGATGCAGCCGGGAACCGCCAAAAACCATATCGAGGCGTTAAAAAATGTCGCGGGTGTAAAAGCGGCCAGCACTTCGGACTTCAAAAAGGGCGCGGTGAATATGGAAACCCTGGGCGGAGCGCAGGCCATGGTTTTTGAATCCTTGGGAGTGGCGGTGATGGACGCTTTGCCAGATCAAACTGATGCTGTCAGCTTTGCGATCAGCGGCGACAATCCAATTATGGCCATGGAGCCGGAGCGCATTGTTTATGCAGTTGGCGATGCGGCAACTGATTACCTGCGAGGTTATAGAGATGCCGTTAATCATTTGACTGACAAGATTCTTGGCTCAACTGAGCCAGCCGAAATCAGTGCGGCGGGCATTAACCAATCTAAGCTGACTTACGGGTTGCAACTGACCAACGCAGGAATTTCGCGTTTCACAGGCAAAGGAATAAGAGTGGCAGTGCTCGACACCGGGCTGGATTTGGGGCACCCGGATTTCGTCGGACGCAAAATTACTGCACAATCATTTGTTCCGAATGAGGCGGTAGACGACGCTCATGGTCACGGAACCCATTGCATTGGAACAGCCTGCGGATCGTTGAAGCCCAAAAAGAATCCGCGATATGGCGTGGCTTATGAAGCGGAAATCTTTGCCGGAAAAGTGCTCGGCAATCGTGGGTTTGGCTCTGACGGAGGCATTTTGGCTGGAATTGACTGGGCGTTGACCAATGGCTGCGTAGTGATTTCAATGTCGCTGAGCGCTCCGGTTGGTGCGGGCCAAAGCTTTTCACAGATTTATGAAAATGTCGGGGTTCGCGCGTTGAATGCTGGTTCTTTGATCGTCGTCGCCGCCGGTAACGACAGCCGTCGTTCAGGTTTCATTGCGCCAGTCGGTCATCCGGCCAACTGCCCGTCAATTCTGGCAGTCGCCGCAATAGACCAAAAATTGCGAATCGCCTCGTTTTCGAATGGAGGCATCAACCCGGATGGCGGAGGCGTAGACATTGCCGCGCCGGGTGTGGATATTAGATCCTCAGTGCCACGAAACAAACTTTACAAAGAGATGAGCGGAACCAGCATGGCTACGCCGCACGTGGCCGGAATCGCGGCCCTGTTTGCTGAATCCGATCCGAACTTGCGCGGCAATGCTTTGTGGATGGCGCTGGTTTCGCGCACTCTACGACTGGATTTGCCGTCGCGCGATGTGGGGATGGGATTAGTTCAGGCTCCATAGAATGGTGCGGTACCGCATCGGCTCAAATCGAGGTAAGGCAATGAGCAAAGTAAATCTTACTGTTTCAGTCGCCGACGATCATCTAAAAGACTTTTCTGAAGTTGTGACTCGATGTCGCAAAGCTGGAATGATCATCGAACACGAGATGAAGTCCATCGGCATGATCTCCGGTTCGATTGACGAAGCGTCGGTGGAAAAGCTTCGCCGAATAAAAGGGGTGTCGCTGGCTGAGCCGGAAAGCTCATTCCAAATTGCGCCGCCGGACAGCGACATTCAGTAAAACCACTTCAAAAAAACAGGGAACAGGCAATATGGCCGGAAACGGTTCGGGCGGAGATTTCAGTTTGGAAAGATCGTTGCCCAGCAATGTTGATGCTGAGCGCATGATTCTGGGCGTCATACTGCTGGACAACGTAATAATCAATCAGGCCGTCGAGCATCTGAAGCCCGACGATTTCTTCATGCCGTCTCACCGCCGTATCTTTGAAAAGATGGTCAAGCTGTACGAGGCTGGGCAGGGCATTGACCCGCTGACCTTGCAGGAAGAATTGCGCCGGGCGGGGGAATTAGAGCAAGTCGGAGGTCCGGCTTACATCGCTTCGTTGTTTGATGGAGTGCCACGCTTTTCCAACATTGATACTTACGTCAGACTGGTCAAAGGCAAAGGCATGTTGCGGAAACTGATTGGCGCGTCTAATCAAGTCATGCAGATGGCTTTTGACGACGAAGAAGAGCCGGAAGAAATCCTTGATCGGGCAGAGCGCCTGATCCTGGCTATAGCCGAAGACCGAATCAAGCAGGGCTTTGTTCACATTGGCGAAGTCGCCGAAAAACAGCTTCACACCATCGAAGAAATTGCCGCTCATCAACAACTGATAACCGGTATCGCCACTGGCTTTACAGATTTGGATCATATGACTTCGGGCATGCAGCGCGGAGATTTGGTGATTGTTGCCGCCCGTCCGTCAATGGGCAAAACCGCGTTCGCGCTGAACATCGCCCAGAATGCCGCGCTCGGCCAGGATTCGTCCGGACGAGTTCACGAGGAGCGCCAGAAAGCCGTCGTCGGTGTCTTTTCTTTGGAAATGAGCAAGGAGCAATTGGTTCAACGACTGATGTGTTCTCAGGCTCAGGTTGACGCGCATCGTTTGCGGAGCGGAATGCTAAACAAGGACGACTGGCGAAAATTGGCACTGGCAGTCGGTGAACTTTCTCAGGCGGATATTTTTCTGGACGACACGCCCGGCATCAACACATTGGAAGTTCGCGCCAAAGCTCGCCGCCTTAAGAATGAACAGAAGCGACTTGATTTGCTGATAATTGACTACCTGCAGTTGATGAGTGGCAAGGGCCGAACCGAATCCCGCCAGCAGGAAGTTTCCCAAATTTCGCGCGAACTGAAGATTCTGGCTAAAGAATTGAACGTTCCGGTGATTGCTCTGTCGCAGCTTTCACGCGCGACTGAAACCCGCACAGACCACAGACCGCAGCTTTCAGATTTGAGAGAAAGCGGAAGTATCGAACAGGACGCCGACGTCGTGATGTTCATTTTTCGTGAAGAGGTCTATAAGCCAGAAACCGAAAGGCAGAACATCGCCGAGATCATCATCGGCAAACAGCGCAACGGCCCGATTGGCAGCATTGACTTGGTCTTTCGCAAAGCTCTTACGCGCTTTCACGACATTTCGCGCGAATCGTTGTAATTGGACTCATGCCGCAACTTACCAATCATCGTCCAACCTGGTCGGAAATTTCTCTTTCCGCTTTGACGGAAAATTACCTGACGCTCAAACGCCATCTGGCCAAAACTGGCAAGTCCGGCACGCCGCTTATGGCCGTGGTCAAAGCCAACGCTTACGGCCACGGAGCGGTTGAATGCGCGTGCGCTCTTGCAGTTACTGGGGCTGACTGGTTCGGAGTGGCTCTGGTGGAAGAAGGCGTTGAGTTGCGACAAGCGGGAATTACTCAGCCGGTTTTCTGCCTGGGAGGATTCTGGCGGACTCAGGGGCAGTTGATTCTTGAACACGATTTGACCCCCGCGCTGTTTCGCATGGATTTGGCCGAGGAGTTGAACGAGCGCGCGAAAGCCGCCGGGCGCGTAATCAATTTTCATCTAAAAGTTGACACTGGAATGGGACGGCTTGGCGTGCCGCTGGGCGAACTGCCAGGATTTGCGCGCGGTTTGCAGGCTTTCAATCACATCAAACTGGACGGCGTGATGACTCATTTTGCCGATGCCGACAGCGAAGAATCGGATTACACCGAACGACAAATTCGGCTTTTCGATGAGTCGGTTTTGGCCTTGCGCGAGCTTGGTTTTCAGCCCAACTGGTTTCATCTGGCAAACAGCGCGGGGTTGCACGCTTATCCGCACGCTCACGGCAATCTGGCACGAGCAGGCGCGGCGATGTACGGGCTGACGCGCGATGTTCTTTCACCCAGGCAGGAAGCTTTGCCGCTTAAAGCCGTTATGTCGTTGAAATCCCGCATTGTTTTGTTGAAGACGGTTCCGCCCGGAACTTCGCTTGGTTACGGTTCGACATTCACGACGGAGCGCGAAAGCATTATTGCGACTTTGCCGATTGGATATGCAGATGGCTATCCACGCGCGTTGTCGAACATTGGCCGAATCATTGTTCGCGGCCAGTTCGCCTCGGTTGTTGGCCGAGTCAGCATGGATTTGACGATAATTGATGTCACCGATGTGCCGGAAGTACAGCTTGGCGATGAAGCAGTGTTGATGGGGGAACAAGGCGACCTGAAAATCTCAGCCGAAGATTTGGCCGAACAGATTGACACAATTTCCTATGAGGTAGTCACAGGCTTTTCGGCCAGAGTTCCGCGCATACACTTGAGTTCTTGATTATCTGACGGAGTGTTGGCTGGTTTGTCTCTGCCTCAAAGCTTCAAACAGAACCACGCCCGTTGCTACGCTGACGTTCAATGAATTCAACTGACCACGCATTGGAATTGAAACTATGGCGTCGCATTTTTCGCGCACCAGACGGCGGACGCCTTTGCCTTCGCTGCCCATGACCACGGCCAGCGGACGGTTGAAATCGAAATTGGTGTAGCTGGTTTCGGTTCCGCCTTCGATACCGACCACCCAGATTTCGCGTTCCTTTAACTCTTCTATCAGGCGAACCAGGTTGGTGACGCGGGCAATTCGCACGTATTCGACTGCGCCCGCCGAAGTTTTGGCCACGGTTTCATTCAATCCGGCGGCGCGATGTTCCGGGATGAAAACGCCGTCAACTCCAGCGCCTTCGCAGCTTCTCAAAATTGCCCCCAGATTGTGCGGGTCTTCGATTCCATCGAGTAAAACCAGCAGAGGGCATTCGCCCAAAGAATCCAGAATCGCGTCGGATTCGACGTAACCGGCATTTCGTTTTTGCTTGTTGCCGTGGGCGGCGGCCCCTGATTCCATTACCAAAGCCAACACGCCCTGATGATTGGCGTTGCGAGTCAATTGATCCAGTTCGTGGCGGTCGCGTGTTTCAATGCCGACACCTGCGCGTTTGGCGGTTTCTGTCAGCTCTTTTAACCGCGCGGGATTGGCTCCACTGGCAATCAGGATTTTTCTGATTGGACGCCGTCTCGCTCGCAAAGCTTCAAGCACGGGCGACAAACCGTAAATGTGATTCATTTGGAACAGCTACCTCGGGTTAAAGTGAGATTGAAATCGAGGCGGATTATAGCTCAGTCGAGGTGTTGCGGCTTTTCGGTTCGGAATAAAAAAAGCGGCAACCCGAAGTTGTGACTTCAGGTTGCCGAAATGAGAGACTCAACGTTTCAATGGGAGATTCGATCAAACTTGTTTGCTACTGAATCAGAGCGACGGTCACGATTTCAGGCTCGACTTTGTTGTTGGCCAGATTGCGTCCGCTAAGTTCTTTGACCAGATCGCGTTCGGCTTTTGAAGTCGGCACTTCCATGGCGGCGGTTTGGTTTTTGACCTTCATCTGCGCCAGGAAGTAATGGTTGCCGTAACGATGGAAAACCAATTGCGTTGTGTCAGTAGCTTTTCCTGCATCAACGGTTTTGAAAATCGCCGCCGCTGTCGATGCCTTTTGACCACCGCGAACAATGACAGTTCCGCGCGGTGAAGTCGGTTCGCCAATCGTGTATTCGCCTGCTGTCATAGTCTTGCCATTGACCTGGAAATCGAAGGGGATGTTTGCCTTAAATATAGGGGCTTGGGCAAAAGCCGTAACTGCTGACAACACGAACAGGAAACTGATAGCTGCGACAACGTTCATAAGTTGCTTTTTCATGACTAAACTCCTTTTTTGGTTCTGGAAGCCGATATTCGACTTCGGACAATTTTCAATCTTGGTTTCTGACGATTACTCTCTTCTTTAACACCTGTCTTTTGTGCGATGATCCTTTTCATCGCTCGCGTACTAAGCTAATTCAACCGTTGTGCCACGGTTTTGCGGCTGTTGAACTCAACGGTTTTTTTTGGCTGAACTGACTGACTGGCTTGGAGTTAGAGTTATGGATCTGTTCGATTGGCAATGCCTGATTGGTTACTGTCGGTAATAAACTCTATCCGAGCGGATAGAGTTTATGGATTGAAGCTATCTGAAAGTATAGTTTTGCGAGGTGAACCTGATGTCAAACCCACGATTGATTGTTTTGGCTGGGCCGCTGAAAGGCAAAGTCTTCGTCTTGACTGAAGAAGAGCTTGTATTTGGCCGCGATTCTTCCAGCCGCATCTCGCTTGCCGATCTTTCGACTTCGCGGCGGCATTGCCGCGTTCGATACGAAACCGATGCTTTTGTGCTGACCGACCTGGAGAGTTCCAACGGAACCGTCGTCAACGGTTTGCCGGTTAAAGAGCGCCGGTTGGAGCACGGCGATCGTATCACCGTCGGCAGTTCGCACTTTTTGTTTTTGCTTCACGATAAAGAACCGGAGGCGGGCTCAGGCAAGGTGCAGATTGATGAAGGCCAAAACCTGAGTGAAGATACGATTCGCATCCGCCAGGAAGATTTGTTGCTGCTGCTGACTGATAAACAATTTTCAGCAATGCAGCCGAGCGCCCGGCTGGTTGGCAATCTGAACGCGCTGCTGAAAATCAGTCAAACCATCAATTCGATTCGTAGTCTGGGAGAATTGCAGGGGCAATTGCTGGAGATGATTTTTGAAGTCGTACCGGCCCAGCGCGGAGCGATTCTGCTGACCGACGGCAAATCGAAGTTTGATAATTTCGCTTCGGCCTTCGGCTGGGATCGTCAGGCCGGAGCGCAAACCACAGTGCGAATCAGTCGAGCAGTCATTGGTCAGGTTTTGAATTCAGGCGAAGCCATTTTGAGCAACAACATTCTGGAAAGTGAAGCCTTCGGCGAAAACGAAAGTCTGATGGTTTCTCATACGCGAGCATTGCTGGCCGTGCCGATTCTGTTGATGAACCGCAAGCTGGGTGCGATTTATCTGAGCACCAGTGATTCGGCAGTTCAATTCGATGAAGATCATCTGCAACTGGTTTCGGCTATCGCCGGAATTGCCGCTGTCGCGATGGAAAATGTCCGCCAGTTGGAGTGGCTGGAAAATGAAAACCAGCGATTGACCGAAGAGATAAACATCGAACGCAGCATGGTCGGCGAAGGCAAACGCATGCGCGACGTTTACCAGTTCATCGCCAAAGTCGCCCCGACTGATTCGACCGTGCTGATTCGCGGCGAAAGCGGAACCGGAAAAGAACTCGCCGCCAGTTCCATTCACCAAAACAGCCCGCGCGCGCGCAAACCTTTTGTAGCAATCAACTGCGCGGCCTTGACCGAAACTCTGCTGGAAAGTGAACTTTTCGGGCACGAAAAAGGCGCGTTCACCGGAGCCATAGCTCAGAAAAAAGGGAAGTTTGAAGTTGCAGACGGCGGGACAATTTTTCTGGACGAACTGGGCGAAATGTCTCCGTTGTTGCAGGCCAAGCTGTTGCGGGTTTTGCAGGAACAGGAATTTGAAAGAGTCGGCGGAACTCGTCCGATCAAAGTTGATGTGCGGTTGATTGCCGCCACCAACCGGGATTTGGAATCTGCGATCAAAGACGGCGGCTTCCGTCAGGATTTATATTATCGGCTGAATGTTGTTTCGTTGAAGCTGCCGCCTTTGCGCGAACGCCGCGAAGACATTCCGTTGTTGGCAAATTACTTCACCACAAAGTACGCCAACAAATGCAAACGCCAAGTGCGCGGCATTGCGCCAGAGGCCAGAGCTTTGCTGACGGCTTACGACTGGCCGGGCAATGTGCGTGAACTGGAAAACGCTATTGAACGAGCCATCGTGCTCGGTTCAACCGATCTGATCCGTCCTGAAGATTTGCCGGAAGCCGTTTTGGAATCCGAGGTTGAAGCGTCAGCAGCCAGCACTTCAATCGCCAATTATCATGAAACGATCAAACAGACGAAAAAAAATCTTATCCTGGAAGCCATCGCCCAAGCCGACGGCAACATCACCGAAGCGGCACGGCTGTTAGGCGTCCAGGCGAATTATCTGCATCGGCTGATCAGCAATTTGAATTTAAGGCCTGCGTTGAAGAAGTGATTTTTTCGGTTAAGAAGTGCTGGTAGAAAACATTGGGTTCAATGATCGAATTTCCATTACAAGCGATTGAAGTCCGATCTAAACAGAAAATGTGTGACAGAAAATAAGAGCCGCGACTCTGCTCTTATTTTCTGTCACACATTTTTCTGTCTATCGGCTTTTACAGTAATTTGGTGAGCTTCAATCCCCAGATTCCGAATGAGCGGTTCTGGCCGTAATCACCTCGCCTGTTTCAGTTGGCGTTGACGTAGTTCTGACATTCCGTTTGAAGCGGCGGCGAAACCATTCACCAATGTCATCAAAGACAATATAAGCCACCGGAGTCATTAACAACGTCAGCAGCAGAGACAAGGTTTGTCCTCCGATAACGACCGTGGCAATCGAACGGCGTTCTTCGGCTCCGGGACCTGTGCCGACAGCCAGCGGCAACATACCGGCAACCAATGCCAGGGTTGTCATCAAAATCGGGCGCAGACGGTCACGATTGGCTTGGATGATGGCTTCGTAACGCTCCATTCCTTTTCTTCGCAAACCGTTCATGTGATCAATCTGCAAGATGGCATTTTTCTTGACCACGCCGAACAGCACCAGAATTCCAAGCGCCGAATAAAGGTTAAGCGTGTCATTCATCGCCCACAACGAAAGCAGTGCGAATGGAATAGCCAGCGGCAGGCTGATCAAAATTGTTATAGGGTGAATGACGCTTTCAAATTGCGAAGCCAGGATCATGTACATAAACGCAATTGAAAGCAGGAAAGCGATGATGAATTCAACGAACGTGCGTTCAAGCTCGCGTCCGCGTCCTGAAATTGCCGTGTTGTAACCGGCAGGCAGGTTCATCTTGGCCACTTCTTCCCGCAGCACTGCGATGCGGTCGGCCAGCGCGTAACCGGGAGCAATGTTGGCGCGCAAAGAAACCTGGCGTTGACGGTCCATGCGATCAATTCTGGACGAGGTGGTGGAAGACTCAAGCTTGACTACGTTTTCCAGGTTCACCATTTCGCCACGCGAAGATGGCACAAATAGTCTGGAAATGGTTTCAGCGTCGTTGCGGTCGCCCTGCTGCAATCGCACCTGAACGTCGTAATCCTCATTCATCTTTTCGTCGTGGAAGCGCGAAACTCGTTCATCGCCTCCAACCATGATGCGCAACGCAGTGGCAATGTCGGTCGAATCCACTCCGAGATCGGCAGCACGTGCGCGGTCAATGTTTACCTTCAATTCCGGCTTATCCACTTTCAATGTCACGTCGGCGTCCATCAAGCCGAGTTCCGGAGCACGTTCGCGCAACAGGTTGGCATACCTAACAAGTTCGTTCAGTTCCGGACCACGCACAGCAAAATCCAAATCGGTGAATCCGCCGCCGCCCAGGTTAATCGTTTGCGGATTTCGAACGGATGGTCGCAGATGAGTAAATTTGCGTAATCTCTGGCGGACTTTCATCTGCACGTCGCGAGCGGAATAATTGCCACGAAAAACGGCCAGCGGTTCGCCGCGTTTCAGCCCAGCCCAGAATTTGCTGAAGTTGATCGTGCGTTCTTCGTGCGGAGGTATTCGCAGATAAATGTCTGCATTGTTGACCGATCCCATAAACGAACTGCCAGCCTGACCCAGCATCAACCTAATTTCCGGCATCTGCCTCAATTCGGTTTCAACTGCCTGTAAGGCTTCGTTCATTGAACTTAAGCTGGTTCCTTCAGGAGCAGACAGGCTAACGCTGAATTCCGCTTCGTCCACGTTGCTGGGAATAAAATCCTGTTTGATCAATCCGTAAAGAGGCACTGACGACGCAATTACAAGCAGCGCCAATGTCCATACCAAAATGCGATGCCGCAAAACCAGCTTCAGCATCCAGGTGTAAGCGGCATCAATGAAGCGGTAAAAACCTCGACGCGAAGCTGCCACGTCTTCGTGGTGGCCGACATCCGAAACGCTGATCAGTCGCGCACTCATCGTCGGCGTCAATGTGAAAGAAACCAGCAGCGAAACCATAATAGCCACTGCTGCGGTGATTCCGAACTGCATCAGAAACCGCCCGGAAATCGAACGCATAAACGAAACCGGCACGAAGATGACGACCAGCGACAACGTCGTCGCCAAAACTGCCAGGCCAATTTCCCTTGTTGCCTCTATTGCTGCCTGCTTTGGCGGCATTTTCTTTTCTTCGACGTATCGGAAAATGTTTTCCAGCACGACAATCGCGTCGTCAATCACCACGCCGACCATCAACACCAGCGCCAACATTGTGACACTGTTCAATGTGAAATCCAGTGCCTTCATCATTCCGAAAGTCGAAATAACAGAAGTCGGAATGGCTATGCCCGCAATTACCGTCGCATGCCAGGAACGCATGAATAGAAAAACCACCAGACAAGCCAGAATACTGCCCAGAATCAAATGGACGTTGATTTCGTCAAGGGCGTTTTTGATGTAACGCGATTGATCGTTGATTACCTCCAACTTCACATCCGGAGGCAATTGCGCCTGAACTACGCTCAGATTTTTCTTCACGTCTTCGATGACCGCCATTGTGTTCGCACCCGTCTGGCGTTGAATTCCGATTGTCACCGAAGGAATTGCCTGGACCTGAGCGCGCGCTTTTGGATCGTCGCCTACTTTGCTGAGGTCTGTCAGTCGCGAAGCCGAGCGCGGTTCTTTGGTTCCGTCTTCGGCGTAACCAACGTCACGAATGCGAATGGGGGAACCATTAATGGTGGTGACAACCAGATCATTGAAGCTGCCTGGGTCAACTACGCGCCCCATGGTTCGCAGACTCAATTCGCGGCGTCCGGCATCAACGTTGCCGCCTGGCACATCGGAGTTTTGCCGTACAATGGCGTTTCTGATTTGAGTGATTGGTATTCGATAAGCTGCCAACCGGTCGGAATCCGCCCAGACATTGATCGAACGAACCGTTCCACCAGAAACATTGATTTCACCCACTCCATTCGACCGTTCAAGCTGTTTTTTGACGACGTTTTCGGCCAGCTCCGACAATTCGCGGATGGAGCGGTTCGACGACAGCGCAATTGTCATGATTCCCTGACGTTCGTTGTCGAATTTTTGCACGATTGGAGGATCGGTTCCCGGTGGAAACAATCGCGTCACACCTTGAACGCGGTCACGTATGTCCTGAGCCGCGTCGTCAATGTTGCGGTTCAAATTGAATGTCGCCATGACAAAAGCTCTGCCTTGACTGGACACCGAGCGAAGCTGTTCGACGCCTTCAACCGTGTTGACGGCTTCTTCAAGCGTCTGGGCTATAACGGCTTCTGCTTCTTCAGGCGAAGCTCCTGGCAGGTTGGCTCGGACGGTCACAGTTGGAATATCCACTGCCGGGAAGCGATCAACTCCGAGCTTGAAATAGCTCGAAGCGCCAACGACCACCAATGCAAGGATGATCATTGCCGCAAACACAGGACGTTCAATACAAATTTCTGCTAGTTTCTGCATAAAGATTTTGAGAATTAAGTCAGTCTGTAACGGTTTCCGAAAGCATCGCCGATTAGCGCCAGTAGGGTGACGGAACCCAACAGGACTCGGCTTTGCTGATATAAGGGTAACTGAGAATGGAGACGGTGTTTAGAGTCAGTCAGTTGCAGGAATGTTTTTTTTACTCCCGTTGCAATCCCAGTCGAACCGATGAAAAATCCTGCCGTAAACTTTTAAGAAGGGCAAACCCTGAATGGTCAAAATATGAAACTTTCGTTCCGACTATTAATCGCTTTTTGTGTCTCGTTTTCTTCCATCCTCGCTTATTTCCCCTCCCAATTTTCGTTGGCAGCCCAGGCTCCGCAAGTGGAGATCGCCGATTTGGTTCTGACAAATGGGCGAATCTGGACTGGCGGCGATGCCAATTCAGTGGTCGAAGCACTGGCAATTCGTGGCGACCAAATTGTTCGCATCGGCACAACGGTTGAAATTAAACCCCTGATTGGTCCGAAAACCCAGGTAATTGATTTGGCCGGACGTTTGGCTTCGCCCGGATTCAACGACGCTCACATTCATTTTCTGGGCGGAGCGATGGGGTTGAATCAGGTTGATCTGACCGGTGCCAAAACAGTTGCCGAGATGGTCGAACGCATAGCTGTTTATGCCAAAAAATATCCTGACAAACAATGGATCACCGGGCGAGGTTGGGAATATACGCCATTCCCGGGCGGATTGCCTTCCAAGATTTATCTGGACGCGATCATCAAAGACCGACCGGTTTTCCTGAGCGCTTATGACGGCCACAGCGGTTGGGCAAATTCCAAAGCTCTGGAACTGGCTGGAATCACCAGTCAAACAAAATTTACCGGCTACGGAGAAATTGTCCGCAATGCCGTCGGGGAACCGACCGGCGCATTGAAAGAAGGCGCTCAAAGTCTGGTCAGGCGTTTGTTGCCGGAACCGACTCGGCAGGAACAACTGGATGCTTTGCGTCAAGGTTTGAAACTGACCCGCTCGCTGGGTATTACCAGCCTGCAAAATGCCAGCGGTTCGCCCAATGAATTTTCGCTTTACGAAGAACTGCTGAAAAACGGGGAATTGACCTCGCGTTATTCTATGGCCTTTTCAGTCGGCGAAAGAACGACCGACGAACAGATCAAAGCCTTCATTGAACTGAAAAACAAATATGATTTGAACCCGATGCTGCGCGCGGCTTCGGTCAAGTTTGTCCTGGACGGAGTCATCGAATCTCATACGGCTGCGATGATCGAACGATATTCAGACCTGCCGCCGGAATCTGGTAATCCGTTCGGTGAAACCACAATGCCGCCAGACATTTACAGCAATCTGGTGGTGAAACTGGACAAGCTCGGTTTTCAAATTTACACCCACGCCATCGGCGACCGCGCCGTTCGCGAAGCCCTGAACGCTTACGAAATCGCCTTGAAAACTAACAATCGAGGTTTCAACCGTCACCGCATCGAACACATTGAAACCGTTTCGCCAACCGACATTCCGCGCTTTGCCAAACTGAACGTCATGGCTTCAATGGAACCGATACATGCCGACCCCGGCACGACCGATGTTTGGTCAAAAGCCGTTGGAGCTGACCGCTTGCCGTTTGCCTTTGCCTGGCAATCAATGCTGAAAGCCGGAGTCCGGTTGGTTTACAGCAGCGACTGGCCTGCTTCGATCAGCCTTGATCCGATTCGCGGCATACACAACGCCGTGAATCGCCGAACAATTGACGGGCAGCCGCCAAAAGGCTGGATTCCTCAACAACGAATTAGCGTAGTTGATGCATTGCGGGCTTACACTCAAACCGGAGCTTTCGCTTCATTTGAAGAAGGCATCAAAGGCCGTATCGCTCCGGGGCAACTGGCCGACATCATCGTTTTTTCGCAAGACCTGTTCAAAATCGAACCGATGCGAATTCACGAAACCAAAGTTGTGCTGACTATATTTGATGGCAAGGTGGTTTACAGGACGATGTAGTATTATCTGGCCGTACCGCAATTGATCACTGCGCTCCGCCAATTATCAATTTCATAAGGAGTAAGAATATGTCTGTAGCCATTCATCCAAACTTTATTCCGGCTGATGCCTCCGCTTCATTTTTGAGCAGCATCAGCGACACCGATAACTTCAGAAACTATGCCTCGGCACAGCGAGATTGTGTAAGAGAGCTTTACCGGGAAAATCACACCAAACAGACCCTGGATTTCGTACTGGCGAAAAAGGCCGAGTATTCCCAGCTCAACAAACTGGAAATGGGAATCTGGGATGCCCTGGAAAAGATGAACAGTTTCGTTGACGACAGCGATCCCGACCTTGCTTTGCCGCAAATAATCCACGCGCTGCAAACCGCCGAAGCCATACGACAGGACGGCCACCCGCGCTGGTTCATACTGGCCGGATTGATTCACGATCTGGGCAAAGTTCTTTATTTATTCGACGAGCCGCAATGGGCTGTCGTGGGGGATACTTTCCCTGTCGGCTGCGCCTATTCGGACAAAATCGTTTATAGCGAACTATTCGCCGACAACCCGGATTTTCAAAACTCGAAATACCAAACTCCCAACGGTATTTACGAACCTGGCTGCGGTTTGGAAAACATTCACCTGTCCTGGGGACACGATGAATACCTTTACCTGGTAACTAAACCGTACCTTCCCAAAGAAGCTTTGTACATGCTTCGTTACCATTCCTGTTACCCGATTCACCGCGAAGGCGCTTACCAGCACCTGTTGAACGAACAAGATGAAGAAGCGTTGAAATGGGTGCGGGCATTCAATCCTTACGACCTGTATTCAAAATGCGAAGTCGAGCCGAATCTGACTGAGTTACGCCCCTTTTACGAAGAACTGGTTTCCGAATTCTTTCCGGCGAAGATCAACTGGTAATTCCAGATAAACGATGAACAAAGTCACCATCATTGGCGGAGGCGGAATACGCACTCCGCTTCTCGTTCATGGATTGGTTGAGGCTCAGCAGCAACTGAGCCTCAACGAAATCGCTCTTTTTGATATTGACCGCCAGCGCGTCGAATTGATAGCCGCGCTTTCCCGCCAGGTAGCCAACCAGCTTGACGGCGGAGTTCAAATCACAAATCCCCGCACAATCGAAGAAGCCGTGGCGGGGGCCAGCTTCGTCATCAGCAGCATTCGCGTCGGCGGCATCGCGGCTCGCGCGCGAGACGAACGGCTTTCGATAGAACACGGTATTGCTGGTCAGGAAACCACCGGTCTGGGCGGATTGGCAATGGCTTTGCGAACGATTCCAGTCACGTTGGAACATGCCCGCGTTGTCGAACAACTTGCGCCGGACGCCTGGTTCATCAGCTTCACCAATCCGGCAGGATTGATCACCCAGGCATTGTCGGCTCACACCAATCTGAAGTTGATCGGCATCTGCGACACGCCCAGCGAAATGTTTCATCGTATCGCTATGGCTTTGGAAGCGCCGCCCGACAAGGTGAACTGTGATTATTTTGGGCTGAATCACCTGGGATGGATTCAAAGAGTTACTTTGAACGGCGAAGATGTTACTTCCAGGTTACTGAACGATAAAGCGATGTTACGCAGTCTTTATCATGCCGACCTGTTCGACCCGGCAATGATTCGTGCGATGGCGTTGATTCCCAGCGAGTACCTGTTCTTTTATTACGAACAACAACGCGCGCTGGCAAACCAGCGAAAAGCCGGGGCGAGTCGTGGCGAAGAAATTGTCAAACTCAACGCCAATCTTTTTGGCCAGCTACACACTGAAATCGAAGCCTGTCGTTTTGCTGAAGCTCTTGAGATTTACAGCAATTATCTGCAGCGGCGCTCCGGCGCTTATATGAAACTCGAAGCTGAAGCCGGCTCCGCTTTTCAATCTGGCGTTGAACAACAAGAAGACCCATTCACTGCCGCCACCGGTTATCACCGAATTGCACTGGATGTGATGACTGCGCTGGTCAGCGACAACGCATCCACTGTGGTCGTCAACGTCGCCAACAACGGGACCATATCTGACTTAAAAGCCGACGATGTGGTTGAGGTGCCTTGCCGAATTGACCGAAACGGCGCTCAACCGATCCAGGTTGGAGCTTTGCCCGATTCGGTTCGCGGGTTGGTTCAATCAGTAAAAGAGTACGAGCGGCTGGCGATTCGCGCGGCAACCGAACAGTCGGCTGAACTGGCCAAACTGGCGTTGATGACTTACCCGCTGATTGGCCAATGGCAACCAGCCAGTAAATTGATTGACGCGCTGATCGAAAACGACCGCGAACACCTGGGTTATCTGGCTTAGGGGCCAGAGTAGCCTGAAGCATATACTGCTAAGAGTTTTTGTCTTTTTCTTTAGGCGGCGACTGGAAGGATGATGCGGAAACAGGTTCCGGCTCCGACTTCGGATTCGACTTTGATGCGTCCGTTGTGTAGCTGAACGGCGCGGAAG
Source organism: Blastocatellia bacterium (assembly GCA_044221525.1). Taxonomy (GTDB): domain Bacteria; phylum Acidobacteriota; class Blastocatellia; order RBC074; family RBC074; genus RBC074. Next base: position 1,181 of record JBGAPB010000004.1, on the reverse strand, counting down.
GCTTGAGCCAGGCCGATGCCGCTGCCTTTTGGTTTGGTCGTGTAATAGAGATTGAAAATCTTGTCGCGGGCGTCTTCGGGAATGCCTGGGCCGTGATCGGTGATGGAGATGAAAACATGATCTTCGTCGTCGTGCCCAGTTTCGACGTGCAGTTTGCCGCCGGACGGCATGACCTGACAGCCATTGATGATGATGTTGAGTATGGCCTGTTTCAGCAGATCAGGGTCGGCTTTGATGACCAGCGGGCCTTTGCCGTAATGCTCTTCCATATCAACGCCCTGAGCGCGAGCGTCCGCAGCCAGCAGAACGACTTCGCGCAACAGCACGTTGGCGTCAACCTGAGCCAGCTTCATTTCAACCGGCCGTGTGAAATCCAGGAAAGTCTGGACGACTCGTTTCAGGCGATTGACTTCGCTCATCAGAATGTCAACGTGAGGTTTCGGATCAAGCCCGGCATCCATCTTTGCGCCCAGCAGTTCCAGATGCAGCACCATCGCGTGCAGCGGGTTTTTAACTTCGTGGGCGACTCCGGCGGTGATGCGATTGAGCGCGGCCAGCTTGGTGGCGAAATCCAATTGAGTTTCCAGCCGTTGTAAGGTTTCAAAGTCTCTCAGTGTCAGCAAAGCCCCAGCCGGTTGACCTCGATCTTCAAACAATTGCAGCGAAGCGACAATGGTCTGCGGTTGCTGGGTTCCGTTGACAGGGAAGTTGGCTACTTCCTGGAGCGATTGGCCGCTGGTATAAGCGCGCTCGGCAATAACCGTCAGCGGGTGACTGTAACTTAGCGCATCGGCCAGTCGTTGCCCTCGCAAAGTGAAGCGGCCTCCACTAAGCATTTTTTCTGCTTCCGGACTGGCCATAATTACTCTGCGTTCGCGGTCAAGCAGCAGGACTCGTTCGGACAAACTGCCAACGACCTGCTGCAACTGGTCGCGTATGGCTTCGATCTCTGTGCGATTCCCAGCGAAGCGGCGACCAAGTTCACGCAAACGCTGAGCAATGGATTGCATCTCCGCATTAACGGGGCGCGGGTCGGCGGGAACTATGCTTTCAGATTCAAGCTGTTCAATGCTGTCCATCACTTCGCGCAACGGGAAAAGTACCAGCCCGGCGGACAACAGAGCCGTCAAAACACAAAGCCCCATAATGATCGCGGCGAAAACCATGCTCAGTTTGACTGT
>JBGAPB010000312.1:0-7514 GCA_044221525.1 Blastocatellia bacterium | reverse complement strand
ATAGGGCTTTTGCAAAGTCAGTTTTGGTGGTGGTTTCCTTGACAAAATAGCTCGAAGACCTTTTTCACTTGAGTTTCTAGCCGTGTCTACGAACACGCCCAAGTGAATGGAGGTCTTCGATGGAGCAGCATACGCAAGCTTTGCCTGAATGTCTTCCGCCGCTGCAAAGTTTGGCGGAATTCCTCGCGTCCTTAACGGATCAGCGTGCCCCGCGTGGGATACGTTATGCGTTCTTCCCGTTATTGATGATTATCGTGCTCGCCAAATTGGCGCAGGCGGAGACGCCAAGCGCCATCGCCGACTGGGCGGATGGGCAGGCCGATTGGTTGCGCGAGCATGTGCAAGTCAATTGGCTGCGAATGCCACACCATTCGACCTATCGTCGTTTGTTGCAGCGCGGCTTGCTGACAACCGAGTTTGCACAACAGGCAGGAGCGGGGCAACCCAAGGCGTCCATCTACTAGCGTTGCAACAAGCCTCCACCAATTGCGTGGTGGCGCAACGGGCGGTGGGCGCGAAAGAAAATGAAATCAGCAATGCGCCGATCTTGCTCAAAACCGTTGATTTGACAGGCAAAATCATCAGTGGCGATGCGATGCACGCGCAACGCTGTTTGTCGCAGCAGATCGTTGCGGGCGGCGGCGATTATCTGTGGACGGTCAAACAAAACCAACTCGCTTTGTGGAAACAACTGGCAGCCAGTTTGGGTGACGCAAGGTCTTTGCCGCCTGACGCAGAAACCACCTCCGCTTACGACAAAGGGCACGGGCGCATCGAATGGCGACAACTGACGACCAGTCAGCAAGTGACGAACACTCTGGATTGGCCGCAGGTCGCACAAGCCTTCGTTCTGCGGCGACAGCGCACAGATTGCCGGACGGGGAAAACGACAGAGCAAATTGATTACGGAATTACCTCGCTCAACGGTTGGCAAGCCAACGCGCCAACATTGCTGCAACTGACCCGCAAGCACTGGAGCATTGAAAATGGCCTGCATTACCGCCGCGATGTGACCTTCGGCGAAGACCGTTGCCGTATGAAGTCCGCCGTCGCCGCAGAGTGCCTGGCGATCATTCACAACATACTGATTGGCTTGCTGCGCTGGCTGGGTTGGGACAACCTTGCCAAAGCGCGCAGGTATTACAGCGCGCACTTATCAGAGGCTTTTCAGGCACTACACCGCGCTTCAGGATGACTTTGCAAAAGCCCTACCCCCAGCTATACCACCAGCGATGCCTAGTTGTGAGCCGCCCGCGACGCCGGCCATGACAATAACTTCGACGATCCGAATTTTTGTTACCGTAACAACGACTGTAACGAAGACCATCATTGCAGTCAGACCAATTAAGCTGTTGTACACATTGAAATGGCCTCCAAAACTCATGACAATCAAACCAACTAGCGCAATAACGGCAACCGGTAGAATGAGCATCACTGAAAAGGCTTGGTTCAGAAATCGTCTCAGCCTCTGCTTGTGCAAGGCTTCTTGCATCCAAACAAGCGAGATTCGTTTATTGGCCATTTCCGGCGCAATATGCCTTATGTGAGTGTGCAGCTTAGAGGGCTGGAAGAATACCCATTTCAGCAATCGTCCGCATTCGCGCAGGTATTCGATCATTGCGCCTCCAGTCTAAATTTGGAGTGCGGTAGCTCTGGTACCGCTTTGGAAGTCCTTTTGTTAGTTTGCGATTGGCTGAAAATTGAGCGTCCGGCCAGCCCGTCGGTTAAACCCGGCCGTCGGAGGGAAAAACTTGATTGCTGAACGACTACCAAAGCTACGCCAAAGGCGCAGCACTCCAAATCAAATGCGGTAACGGCTCGGATCATTTTGCCTCCCATTTGAAGACGAGTTTGCGCGTCATTTCCCAGAGCAGGGCGGCGATGGCTACGGTAAGCGCTGAGTTTCTCAGCCACAAAATCAGCGAGCGAGCGTAAGGCAGGCGGGCGATGGGGATTTCCGCGCCGGTTGTCGCCGACAGTTGCCGTTTGTCAGCGTAAGTCAGCAATGAAGCACGGATGATGCCGCCGCAGAACGAACAAGCTTTGGGTTCGAGTTCAAACTTCAACCGATGCGTTTTGCTTTCGTGACTGCCCAGGGCATCCAGCTTGATCGCCGTCGTTTCGTTCGGCAGCGCATGCGCCGATTCCAGCGAAATGACGACCTGGCCTGTAAAGCTGTCGTTGGCCGTATTGCTGATGACAACGTCCATCTCGACTTCGTCGCCGAACGCGACGCGCGGAGGATGCACCATTTTGACCGTCAGCGGCGAACCGGCCAGGGCAATCGGAAATGGCGAGTGAGTGCGATTCAGCACGTGTGTTTGGTAGAGCAAAAACCAAAAGGACAATCCGGTAAACGAAGCCCAGATCAGCATTGCCAGTTTCCAGTTAAGTTTGAACGGCGGTTTGTCGGGTGTGACGACTGTGACTTTGACGTTTGCGTCGGGCGCGAATTGGACGCTGACAGGAGTAGACAACAAAAGCGACAGCGGCTGTGGCAAAGGTGTGGCGGCTGGAGGAGTTTTGGATTTGCTCATTGCTCACCTCTGCGCGTTTCTTTTGGCCACAAAATCCGCGTGGCAATCAAGAAGCCCAACGAAACAAGCAACACGCCGCCGCTCAAAATTAGGCTGATCGGATTCGGGTCTTTGGTTGCGAAAAACATCATTATTCCGGCGACCAGCGAAAGCGCGACAGAAATCCGTATTGCTCGCTGGGCTCTGGTGGCTGGGCCGGAACTGGAGGCTGAAATCGTTTCATCGGTAGCCGCAGCCACAGCCTGTTCTTTCTCAGTTGAACCATTCAGGGGTTTGGCGTTCGAGCCATCAGAAGCTCCAATCTGAACACTGGTCGTAGCGGCAAGTTTTGCATTGAACTCCGAGCGCAAGCTATCGCGCAAACTTTTGACGATCTTTTCACCGGCAATGAATCCGCGCTGTCTGGCGTCATAAACCAACGAGCAGGCCAGATTTAGCCTGTAAGGATAGTTTTTGCCCAGTTCCAGAATGAAATCACATTCGTCTTCGGTAAACCGGTGACCGTTGCGCGGAGTTTCGACAAGCTGGCGCGCTTCGCTCTCTTCCAATTCGCCCAAATGGACTTTCTGGAAAACATTCGAGAAGCCGGAGGTCATTTCTTCGTCGTGGCGGTAAAGTTCTCCCAGGGGAATTTTGGTGGCAACAACCAACGCCAGATTTCCGCTTTGCGCCAAGTGGCGCAGCGCCTTGAAAAAGTCCGAGCCGAAATCGGCTTCGACTGCCTGCTCGAATTCATCCAGGCAGAGAACGATTTGTCGGTCGGCAATCAGGTTTTCCAGATCGTCTTTGGTGTAAGTCGAGTGGGTGTGACCATTGCCCGTCAAAGTTGTTGGGCGATAGAGCAACCGGCAAGTTTGAGCGAAAAACTTTTCCGGCGTTTCTATTGGCTCCTGAAGATCAAGGTAGAAAAATTCGTGTTTGGAGTAAGTATCGCCGAGCAGCTTCTTGCCGTTACGGGTCAGAAAGAAAAGTAGCGAGGATTTGCCGACGCCGCGTTCGCCGTAAATCGAAACGCTCTGCATAGTGGCTACTCGGCTGAGAACTTCACGTATTTCGCGTCTGCGTCCAGTAAACTGCTCCAAGTCACGGAGCCTTCCGCCAACCTGATAAGGATTAGCTTCTATCACGCCGATTGCTTCCATTGTTTTTCCTCCTGATTGTGCGGCTAATGATTCAAACTAAACGCCATCGTCACCCATTCGCCGTCAGGTTTTTCTTCGATCAAACTGAATTGCTGTGCCGACAACGCGGATTTTACGTCATCGCCCTGTTCGCGCAAGATGCCGGAGACGATCAAGATGCCTTGAGGTTTCATCGCGGCGGGGAAGTCGGCGGCAAGTGGAATAATCACATCGGCGGTCAGATTGGCCAGCACAACATCGAATTCCTGACCGGCATAGCTGCTGAGTTTGTTGACTTCGATTTCTATGTCGTCTGCGACCTCGTTGATTTCGGCATTTTCGCGTGCGACTTCGATTGCTTCGGGGTCTACGTCAAAGGCTGTGATTCTGAAGTTCTGAATTACGGAGCTACACGAAGCTGCGCGATGAAGCGGAAGCCCGTTTGTCTTTTCCTTCGTGTTTTCTTCGTTTGTCTTTGTGGGAGAAGAAAGCAGTTTATAGGCGGCAATGGCCAGAATGCCTGTGCCCGTTCCTACATCCAGCAGGGAAGCCGAATCGGAAGTCGGAGGCCAGAATTTTTCCAGCATTTCCAGACAGCCTCGCGTAGTTTCGTGAGTGCCTGTTCCGAAAGCCATGCCGGGATCAATCTGAATGACCACTCTATCCGTCTGGCCAACCTGATCCAGTTTCCACGAAGGCGCGATGACCAGTTTTTCGCCTATGACCAATGGCTCCCAGCCTTTTTTCCACTCGGACATCCAATCCTGGTCGGCGATGGTCGAGGCTTCGACTCGGCGCAGGGCGAAGTCGGGCAGATCAATCAGTTTCAGGTTGTTCAAGATATTCTGCCGCAGCTTTTCAACGTCGGGTGCGGCGTCGAAATAAGCTCGCAGCGTGACGAAGTCCGAAGCGTCTTCGGAAACCTCAAGGCCAGTCGTGTTCATTGCCCAAAGCTGGGCGGTTGCGGCGGTTTCGGCAACTCTGGCAAGTTCAACTTCTACGGCGTACCAAATTTTTGTGTTCATAGCTGTGCAGATACCTGGTCGCTACTGCTCCCGGTACTGAATCATCTTTCTTCAATGCCGAGTTCATCAAGCGTGTGTGGATCGTTGCGCCAGTCGCCCTGGACTCTGACAAAAAGGTTCAGGCGGACGTGGCGGCCAAGCAGTTTTTCAATGTCACGGCGAGCGCGTATGCCGACTTCTTTCAGCATCTGGCCACCTCTGCCGATGATGATCGGTTTCTGTGAAGCGCGTTCGACGTAAATTACGCAATGAATTTCAGTCCCTGTTTCGGTTTCAGTCCACATTTCAGTTCGGACGGCTGTCGTGTAAGGAAGTTCCTGCTCGGTCAATTCCAGAATCTTTTCTCGAACCAACTCGGCGGCGATGTTGCGTTCAAGCTGGTCTGTGAAAACGTCCGGGTCTTCGTAACGAGCCTCGCCTTCGGGCAGATGTTCCAGCAGTTTGTTGATTAGCAGTTCGTGATTGTCGCCTTTCAGAGCCGACAGGGGGATGATTTCGGCAAAATCATACTCCTGGCCGTATTGCTGCATCCGTGGGAGCAAGGCGGTCTTGTCTTTCATGCGGTCAATTTTATTCAGCAGCAGAAAAGTCTTTTTGCCAGCTTGTTTGATTAACTCCAGCGCGAATTTGTCACCGGAACCAAAGCTGGAAGTCGCGTCTACCATCAATAAGACGATGTCCACTTGTAACAAAGCGTCGGCGACGTATTGCATCATTCGCCGGTTCAACTGGTAACCGGGTTTGTGAATTCCAGGAGTGTCCACGAAAACTATCTGGCCTTCGGGGCGGGTGATGATGCCTTGAATGCGCGTGCGAGTGGTTTGCGGTTTGGCCGAAACGGCTGCGATGTGTTCGCCGACCAGCGCATTTAGTAAAGTTGATTTGCCTGCATTGGGGCGACCAATCAGCGCGACCAAGCCGGATTTGTGGTTTTCAGTCATAAGGTTTGTTTCAATGACCATTGGCAAGTTTGCCGGTTGTGAGTTTTCCGTTAGCGGGCCTACTAATCAGGCTTTCAGCCGATTTGCCAGAATCGCCGGCTTCCTGTGTCAGTTTTTGAATTCGGAGTCGGGAAACCTGGCGTTCGTTGGCTTCTATAACTTCAAAGCGGAGTCCGCGAAATTCCACGCTTTCGCCGACGGTTGGCAGGTGGCCGAATTGGCCAATGACCAATCCGGCGATGGTGGTGAAATCGTCTGCTGCGAGTTCAATGTTGAATTCGCGTTCGATTTTTCCGATTTCCACATCGCCGCGAACCACACAACATTCGTCTGTTTCCTTGACGATTTCGACTTCGGTGGCTTGCGGTTCGGGTTCGTCTTCGTCTTCGATTTCGCCGACGATTTCCTCAATCAAATCTTCCAGGGTGACCAGCCCGGCCAGCCCGCCGTATTCGTCAATAACGATGGCCATTTGGACTTTGGCTTTCTGCATTTCGCGCAGCAAATCATCAATCGCCTTCGATTCCGGCACTTCGTATGGTTGGAGCCGGGCGATTTCGATGGCTGTGCTGCTGGATTCTCCGCTGGCCCAAAACCTGAGCAGGTCGCGGACGTAAATGACGCCTTCGATGTTGTCTATTTGTTCGCGGTAAACCGGCAATCGTGAATACTTCGATTCGATCATCAGATTGCGAACCTGTTCAATGCTGGCGTTGGCTTCGACGGCGATAATCTTCAGTCGCGGAGTCATCACTTCATCAACTGTGCGGTCGCTGAAGCGAATGATGCTCTGGATCATTTCGCCTTCTTCTTCTTCGATGATGCCTTCCTCTTCGCCCACGTGCAGAAATGCTTGAAGCTGGTCGGCATCGTCGCCGTTGGCTTCGGCCACTGTCTGAGCCTGTGCCGGAGTTGCGGGATCACGCTGCAAACCGCGCAAGCTGCGATAAAGCGGATGAGCAATTGCGCCCAGCACCGGCCAAAGAATGCTCAGCGGCCAGCGCAATTTGAGCAGCGTTCGTTGCGGGTCATTTTGAGTAATAATCAACGGCACGATCTGGCGAAAAACGATGACGGTCAGAATCATTCCGCCGAACGAAGCCATCAGAAAATGCTGCGGGTAAATGCGCAGAGAAAGGCCGCTGATTAAAATTGCAATCGAAGCTATCGAAAGGTGAATGCCGAATGTGAGCGTAAAGCTGAGTTGGTGGTAATGCTCCAGAATCGAGCGCCAGAAATCGGCGTGCGGAGTTTCTTCGGCCTCGCCAGCCAGCAATCTCAGGCTGACGTCGCTCAATTCGTCTAGTGCGCTTTTGGCGGTTGCGGTGACGACCAGCATCGCTATCAGGATGCCGGTCACTGCTATTTCAGATTCCATAGATAAAAAGTAACTCTGGCCTAAGCCTCGCAGGAGACTTAGGCCAGCAGGTGAACTGTCTGTTGCATTGGCTTCGACCTGGAAGCTCAGCCCTGATGTTCGGGATGAGTGCAGCCTTTGAACTCTTTCAAGTAAGTGTTGCCTTTGTACTGCAATTCCTGATGGATGCCGATTTTCGAGGTGTAATAACCGTCAATCGTCATGTTCTTGATCGCCTTGAAGAATTTCTCTTCCGTCGTCGAAGGCTTGGCTTCGTTCTTGCTGATTTCGGTCAGCAGGGCGATTTGTTTTTCTTTTGTAGCCTTATTGAATGCCGCGCCATTCGCCGACTGGCTTTTTGCGTCAACCGCAGTCAAACCGTCAGTCCACAGCTTTTTGGTTTCGGCTGGCGATTCACTGATCATCAAATCAATGAAGGCAGGAACCTCGGCAGCGATTGCGCCGGGCGAATGATCATCGGTTGGAATAATCAATTCCGAAATCGTAGCGATCAACGCCATCTGATCGGCCTT
>JBGAPB010000003.1:0-57814 GCA_044221525.1 Blastocatellia bacterium | reverse complement strand
ACCCGTTACGTCAACGGGCAGATCAATTTTGACGATTACAAAAACCATTTTTATGAAATCATCAACGACAACAATGATTCACAGGTCATCAACCCTAATGGTTTTCAGTTCGCTGAAATAGATTTCAATATTGAAAATGTCGTCATCCCGATCAAACAGCGTCTGGCTGCCCGGGGCGAAAAGCTTTATCTGAATCTTTGCAACGTTGATTTCAAATCTTCGACTTTTGAGCACAAAAACGCGCCCGAAGAGTTCGGAGAATTCATTCTGGCTACATTTCTTCATCTGCGCGACAAATATGGTTTTGTGCCTGATTCGGTCGAAATGATTCTGGAACCGGACACAGAAGCCAATTGGAATGGAACACAGATCGGCAATTGCCTGGTTGCCGCAGGGAATCGTTTGAAGGCAAACGGTTTCAACCCGGATTTCGTCGCTCCGTCCTGCACCAGTATGTTCAACTCGCTGCCTTACTTCGATCAGTTGATTCAAATTCCCGGAGTTACACAGTTCATTTCCGAAGTTTCTTATCATAGGTACGGCGGAGCGACTGATTCAGCATTGCAGGGATTTGCCAGCCGAGGGGCGCAATACAAGATTGACACTGCTCACCTGGAATACATCGGAGGGACTTACCACGATCTGCACGCAGACCTGACGATTGCAAACAATTCTTCCTGGGAGCAATTCGCGTTGGCCTTCCCGCTTGGAGGCAGCGACGATGGCAGCGCCTATTACGACGTCCACGACAGCAATCCAAACAGTCCCACGCTGACTTTCGGAAGCCGTGGGAAATTCCTGCGGCAATACTTTCGCTTTATCCGCGCCGGAGCGTTGCGTATCAACGCCACCTCTACGGTCGGCGCTTATGAACCTGCGGCCTTCGTCAACACTGACGGGAAATTTGTCGTTGTGACCAGGGCTTTTGGCGGCGGCAACCTGGTTTTTCAGGGCTTGCCAGCAGGAACCTACGGAATCAAATACACCACACCCACTCAATACGATATTGATGCTGCCGACGCGACAATCAGCGCCGGGCAATCGCTGACCACCAACATACCGCGCGATGGCGTGATCACGGTTTACGGCAAATCTTCGCCAGCAGTGATTTCGGTTGATGCTTCCAGCTATGCCAGGGCCAGTTCGCCGGGCCAGATCGAAGCCGCATTCGGAACGGGCTTTCCGGTTGGAACCAATGTCACGGTGTCGGCAAGTTCAACTCCGCTGCCGACCACGCTGTCGAATGTTTCAGTGAGGGTGAACAACGTTCTGGCTCCTCTGTTTTTCGTCGGCGTGGGCGGCGGGCAAGGCGCAGGAGCTTTTCAAATCAACTATCAGGTTCCGTATCAGACTCAGGCAGGTCTGGCGAAAGTTGAAATTCTTAACAACAACCTGACAGTTGCTACCGGCTACCTGATCTGTTTTTCGTCGGCGTGGGCGGCGGGCAAGGCGCAGGAGCTTTTCAAATCAACTATCAGGTTCCGTATCAGACTCAGGCAGGTCTGGCGAAAGTTGAAATTCTTAACAACAACCTGACAGTTGCTACCGGCTACCTGATTGTTGGCACGGTGGCTCCGGGCGTATTCACGATTGCCGCCACAGGCAAAGGCCAGGCGGTCGCCATCAATCAGGATTTTTCGCTCAACGGCGACCCGGCGCAAAACTCAATAGCCAGACCTGAAGCGCGCGGGCGAGTTGTAACTTTCTTTGCCAACGGCCCCGGCGGCCAGTTCAAGAATGTGGACAATGGGCAGGCTTTGACGCCGACTTCGGGAGCGGCGACCCCTGCCAGTCCGACTTATGCAACTCAGGCGACGCCGATTGTCACAATTGGAGGTGTCCCCGCGACGGTCAGTTTCAGCGGATTGACACCTGGTTTTGTCGGCTTGTGGCAATTGAACGTTGTTATTCCTGCAAATGCCCCCGTCGGCAATTCGGTTCCTGTTGCTATTAAGTTAAACCGAAAAACTACCAACCTGACTTCCATCGCTGTGAATTGAAAATGGAGCGTTTCGCCCCTTTGGCGTGTCTTACGATTATCAAAGCTACGCCAAAGGCGCAGCACTCCAAAGTAGCTAACGAAAAGTGGTTTTGAATTCAGAAACGCGAGTCTTTGTTTTAGGGGCTTCAGGCTTTATTGGCCGATGGGTTTCCCGGCTGGTTTGTCAGATTGGAGCGCGGCCTTGCCTGATAGTTCGTGATTCGGAATCAGCGAGGCGAGTTTTTTCCGATTACGAAATTAGCGGTGAAATTATTGAAGCCGACCTGCTTCGTCTGGATTCAGTCGGCGAATTGATTGCAAAGATCAGACCCGATGCTGTTTTCAATCTGGCGGGTTACGGGGTTGATCGTTCAGAGCGGGACGAAGAGGCGGCTTACCGAATCAATGCCGATTTGGTTGAGGCCATCTGCAAGGCGATGGCGTTAAATCCAAACCCGGACTGGCCGGGACAGCAGATAGTTCATGTCGGTTCGGCTCTGGAATACGGAGAAATCGGCGGCAATCTGGCCGAAGATTCAGCGCCCAATCCGACCACACTTTACGGCCAATCCAAGCTGATGGGCACAAACCTCTTGTCACAGTTTTGCCGCAAACTCGGCGTCAAAGGCATCACCGCTCGTTTGTTTACTGTTTACGGCCCGGGTGAACACGATGGGCGTTTGTTTCCGTCGTTACTCAAAGCCGCAGCCAGTGGCGAAACTTTGCCACTGACCGTTGGCGAACAGAAGAGGGATTTTACTTACGTCGAAGATGTTGCCGAAGGATTGTTGCGTCTGGCGGTTTCTGAATTGCAGCCGGGCGAAATTGTGAATCTAGCTACGGGACGATTGACGACTGTTCGCAACTTCGTCGAAACTGCGGCTTCAGCCCTGAACATCCCCGAAAACAAATTGCAGTTCGGCTTGATTCCAACTCGTTCGGAAGAGATGCAACACGACAACGTCACAGTTGATCTTTTGCGGCGGACGATCAGTTGGATTCCACCGACAGGCATTGCCGAAGGTATTCAGCGAACAAAAAATTTCGAGCAGGCAAATTCAAGCGTGCTTGCCAGGTAAGCGCACTGTGAATCTTTCCGGCTTATCCCGGACGCAACCAACAGACATTCTATTCGGAGTTTGATCATGGAAGCTTATACACGCGTTTCAGAACCTGAACTTTCCTTCGTGATGCCTTGTTACAACGAACAGGACATCATCGGTTACACCATTCCCAGATTCACCGCGGCGTTCAAAAACGCCGGCATCCGGCTGGAACTGATTGCAGTGGATAACGGTTCGCGCGACCGAACCGGCGAGATGTTTACCACCGCGTCGAAATCAACGAAGGATATGGCAACGGCATCCTGACCGGAATCAAGCTTTGCCGCGCTCCCTGGATTGGGATGATTCCGTGCGACGGACAAGTTGATGCCGAAGACGTGGTTGCGCTTTTCGACACGATTAAAACCACAAACGGCAACGTGCTGGCCAAAGTTCGGCGACGATTCCGAATGGACGGTTTATGGCGCAAAGTTGTTTCGGTCACGTACAACTTGATGGTGCGCGCGTTGTGGCCTCGGCTAGGTTCGATTGACGTGAACGGTAGCCCGAAAATCCTGCCGCGCGATGTGATTATGGCGATGGATTTGAAATCGAAGAATTGGTTTCTGGACCCCGAAATCGTCATCAAGGCTCATTACTTGGGGTTGCGCGTGCTCGAGTTCAACGTCTTCGCCCGGATGCGTGGCAACGGACTTTCTCATGTTCGTGTAATGACCTGCTGGGAATTTCTGCGCAACCTGATGATCTTTCGCTTTTCTACCGAAATGCCCAGGTGGCGTCGAAACCTGAACTCGACGCCAAAGACCGACAAGGCGCGCATCGCCGCCTGAACTTCGCCGCTTGCTCACGCGCGCGGTACTGCACCAATTTTATATGTCTAAATCACCTGTTTATCATCGAAGAGAAACTTGTCGAGCCTGTGGTGAAAAGAACCTCAGGCTTTTTTTGCCTTTAGGGTCGCAACCTCTGGCGAATTCTTTCTTGAAGTCACCGGACGAATTCGTTGAGGAGCAATTCTTTCCACTCGACACGCATTTCTGCGAAACCTGTTCGCTGGTGCAAATCCCCGACGTGGTTGACCCTGAAGTTCTGTTTCGTCATTACCTTTACGTGACCGGAACTTCTGAAACCATTGCTCAGCACAATCGTGGCTACGCCAAGTCGGTGACTGAAATGCAGCGGTTGACGGCTGATGATCTGGTGATTGAAGTCGCCAGCAACGATGGCAGTCTGTTGCGGTGTTTTCAGGAACTTGGTGTTAAAACTCTTGGAGTTGATCCGGCGACCAATGTTGCGGCAATGGCTCGCGCAAACGGGGTTGAGACGGTTAATGAATTTTTCAACCTTGCCACTGCTCAGAGAATTCGCGCGGAGTATGGCGCGGCCAAAGCCGTCATAGGCAACAACGTGCTGGCTCACGTTGACGACACACAGGATTTTCTGCGCGGCTGCAAAGCAGTTATTGGCGAAGACGGTTTGGTCATCATCGAGATGCCTTACCTGGGTGACCTGCTCAACCGTACGGAATACGACACGATTTATCACGAACATCTCTGTTATTTTTCAGTCAACTCGCTGATGCGTTTGTGCGAATTCGCCGGACTGGTGATTGTCAGAATGGATCACGTCCCGATTCATGGTGGCTCTTTGAGAATGCACGCCGGACATCAGGAAGTTCATCAGAACCATTCGGCTCAGGTTTTGGATTGGGCAGCAGAAGAGAAAAGCAAAGGCTTCACCAGTTTGGGGCGATACGAACAATTGGCCAAAAGCGTCGAACGCAGCCGCGAATCGTTGCTTGATTTGTTGACTAGCTTGAAAGCCGAAGGCAAAACGGTCGCCGGTTATGGCGCGGCTGCCAAGGGGAACACGTTGCTGAATTACTGCCAGATCACGACTGACTTGCTGCCTTATGTGGTGGACAAAAATCCGATGAAGTTGGGGATGTACACGCCTGGAATGCACATACCGGTTTTGCCGGTTTCGACTTTGCTGGAACAGCAGCCGGATTATCTGTTGATTCTGGCCTGGAACTTTGGTGAGGAAATTATGCGCCAGCAAAGTGAATACAAAGCTCGCGGCGGCAAATTTATCATTCCGATTCCTGAAACGACGGTGGTGTGAAATGCAAGTTGTGATTTTAGCTGGTGGTCGCGGCACGCGGCTGGCCGAAGAAACTACGGTTCGTCCGAAGCCGATGGTCGAAATCGGCGGTAAGCCGATGCTGTGGCACATCATGAACATTTACGCCCATCACGGCTTCAAGGATTTTCTGGTGGCTTGCGGTTACAAGGGCGAAATCATCAAGGAGTATTTTCACAACTACTTCATTCATAACAGCGATTACGTCATCAACCTCAGCGACCGTTCGATGAAGATCGTCAATCCCAACCGATTGGATTGGCGCATTGGAGCAATTGATACCGGTTTGGATGCAATGACAGGCGGACGAATTTTGGCGCTCAAGCGATTGATCGGAGACGAAGCTTTTTTAGTGACATACGGCGACAGTCTGGGTAGCGTGGATGTTCGCTCGTTGGTGGAGTTTCATCGCTCCCACGGCAAACTGGCGACGGTTACGGCTGTACGACCTCCTGCTCGGTTCGGCGAACTGATATTGGATGGCGACAGGGTCACCCATTTTCGCGAAAAGCCCCAAACCGGCGAAGGCTGGATCAATGGCGGTTTCTTCGTTTTTGAGCCGGGCATTTTCGATTACCTGGCCGACGATCAAACGGTGCTGGAACGCGAACCACTGGAACGGCTGGCCGCTGACCAGCAGTTAATGGTCTTTCGGCACGAGGGATTTTGGCAACCTATGGATACCTTACGCGAAAAACTTTTACTTGAATCATTGTGGAGCGACGGGAGGGCACCTTGGAAAGTTTGGGAATGAATTTTTGGAATCGCCGTAATGTCTTTGTCACCGGAGCGACAGGCTTGCTGGGGTCGTGGATGACCGAAGAGTTGTTGCGGCGCGGAGCGAACGTCACTTGTCTGATACGAGATTGGGTTCCTGAAAGCCGTCTGGTGAATTCAGGAGCAGTCGGGCGAGTAAACGCCGTTCGCGGCGAACTGGAAAATTACGACACGCTGGCGCGCGCGCTGAACGAATACGAAATTGATTCGGTCTTTCATCTTGGCGCGCAAACGATTGTTGGCACTGCTTTGCGTGCGCCGCTTTCGACATTTGAGGCGAACATTCGCGGAACGTGGAATCTGATGGAAGCCTGTCGCGTCAATCCGAAAGTCGTGCGAGTCGTTGTCGCTTCCAGCGACAAAGCCTACGGCGAACAGGAGCAGTTGCCTTACACGGAAGACGCGCCTATGCAGAGTCGTTACCCTTACGACGTTTCAAAAAGCTGCTCGGAGTTCGTCGCGCTTTCTTACTTTCACACTTACCAAACACCTGTGGCGATTACCCGCTGCGGCAACCTTTTTGGCGGAGGGGATTTGAATTTCAACCGGTTGATTCCCGGAACTATCCGCTCTGTGTTGCGCGCTGAAGCTCCGATCATTCGCAGTGACGGCAAATTCATCAGAGATTACTTTTACGTTCGTGATGCGGTTGACGCTTATCTGACTTTGGCGGAAAGCTTACCGGATGAAAAGTTCAACGGTCAGGCGTTCAATTTCAGCACTGAAACTCCGGTGTCGGTGCTTGAATTAGTTAATGAAATTCTGAAACTAACAGGCAAAACGCACTTGGTTCCTAAAGTCATGAATGAAGCCAGTCGCGAGATTCAGAAACAATATCTGAGCTGCGCCAAAGCCAAAAGCATGCTCGGCTGGCAATCGAAGTATTCGCTTGAAGAAGGCCTGAAGGAAGCGATTGCCTGGTATCAAACGATTTTGTAGACGCGAGTGCTCTGTAGAGCTTATGTATTGGGAGGTCTGCCCCTTGAGAGGAAAGCTGTATGAAAATTGGTGTTGATGCAACAAGTCGGCAGAATAATCGTGGCTATGGTCGTCACGCACGGGCTTTGCTGAATGCGCTGATCCCGCTGGACAGTGGCAATCAATACACTTTGTTTGTTGACTCGGTTGACTTAGGCGACAAGATGCCGCCGGAAGCCAAAGTTCAGATGGTCAGCACTGACGCTCCGACCGCTGTTGCCACTGCTGCCAATGGTCACCGCTCAGCAATGGACATGCTGCGCATGAGCCGCGCAATGTCTGATTCCAGCTTCGATCTGTTGCTGTTTCCGACCGTTTACAGCTATGTTCCGGTCATCAGTCGCGCCAAAAAAATCGTCATGATCCACGATGTGATTGCTGAAACTTATCCGCAACTGACGCTGCCAAATTTCACTTCGCGTATGTTTTGGAAAAGCAAAGTCGCGCTTGGGCGCTGGCAGGCCGATGCCATAGTGACGGTTTCTGACTATTCACGACAGGGCATATTGAAACATTTCAAGACTTCGCCTGACAAAGTTTTCGTCGTTGGCGAAGCCAGCGACCCTGTTTTTAGAGTTTTGCCTGACCCTGGCCCGACAAAGCGGTTAATTGATTTGGGAATTAACGGCACTGATCGCACGGTCGTTTATGTGGGAGGTTTCAGCCCGCACAAGAATTTGGAATCGCTGGTTACGGCGTTTGCCAAAGTTGTCGAACACCCCAGCTTTTCAGATGCAACTCTGGTGATGGTTGGTGAATACGAAAAAGAGGTCTTTCACAGTTGCCATGCCGGGATCAAACACCAAACCTCAGAACTCGGCATCGCCAGTCGGGTTATTTTCACAGGTTACCTGCCAGACGAAGAACTGGTTGCCTTGCTGAATTTTGCTAGTGTATTGGTGCTGCCTTCGTTAATCGAAGGGTTCGGTTTGCCCGCCATCGAAGCCGCTGCTTGTGGTTGCCCGGTTATTGCTACAACAGCCAGCCCCTTGCCGGGACTTCTTGGCGAAGGGGGGATTTTTATCAACCCTGCAAACCAGGAAGAATTGGATGCCGCATTGACTCGTGTTCTGGAATCTGAAAGTTTGCGTCAACAAATGCGAACAGCGGGTTTGACCGCGGCCGCTGATTTGACCTGGGAAGCCGCCGCCCGGCAAATGATAGGGTTGATAAGGCAGGTGATTGCGTGACAAATCGGCCTCTTAACTTCTTACACTTCACCACATTCTACCCACCATACAGTTTTGGCGGCGATGCGATGTATCTGCATCGGCTTTGCCATGCGCTGGGCGACGAAGGTCACCACGTTGACGTAGTTCATTGCATTGACTCTTACCATCTGCTTCATCCGGGGGAACCGGAAATAAAATTCGCCGACCATCCAAATGTGAAAGTGCATGGTTTGCGAAGCGGTTACAAGTGGTTATCGCCTTTGTTAACTCAGCAAACCGGCCGCCCGTATTTGAAACAACATGCCATACGCGAATTACTCGCCAGTAAACCCTACGATGTTCTGCATTACCACAACACATCATTGCTTGGGCCAGAGCTTCTGACTTGGGAGCCGGAACACGGAAACGCTATCAAGCTTTACACCACTCACGAGCATTGGCTGATTTGTCCTATGCATGTGCTATGGAAATTTAATAGCCGTCCTTGCGAAAAGCCTGAGTGTTTGCGTTGCACAATCCGGGCGAAACGCCCTCCTCAGCTTTGGCGATACACTGGAATGCTGGAAAGAACCAGCAAGCATATTGACCAATTCGTTTCGCCCAGCCGCTTTACAGCCGACATGCATGCCAAACGCGGATTTCCTCAACCCGTGGGGCATCTTCCTTATTTTATTGACCGAGTGGATCAAGATTGGCAAAACCCCGGACCACGTCCGCAAGAACGTCCGTATTTTCTTTTTGTTGGGCGATTGGAAGAAATCAAGGGGTTGCAAACTTTGATTGAAGCCTGGAAGCGCGTAGAAGAGTATGACCTTTTAGTCGCAGGAACAGGACTTTTTGGAGACCAACTGCGCGCTTTGGCAGCAGATAACCCACGCATAAAATTCCTTGGCGCATTACCTCAGCGAGAACTCGGCGCTTTGTATTTTCACTCGCTTGCCTGCCTTGTCCCTTCTCTTACCTATGAAACCTTCGGAATCATAATCATAGAATCTTTTGCTAGAAAAACACCTGTCATTGTTCGTGACCTTGGGGCTTTACCAGAGGTTGTCCACGACAGCGGCGGTGGGTTTGTTTATCGCGACGACGAAGAATTGTTGTCAGCAATAAATCACATAGCAGCTTCGCCAAGCATTAGAAATGAGTTTGGCGAAAAGGGGTACCAAGCCTTTCTTCAGTGGTGGTGTAAAGAAGCCCACTTTCATTTGTATTTTGAACTTATACAACAATTAGCAAGCAGGAAATTTGGTACAGCATAATGTGCAAGTCTTACCTAGCCTCATTCTAATGATTGCCATCGTCTTACAAGTCATCTCTTTGACAGTGTGGTGGCAGTTCTGTCCTACAAGCTTATGGAGAAGTTGTAGGACAGGATTCTCTAATAATTAAACATAGAGGTTTCACCAAGCCTTCGAATAGTGTGTCTCAATTTTGTGTGTTATTAAATTAAGTGCTTTATTATCAATATTTTCTGGGGCAGGCATCTTTATGGCTATTTGATGGCTATGTTTTCTCTGACGGCTATTCGGCGCCATGGCCGTGGGGTATGTAAGACAAATTTTACAGCCTGTAGGTTTTTAGCCGACATTTCTTCTTGACAAGAAGTGGTGGATTGACTACATTATTGCCAGTTCAATTGTAGTCTAGTTGAGCGGAATAATAATAGCTTAGATTTTGTCTAGTAATTCACTAGAGCGACAGCCGAAATCAGCAATAAAGATTCTTATTGCATTCTGTTTTTGTGCTTGTGCAGGTAACTACTAAGAATGTGCAGGCTCTTTTATTAGCGGTGCTTTTGTTGAAAGTCGCTCTAGTTTGTAAATTATTTAAAATGCTCAAAGCATTAGCGAAAAAAGAAATTTGCCAAACTAGATACAGCCCAGAGGTATCTATTAAGCAACGTGGGCAGCTTAACTACCCAAGGGGCAGCGCGAGCTATAAGCAAGATAAAATATCGCGGTTTCAATTATTACTAGAATTTGACGCTATAAGAGAGCTTGAGCGTAAGCGTTTAGCAAGAGAGCTTCATGATCAAATGGGGCAAGACCTTACAGCCTTAGCTCTTGGACTTTGCTCATTGAAGAAAGAATTTTGTTCTAAATCAAAAGCAAATTTTCAATTAGAGCATCTGCAGATGATTGTAAGTCAGATTAATCAGCAAGTGCATGATATTGCATTGGGGCTACGCCCTCTTATTTTAGATGATTTAGGTTTGCAAGCAGCTTTATTGAGTCTTTTTGAAAAATGGTCGGTAAGTACTGGTATCAAAGTAGATTTTCAGTGCTCAGGGCTTGATAAGCAAAGATTGCATGAATTAGTAGAAACTGGAGTTTATAGAATTATTCAAGAAGCCTTAACCAATGTTTCTAAGCATGCTTGGGCGCGAAATGTTTTTGTGATTTTATTGTGTTTAAAAGACCATTTAATAGTTAGCGTAACAGACGATGGTTGTGGATTCGACACTTCATTAGTGAAAAGCAGTAAGAACGGTGGTAAGTGTTTGGGCATACTAGGTATGCAAGAAAGAGTTGATTTGTTCTTTGGAACATTTGAGGTTGTTTCAGTTAAAGGCAATGGAACATCTGTGAAATTAAGTATTCCACTTAATCCCAAAAAGAAAAGGTAAATTATGTCAAAGTTGGGAATCTTTCTAGTTGATGATCACCCAATTGTTCGAAAGGGATTAAGAGCACTGGTCGCCGAGCAAGTAGATATGGAGGTAATAGGCGAGGCCGGAGATGGGCGAAATGCCTTATTGCAGGCAAAAGACCTTGAACCAGATGTTATGATTCTTGATATTACGTTGCCAGATTTGAACGGAATACAAGTTATGGAACGTATAAAGCAACTCTGCCCTCGAACTAAAGTTTTGATTCTGACAGTACATGAAGCTAGCGGTTACTTGCGTCAATTGTTTCAAACTGGCGCTGCAGGATATTTGCTCAAAAAGACTGCTGGTGAAGAGCTGGCGCATGCGATCCGAGTTGTAGCTTCTGGTGGAGCTTATTTAGATCCGACACTGGCTGGGAAAATTGTTACCACTTTGGTTAATAATCCTGCGGCTAAAGTAAAGGATGAAATTCCAGGAAGCAGGCTAAGTGATCGTGAGAAAGAGGTCTTAAAGTTGATTGCCTTGGGATATAGCAACAAAGAAATTGCAGGTCAACTAGACTTAAGTGCAAAGACCATTGAAACTTATAAAGCCAGATTAATTGAGAAGTTAGGCTTGAATAGCCGAGCCGAGTTGGTGCGTTATGCCCTTAACCAAGGATGGCTTCAAGGCATATGACTGTTAGGAGTCAATTAGATTTAAGCCGTAGAGAAGTTCCACTCAGGGTGAGATTATCTACCCATGTCTCTTTGTTTTTCTTTCAGGAAGGCAAGTTGATGAAAAGTAAGAATTGGCAGGTAGGTGTTAAGTAAGGCTCTAGAGTGTTTTAATAATAATCAGTCCTACTAGTATTTATTGAACGATCTATTCAAACGTCCCCAAGTTGTCCTGAAAAGTGCCCCACAGCATAAGATAATGAAGAGTTGGCCGTAACTTTTCTACTCTGAAACACAGGTGAATTTTGTCTGTTATTTATCATTAAGCAAGGAGGCGAGTCTTGAAAACAGAGTTATCCCCCAGTCTGAAGCCCGTGCGAGTATTACTGATTCAGAATCAAGAATGTGTCAGGTTCGGTTTACGTTTATTAATTGAAAGTAAGCCGGAAGTAGAAGTGGTAGGAGAGGCTTCAAACTACTCTCAAGCTATAACAGCTATTGAACGGTGCCGTCCTGATATAATTTTGCTAGACCATGAACATGGCGGAGATTGTAGCATTGACACAATACCTGATCTGATTGCTGTTGCGGATGGCGGGCGAGTACTAGTTTTTACTGGAGAATGGAATCCAGAAGCTCATTATAGAGCCTTTGGCCTTGGGGCTATGGGCTTAGTCTTCAAAACCGATTCGCCTGAGGTTTTGACTAAAGCAATTGAAAAAGTTAAAGCCGGAGAAGCTTGGATCGAAAGTGTGACAATGGCCCGATTATTACGGGAGATGTGGCAAGAAAAAATGAGATCGGGTGAAGGAATTCATTCTCAGCCAAGCAGTCGAAATATCACAAAACTAACGGAACGAGAGCGAGAAGTCGTTGTGTTGATCGGCGAACGGCTGCAAAACAAACAGATCGCTAGTAGGTTATTTGTTTGCGAAGCCACTGTACGGCACCACCTTACATCCATTTACGACAAACTCAATTTAAAAAATCGTTTTGAATTAGCCCTCTATGCTTATCAACATGGATTAGCAGAGCAACCTTCTGTTGGCGGTGAATGAGATAATACATTTCATCTGAGTCGCATAGGTAGCTAAGCTTCTTTCTAGTTAATAATTATGTTGTTGGAGATTATCACTAATATATTGATTAATGCAGCGCGAATCACTTATTTGTCTGGGCCGGTGCTGATGATGGTTCTGGGGTCTTTATTACTCGTTGCCGTACAGGGAGCAAGGCAATGGATGAAAAGAAAGGAAAGACCCTACTGATTAAGTGACTTGAGTAAGAGTAATTTGTATTTTGAATTTAAGAGGTTGTGATGGGTAGTCTTAGGCCGCGAACTATAATTGAATACTTGCAGATGTTGTGGCGGCGTAAGCTACTAATCATCTTATTTTCGACAGCAGTAATGCTCGCGGCATATAACGCCATGTCACCGGTCCGTAACGTATATGAATCGAGCGCGTTGGTTGCAATATCGGTTCAATCCAGCGATGAGAAAAGTGCTATAGATGTCCAACTTGCTGCAGTGAATCAATATATGCAGAGTCGCGCAAATCTTGAACCCATAATCAAGCGGTATAAGCTTTATGGTGATAAGACGGATATGGAAACGGCTATAGGCATGCTGCGCCGAGATTTGAATATAGTAACTAAACTGCGTGAATATTACCCTCAGTTTCCAACATCGTTCACGATAACATATAAAAATAACGACCCTGCGTTGGCAATGCAGGTGACAAATGATTTGGTTTCTTACTTCAGCGATACAAATGAGATGCTGGAGAAGCGAAGCGCAAACGAGATTAGCAGTCTGGATTCAGACATTAATGAAGTCGAAGGGCGGTTAAAGCAAATCAGCCAGCAGAGGACCTCTGGTGCGTTGTCTGCAAGGAGCTTGAGTGTGCTTCGGAGTCAGAAAGCATCGTTGATGTCCGCAATAGAAACTTTGGGCGACAAAGAGCTGAGTTTAAATAAACGTATTGCAGATCAGCAGCGGCAGATTAGTGAGCAGGAAAAACTTGTCAAGGCTACACCGCTAAGCTCCAATGATTCTGCGCGAGGTAGTAGTGCATATGGAGTTTTGCTCTCGCAGAAGGTTATGCTTGAAGCGCAGCTAAAAGAGCAGAAATCACAATATACTGACAAAAATTCAAAAGTTATTCAGACACAGGCGCAGATTGCCGAATTTAACCGCCAGTTAGCTCAGCTAGAGAATACTGGAGGGCAGGCTGACTTAAGCGCAGCATATCCTGAAATACGCGAGTTGCGTGATTTTAGGCGCCAGCTCGTCATATTAGACACCGAACTAGAGCTCACTAAGCGTGAATTGGAAAGAAAACGACAGGCTTTGGCTTTATTACCATCTGATATCAATGTTTCTCCAGCCGAAATTGCTTCTGGAGGAACAGGTAGTAATTTGCTACCTAATGACGGTTCAAAAGAAGCTGACGGCGCAGACGAATATAGTTTGTTATTTAACCGATACGGTTCTCTGATGGAAAAACGTGATTCGTTACGTCGTTTAGGAGCTGCCAGAACTGATGCAAAATCCGGTTTATTTCAGGTAGTAGACAAAGCTGCTATGCCATCATCTCCGGTTTCACCCAATCGCCTAAAGTTGATGCTTGTGGCTTGTGTAATGGCCATATTTGTTGGGCTTATGGCAGCTTTTGTTGTTGAAGCTCCAAGGTTAATGATGATACAGGATGAACGTGACGTAGAGTACCTACTTGGGGCGCCGGTTATCGGGTTAATTCCGGAAACACTTACTCCGTCAGAAAGCAGGCATAATCGAAAACTTATTTTAGTACGCGCATTGGGTGTTTTACTGCTAGCGGCCATGCTGGTGCCGGTGTTGGCCATTCTCTTAAAGAAGTTTCAAGTCTTCCAGATAATTGCAAAATAAAATGCAAGTTAATGGTAGGCAGGAGTTAGAAAATGGAAAACAGGTTAGAAGTTGTGACGAACAGGATTAGTGAACCCCGCCGCACTAAACCATTTCGTGAAGAATCGAAAGGGGGTGAAGAAAACACTGTGAATCAAGCCCTTGATAAATTCGATTTCAAGTATTACGCGATGTCTTCTCACAACTCTGGAAAGCTGGAAGGGCGGGATCCCAATGGACTGCGAACTCGCCGCGAAGCTTTGGCTCAACCAGCCCGTGAAGTATCGCTAAATTTTTTTCACGTTGCTCCGCACTTAGTCACTCTAAATGAACATGATCTAGGAGCTTGTGAGCAATATGACATGCTTGCTTTGAGGTTGATTGCTGGAACATCAGAGCGATTGTTTAAACGTGTTTTGATAACTTCAGCGCAGAAAAGTGAAGGCAGGACGAGTGTGCTGATCAATCTGGCGGGAGCGATAGCTCGCGCTGGTAAGCGTGTGTTGATAGTTGATACTGACTTTGTTAGGCCTTCGGTTACGAGGTTGCTGGGAATCGAGTCACAAATTGGGTTGGCAGAAGCTTATGGGCGCAGCTTACCGCCCGGTGCGGCAATTACTAAAGTTTTACCTGGGGGGTTTCATGTGCTTCCAACTCGTGAACGAGTTGATAATGCAGTTGAGATACTTACGTCGCCCGCACTGCAGGAAATGCTTGAGATATTAGACCCAAATTACGACTTCATATTATTTGATTCACCGCCACTGTTGGATCGTGCTGATTGCAGTATGTTGATCAAATTGGTTGACACTGCTTTGGTGGTAGTTAGACAAGGAGCAACCAAAACGGCACAGATGGCAAAAGCAATTGAGCAACTGTCGCAGGAAGATGTATTTGGAGTCGTGTTGAACCGAATCCAGAGTAATTGAGCGGGCAGAGTTATTCAGGCTGTCTCCGGTTTACAACCGAAGGCACTAGTTTAAGGAAGTAAAATGATTTTTGGTAATAGCTCGAATAACTTATCTAAGGATGTTTTTTTTGTCCCAAGGTTTGTTTCGGTTTTGTGTCTTCTAGGAGTCTTTGTCGTTGTCGGCCAGTCACAGTCAGAGACCCAAGTGAAACAGCCTGACGAGCGTGCAAAAGCTGCAGTCAATCCCGAACCGGAAGATGGATACTTCAAGACTATTTATAGAACTTTTTACGACACTTATCGCCTTGGACCAGGGGATGAAATTGCAATACGCGTACTTGGTCAACCTGATTATTCGTTTCAGAAGATAAAGGTCTCGCCGGTTGGGCGCATTTACCACCCCTTGGTTGGAGATATTGAAGCAGTCGGATTTACAGTTCCGCAATTAGAGAAGAAGCTTACTATTGATTTCAGCGAATATGTTATCAACCCAAAGGTAAGTGTTTCTTTAGAAGAAGCCCAGAGTGCAAAAATAGGCGTGTTAGGCGAAGTTAAAGCGCCTTCGATTGTGGTTATCGCAAGACCAATGACGATCCTTGAAGCGATCAACTCGACTGGCGGTTTTACGGAAACTGCAAATCGTAGCGATGTCGTTCTTTTGCGTCCCGACAACAGTGGAGTAATGCAAAAGAGAAAGATAAATGTTAAGAAAATACTGGATGGCAAAGCAGGACCAGAAGAGAATATTTTGGTTAGGGCTGGTGATACTGTGATAGTAAATGGCAATTTCCAAAAGAAAATGACCAAGGTCACTAGTTCGCTTGGATTTGCACAGTTTTTGTCATTCCTGGTTTTGGGACGAGTGTAGTGAAATTGTAACAACGCTAATAAGTAGGATGGATAGTCGAGTGAATGCTCGGCCCCCCAAGTGAGGTGTCTTATGGTCGTTGAAAAATTCTTTTTTTGGTTCTCTCTAAGCTTAGTAGCTTATACCTATTTTGGTTATCCTGTGCTGATATTTATGCTCAGCCGTTTATTTTCACGTCCGGTACGCAAAGATGATTTTACGCCTAGCGTGTCGGTAATCATCGCGGCTTATAACGAAGAGCGTGATTTGCCGGCGAAACTGGACAACATGCTTTCGCTGGATTACCCGAAAGATAAGCTTGAGATCATTGTAGCGTCTGATTGTTCTGACGATGGCACTGACGACACTGTGCGGAGTTACGCCGAACAAGGAGTAATTTTGCATCGGCAAGAGTTGCGCCACGGAAAGACACGTGCGCAACAGCGAGCCGCGAAAATTTCATCTGGCGAGATTCTCGTATTTTCCGATGCTACAACAATTTATGAGCACGATGCATTGCGAAAGATTGTGCGTAGTTTTGCCGACCCTGATGTCGGTTGTGTGGCTGGTCAACTTGTTTACGTTGATCGCGCATCAACCGCCGTTGGACAAGGTTGTCGCTCGTACTGGGGATACGAAAAGTTTTTGAAGAAATGTGAGAGCAGGCTTGGTTCGCTGATTGGTGTTAGCGGGTGTTTGTATGCTGTACGACGAATTTGTCAGGTTCGATTGGCCAATCAGATGATTGATGATTTTGTGATTGCCACTGAAATTCAGTTGCAGGGATTAAGGACAGTTTATGAACCCGAGGCCATCTCAACCGAAGACACTAACAATCGCGGACAAGATGAGCTTCGGATGAGAGTCCGTGTTATTTCTCAAACACTTCGCGTCTTAAACAGTTATCGTCAGGTGTTCAGTTTTTCCCAACATGGGATGTTTGCTTTTCAGATGTTTTCCCATAAGGCGATGCGGTACCTGGTTTCGGTATTTTTGATTGGAGCATTGGTGACCAATTGTTTGTTAATGGAACAGTCGCCTTTTTATTATTACGCTTTTGTCCTCCAAACTACTTTTTACTTGTCGGCTGCTGCTGGATGGGTTGCCGAACGGTTGAAAGTGAAGATAGGGTTTTTAGCTATTCCTTATTATTTTGTGCTGGTCAATATTGCCTCAATTGCCGGAGTTATACGCTTCATTAGTGGAGATACTCAGGTTGTTTGGGAGCCTATGCGCGAAGGTAGAAGGCAAACGAAGAGCGCTGATGGTTTGGCTAGATAAGATTGATATAAAAGCGGACGAAGATATTGCTTGTTAAAAGCTAAGAATTTCGCAGGCGCGTCGCGTGTCGAAATGGGGGTGACGTGCTGCGATTGGTGAGGCGGTTGACCTGGGGCTGGGGGAGATCCCGGAATATCGTCTCACCTGCTTTTTAAGTTGCTCCAACACAAACGCAAGGTGAGCATTGAACATCCCCAACCTGCACTTAAGCCCAGTACTGGGTTTAAGTGTTGCCTCGATTGAACCAATTCTTTAACCCCGCAGGTTCGTCGGTAAGTAGAAAAACATAAATCATAAAGACGGATATTGAGAGGCAGAAGATGGAGTTTGTTTATTTTCCAAATGCTTGCCTGAAATCTTCTGCGCTTATGCATTTGCGTTCAAGGCGGAAAGTGAAAGTGGAACGGTGATTGGAAGCTAGTCATGGTTAGATCTCTTAAAAATCTGGGGAAGTTGCGCGGCAAAAGCATGCGTGAGATTCGCGTTCGCGGTGGTCAGGAATTGTCCCGTATACGCGAGCAATTGACAGTATGGACTGGGATGGGTGACGCGGATTGGCTTCGGGCTATACAGCCATCAGCTCGGCAGTCGTCGGCTGAAGTAACCGCCTATTTAATAGCTGAGCGGATCAGGAATTCCGGGGTGCAGACTTTTTTTCCTTCGCTGGCTCATCGGGCAGAAATTACAGCGTTGATGACGACGCGTTTTGCCGGTCAACGTGACGCGATTCTTGAGCGTGCTGACAGAGTTATTGCCGGAAAGTTTGATCTGCTAGGTTACAGCGGCTTGAGTTTCGGAAATCCAGTTGACTGGCATTTTGAGCCGGTGACGGGGAAGCGAACCCCGTTGGTGCATTGGAGCAAGGTAAATTATCTGAATCCGGCGGTGGCGGGCGACAAAAAAGTAACCTGGGAACTCAATCGCCATCAATTCTTTGTCACTCTGGGGCAGGCTTATTGGATGACTGGCAGCGAAGCTTATGCCGAAGCATTTGTTGGCTTGGCTTCGTCGTGGATGGATGCCAATCCGCCCGGCCGCGGTATTAACTGGGCCAGCAGTCTGGAGGTTGGCTTTCGTGCAATTTCTTGGTTGTGGGCGTTGCATCTGTTTGCAGGCTCCCAAAAATTGACGCCGGAGTTCACGCTCAGATTTCTGAAATTTCTGACTCTGTTTGGCAACCACGTCGAAAAATATCTATCGCTTTACTTCAGCCCCAACACACACCTGACCGGCGAAGCCCTGAGCCTGTTTTATCTGGGAGTCGCTTTGCCTGAGTTGAAAAGTTCCGAACACTGGCGCTCGCTGGGACTGAAGATTTTGCAGGATCAGCTTTACACGCAAATTCGCGGTGACGGCGTTTACTTTGAACAGGCCAGTTATTATCACCGTTATACCGCTGATTTTTACATGCATCTGTTGTTGCTTGGTCGTGCGTCGCGCTCTGGGTTGCCGCCGGAATTAGAACAGAATTTGTCAAAGATGATGGATCACCTCATGTGGATTACGCGGCCCAATGGTTCATCTTCGTTGGTAGGCGATGACGATGGGGGGCGTTTGGTGATGTTAGGGGTTCGGCGTGGCGATGATTTCCGCGACACACTGGCAACTGGCTCAGCAATCGCCGGGCGCAGTGATTGGAAATTCATTGCTGGGGAAGCGGCTGTCGAAACTTTGTGGTTGCTGGGACCGGCAGGAGTGACGGAGTTCGACAAAGTTAATGCCCAATTGCCGAGCAAACTTACTCAGGAATTTTCCGAAAGCGGTTACATTGTTATGCGCGACGGCTGGTTGTTTGAATCGGGTTATTTGTTGATTGATTGCGGCCCGCACGGCAGTTTGGGATGTGGTCATGCGCATGCCGATGCACTGGCATTGGAATTTGCAGCCGGTGGCGTTCAGTGGTTAACCGATAGCGGGACATTGACTTACACGGGCAAAGCCGAATGGAGAGATTACTTTCGTTCGACAGCGGCTCACAATACTGCGGAAGTTGATGGTCAGTCGCAGTCGGTTCCTTCAGGGCCTTTTTCGTGGAGCCACGTTGCGGAAAGCAAGCTGGGTGAAATTATCACGACAGAAAATATCGGTTATTTCTCAGGCTCACATAACGGTTACCAGCGACTGGCTGATCCGGTGAAGCACGCGCGCGAAGTGTTGATGATGAAATCGAGCGTGGAATCGCCGATGCCGTCTTACCTGATTGTTAGAGACAGGTTCGATGCGCGCGAACATCACAGTTATGCAATAAATTATCACTTTTCGCCGGATTGTCGGGCTTCGGTCAAAGAAAATCGGGTCGAAGTAAGGTCGGCGAATAACTGCGGTTTAGTCCTTACTTCGTTTGGAACGACGGAACCTTCTGCTGAAGTAAAACAAGGTTGGATTTCGCGTTGTTATGGCCAGTGTCAGGTTGCGCCAATGGCCTCGGTTTCTGCCTCAGGCAAAGGGGTTCAATCCTTTGCGACACTGATTGTCCCCACCAGCTCTAAAAGACCGGTTAGTTTCAGCCGCCAAGCCGTTTCCCCGCTTGGCGAAGGCGGTTTCAAGGTTTCACTTGGAAACACACAAGACACAATCTTGATTGGTGATCAGGCCAGCCGGCTTAACAGCGGATTTCTTACCGCTGCTGGTGCTCTGGCCTGGCTTCGCATTTTGGGTGGCAAAGCCGCCCACGCCGGATTGATTTTTGGCCAGGAGTTGGAAATTCGTGATTATCTGGATTTTGTTTCACCAACTATTGTGAGCCACTGCTCAATGGAATTTCGCAAGGATTTGCTGGAAATCAGTCTGAAGGGCACGAATAAGTTCGATATGGTTTTTCATTCGCCGGTTAATCGTGTCGTGATCAACGGCACAGGATTTTTGCTGGAGCGCCGAGTTCGTCGCGCGTCGTTTGAAAGAGATAAAAGCGGCTGGCAATTGAAGCTGGCTCAGTTGGCAATGGCTTGAAAATCTGGTCAAGACCGCAACCGATAGGGAGCGGGCAAGGTAGAAAGCAATGTGTGGAATTTGCGGCATCGCCGTACCTCAAAAACTAAATCGCCGAGTTGATGAATCATTGTTGAAGCGAATGCGCGACACCTTGACGCACCGAGGCCCGGACGATGCCGGAAGCTTTATAGATGGCGGCATCGGGCTTGGGCACAGGCGGCTTTCGATTGTTGATCTGGGCGGTGGGCATCAACCGATGACCAACGAAGATGGCCAGGTTCAGATTGTTTTCAACGGCGAGGTTTACAATCACAACGACCACCGTCCGATGCTGGAATCTCGCGGCCATTGTTATCGCACATCCAGCGACACTGAAACGATAATTCACCTTTATGAAGAGTTTGGCACGACCGCGGTTCAGCATCTGCGCGGGATGTTCGCTTTCGCCATCTGGGATGCCAAACAGCGTCGTTTGGTTTTGGCTCGTGACCGCATGGGCATCAAGCCGGTTTATTACACCTTGTCGAATGATGGAGTGCTGCATTTTGCGTCAGAGATCAAGGCTCTGATTGCTGCGCGCGCGGTCAAACCCGACCTGAATTACGACGCGCTGGCTGATTTTTCGGCAAACCGTTACACCTCTGGCGACGAAACGCTTTTTCGCGGAGTCCGCAGATTGCCGCCCGGCCACACATTGGTTTGGCAGGAAGGGCGAGTTGAGATCGAACAGTTCTGGGATTTGAGTTTCTCTAAAGACGAAGCCCCACTCAGCGATAATGAATACATAGAGCAGTTTGACCAGCTTTTCCGCGAATCCGTTCGGTTGCGGCTGATGGCCGACGTGCCGTTGGGGATGTTTCTGTCCGGTGGGATTGATTCAACTGCCATTGCTGGTGCAATGAGTAAATTGGTTAGCGATCCGATCAAAACCTTTTCGGTTGCTTTTGCTGAACGCGAAGCCAACGAGTTGGAATATGCCCGAATGGCTTCTCGCGCCTTTGGAACCGAGCATCACGATATAGTTGTCAGCCCACAGCAGTTTTTCGACGCCCTGCCCGCAATGGTTTATCAGGAAGATGAACCAATCGCGCATCCGTCCAGCATACCGCTTTACTTCGTTTCAAAGCTGGCCGCCGAGCACGTCAAGGTTGTGCTGACCGGCGAAGGCAGCGACGAACTGCTGGCCGGTTACGACAAATATCGCAAGACGATTTACAACCTTTCGCTGGGTAGAGTCTATAAAAATTTTACTCCTGCGTCGCTGCGTAAACTGGTCAAAAGAGCCATTGAAAATGGCAACGGGGCTTCGGCGGTTCGGCAAAAACTGGCGCGGACTTTTCTGTGCGTGCCCTCGGATATTGAAAGCATTTACTTTGATAACTTCTCTGTCTTTTCGCGCAGCCGTCAGCAGGGATTGTTTACGGCTGAAACTCGCGCCCGGATGGGAGAAAGCGATCCTTACAGAACCTCGCTGGCACTGATGGGCGAAACGGACGCGGTGACCATGCTGGATCAATTGCTGGCGGCGGATATGAAAACTTATCTGCACGAACTTCTGATGAAGCAGGATCAAATGAGCATGGCCGCTTCCATCGAAAGTCGCGTGCCGTTTCTGGATCACAAACTGGTTGAATTTGCCGCGCGCTTGCCGGAACGGATGAAGTTGCGTGGGCTGACTACGAAATACATCTTGCGGCGGGCGATGGCGGACAAAATTCCAGCCGAAATTCTGAATCGAAAAAAGATGGGCTTCCCGGTTCCGATCGGAGCCTGGTTGCGCGGTGAATTTCGGCATCTGGTTGATGAATATGTACTTGGTGCGCGCGCATCGGAGCGAGGAATCTTCGAACCGGACTTTGTGCGAAATCTGGCAGCGCGTCATCAGGCAGGAGAAAACCACTCCGAGCGTTTGTGGATGTTGATCAATTTTGAAATCTGGCAGCGTCGCTTCATTGATGGCGAAGAACAAGATTTGACTGAACCGGCAGAACAGGCAAAGCGTGTTGCTTATGCCGCGGCCTAGATGGAAAACAGGAGTCGTTTGTTGAAGATACTTTGGATCAAAACCGAATTGCTGCATCCCGTGGATAAGGGCGGGAAAATTCGCACCTATGAAATGCTGAAGCAGCTTAAACGTGATCATCACGTTACTTACCTGACACTGGATGACGGCACGGCTTCGCCTGATTCGCGGCAAAAGGCTGAAGAGTATTGTCAGGAACTGGTTACTATTCCGCATCACACTCGCGCCAAATTTTCTGTCGGTTTTTATTTTGAACTGTTTGGAAATCTGTTTTCGCGGCTGCCTTACGCAGTCAAAAAGTACGAATCAGTCGAATTGCGGCGAGAAATAATTAAGCGCGTTGAGCAGGATCAGCCAGACGTTGTTGTCTGCGACTTTCTGCCCCCAAGCATTAATCTGCCGGAAAACCTGGGTTGCGCAACTGTGCTTTTCCAACACAACGTCGAAGCCGTTATCTGGCAGCGCCATTACGAAACCCAGGCCAACCCTTTGAAACGGCTTTACCTTTATTGGCAGTGGAAAAAAATGCGCGCTCTGGAGAAAGCTGAATGTCAGCGATATGACCATGTCATTGCTGTTTCGCGCGAAGACAGCGAAACGATGCGGCGCGATTATGGAATCGAAGCAGTCACAGATGTTCCGACCGGAGTTGATACCGACTTCTTTTGTCCAAGTTCGTACGCACAGCCTGAAGCTGGCAGCCTGGTTTTCACAGGTTCAATGGACTGGCTGCCGAATGTGGACGCGATCAAATGGTTTTGTGACGAAGTTCTGCCGCTGATTCGCATCAAAGTTCCAAGCGTCAAACTAACGGTTGTCGGTCGCAAACCCGGACGCGAGTTGATGGAATTAAGCCAGCGCGACTCATCCGTTGTAGTCACTGGTCGCGTAGACGATGTCAGGCCCTTTATGGAAAAGGCAGCCGCTTACATCGTTCCAATCCGCATTGGCGGTGGTACGCGCCTGAAAATTTATGAAGCCCTGGCGATGGAAATGCCAATGGTTTCAACCACTGTCGGCGCTGAAGGTTTGCCGATCAGGGACGGCGAAGAGTTGTTGATTGCTGATACCCCCGAAGCTTTTGCCAAAGCAGTTATTCGAATTCTGTCCGATTCCGGTTTTGCTGCCGAATTGGGTAACAGAGCGGCTTTCAGCATCAGAGAGAAATTCGGCTGGGGGCGAGTTGCAGCTCAGTTCGCCGAAATTTGCCAACAAGCCTGTGATAATCAGGCCGTCGAAGAGAGGTCAATCGCGTCTCTTAACGGCGAAAAGCATGACAGTCAATGCTTTCCAGCTGAAAACGCAAAGGGTCTTTCCCTTGCGGCAAAACAGCAATAACAGCGATCAAAGATGTAGAGGTATCCCCAATGTCTGAAATAGTTGTTGAGTTATTTGACAAATCACATTTTGGTAACAACCCGTCTGGGCGGTTTGCTGCCGTCACCGATTCCAAAGTAAAAAGTAGCCAGTTAATTTTTCTGGTTATTCTTTCAATCGGTTTTTTTTATCTGGCGACAATCAGGCAAGGGCATTACTGGGGAGACGATTACGCTGTCTACATACAACACGCAAAGAATATCGTAGAGGGAGTTGAGTACGACAGATTCAATTACCTTTATTTGCCATCCTATGTCGGGCCAGGGTCTTACCCACCGATTTTTCCTCTTTTCTTAACACCGGTTTATTGGTTATTCGGCATGAACCTGATGGCGATGAAGGTCGCGGTAACTCTGGCCTTCATGTTTTCGCTCTGGTTACTGACGAGGATTCTGAAAGATTACCTCACAGTTAAGCAGCAAGCCATTTTACTGATAATGGTGGGCCTCAATCCGTATTTTTGGAATCTAAAGGATAGGATTGAATCGGAGATGCTGTTTTGCGCGGCGGTAAATCTAAGTGTCTATATTGTTTGTAAGTTCTATAAATCAAGCGCCATTGGGTTGCCCAAGCTCGCTTATGTCTTTGCCACTGGTATTTCATTTTATTTGGCATACGGGACCAGAAGCGTTGGATTAGTACTGCTGCCTTGTCTGGTGCTTTACGATCTTTTTCGTAATCGAAAGCTATCCTGGCCGTCGCTGTATTCCATCGGGGTCGCTACCGTAACTATTGCGTTGATTATAATTCAATCTTTTGCTTTGAGGAGTGATCGCAGTTACGTCGAGCAGGTGCAGGCAGGCTCACAAAATTTCTTGTACAACTGGATGATTTTCATTTGGCAAAATATACCGCGCTATACATTTTCACTGACAGAGCTTTGGGATAACAGTTACAGTAAGCTGTTTCGCATAAACCTTGCCGTTTTGGTTTCTGTACTGGCAGTCGTTGGTTTTCTGGCACAGACCAGACGGAAAGCAACTTTCCTGGAAGTATTTGTTGCCCTTTATGCTATTAGCATAGTTATTGTGCCGATGACCGGCGGTATTCGATATGTGCTGCCAATAGTTCCTTTTTACATGTTCTATGCATTGCAAGGTGTAATGGCTTTGCCAGATAACGGCGGAGTCAGGAAATGCGTTATTGCCGTTATTGCTTTGGCTATTATTGCTACATACGCTCTCAGTTATAGCTCCCAGAACTATAACGAAATTCCAAATGGAATTACAAAGACCGAAGCTGCTGATATTTTTGACTACATCAAAAAGCAAACAACCGAGAATGACGTAATTATATTTACCAAGCCAAGAGCATTAGCCCTGCTTACTGAAAGGAAATCGTCATTTTATCCGAGAAGAGAGAGTGATGGAAAAATATGGGAGTATTTCGACAAAATTCGCGCTACTCACATTGTTGTTGGTCCAAACGGCGAGGAACCATATGATCAAGCATTTTTGCAAGGGTTTGTTAGTAGGAATATGAACCTTCTTCGCAAAGAGTATGTAAACGCTGACTTTGTGGTTTATCGGATTACAAGCTTGCCTAATACTGAAACTGATACCGGTAGAGAGAGTGGCGTAAAATTCCATAGAAATTGAAGAAGTATTTCCTTGCGGCTCCAGATTGTTTTCAACACGAAGCTGCTGATCAAAAATTGTCTCAAATTTATTTAGGAGAGTAAGAGTAATGAAGGTTAGTGTAATCGGATTGGGATATGTTGGATGTGTTTCAGCGGCATGTCTGGCTCAGGCCGGGCACGAAATTGTCGGAGCTGACCTCAACCAACTAAAGGTGGAAATGATTAATGGCGGGCACAGTCCGATCATTGAGCCGGGCATTAGCGATTTGATGGCAGAAGTGGTGAGAAAAAATTTGTTGTCGGCGACAACTGAAACAAAAAATGCAATTGCCGCTACAGATTTATCTCTGGTTTGCGTTGGGACTCCAAGTCAGCCCAATGGCAGTTTAGATTTAACCTATATTAAACGCGCCTGCCAACAGATTGGCGAAGCTCTGGCATCAGCCAATCGTTACCATGTCATCGTCATTCGCAGCACGATGCTTCCTGGTTCTATTGAAAGCACGGTTATTCCCACGCTTGAGGCCAGTTCTGGCAAACTGGCAGGTGTTGATTTTGGTGTTGCCATCAACCCGGAATTTTTACGAGAAGGCAGTTCTATTTACGATTTTCATCACCCACCTTTTACGTTGATTGGGTCTGATGACGAAAAAGCCGCCGATCAGATCAGCCAGCTTTATAAGCATCTGGACGCGCCGGTTATTACTGTAGGCATTAAAGAAGCTGAGATGGTGAAATACACCAGTAATTGTTTTCATGCACTAAAAGTTACTTTTGCCAATGAAATTGGGAACCTTTGCAAGAAACTTGGAGCCGACAGTCACAGAGTCATGGACATTTTCTGCCAGGACACAAAGCTGAACATTTCGTCCGCCTATTTCAAGCCCGGGTTTGCCTTTGGCGGTTCTTGTTTGCCGAAAGATTTGCGCGCGATTAATTACAAGGCAAAAGAACTGGATGTTGAAGTTCCAGTTCTTAGCTCGATTTTGCCCAGCAACCGCCAACAAGTAGAGCGGACTGTGGACATGGTTCTGAGTTCTGGTCGCAAGAGTGTTGGCATTTTAGGGTTGAGTTTTAAGTCAGGAACTGATGATTTGAGAGAAAGCCCAATGGTCTCTCTGGTTGAGGCATTGATTGGTAAAGGGTTAAAGCTACAAATTTACGACAGAGACGTTCAATTGGCACAGCTGGTTGGCGCGAACAAAGATTACATCGAACGCGAAATTCCGCATATCTCTTCGCTCCTGAGGCGTGAGTTACAGGAAGTGGTTGATTCATCCGAAATCGTCGTTATCGGTAAGAGAGAAGAGGAATTTAAGGAGTTAAAACATAGGCTAAATAATGGACGACTGTTCATTGACTTGGTTGGTATGTTGAAAGGTGAGAGTAACGGCGGCGGCTATCAGGGAATCTGTTGGTAACGTTGTTGCTTGGTTGCAAGTTATGAGTTTTTCGAAAGCTACGGTGGAACCAAAAAGTTTTGCTGGGCAAGCGATCTGGATGGTGGCGGCTAAGAGCATTGCTTTTGCAATGGCTTTGGCCCTACCGCTAATCCTGACTCGCTTGTTTCATCCAGAGCAAATGGGGCTGTACAGACAGGCGTTTCAGATTTTAACCACCAGTCTTTCTTTACTGGGGTTGCAAGTCGCAGCTACGACATATTACTTCACTCCCAGGGAACCTGACCGTAAATCCCAGGTAGTGCTGAATGTACTGGTTTTTTACCTGAGCGTTGGCTCGGTGGTGGCATTGTTGTTTGTGTGTTTTCCGCGTTGGGTAACGCCAATCATGAACGGCGAAGGATTGGTTCCAGTTATGCCTTTGCTGGGCGGAGCCATTCTTCTGTGGTTGGTAGGATTGAATCTGGAATGTGTTCCGATTGCGAATGGTGATATTCGCTGGTCTGCGGTTGCGACGGTGTTGATACAGTTAATGAAAACCTCGTTACTGGTTGCAGCAGCAATCATTGGTGGCAGCGTTCGTGCAATGCTGATTGCTGCCTTGATCATCGGAATTGTTCATTGTTCGGTGTATCTGACTTACCTGAGACGGCGATTTGGCGATTTTTGGAGAGGCTTCGATTGGCCGTTGTTCAAAGCGCAATTGGGCAATGCATTGCCTTTTGGTATTGGTAGCATCGTATATGTCATTCAATTCGACCTCCATAATTATTTCGTTTCAGCGCACTTCACACCGGCGCAGTTCGCTATTTATTCAATTGGATGTTTTCAGCTACCTGTCTTACAAGTGATGATTGACGGCATGGAGACAGTTCTGTTGCCGGAAATTTCACGATTGGAGAATGACGGGGCCTTGAGCCAGATTATGAAAGTCTGGACTGGATCGGTGCGGATGCTTGCATTTGCCTTCTTTCCTATTTGTTCAATGTTGTTTGTGTTGCGGAGGGAATTCATTCTTACTCTGTTCACCAAAACTTACGTGGAAGCCACGTCAATTTTTGCGGTTAACCTGTTTAACCTATTGTTGTACGTTTTACTTATTGGAGCGTTGCTTCGTGCTTTTCCTGAGCTTAGGTACTTTCGCATCAAGTTCTGTTTGATACTGTTACCAACTACTGTTGCTGCGCTTTATATCGGATTGAAGGTCGGTGGAATGGTCGGCGTGATTGCTGCGGTTGCTGTGACACGGCTATTCGATGCCAGCGTGACACTTGTTGCAATCGGACGGCGACTGAAGCTGACATTGTCGGATTTGAAATACTTTGTCTCTTTGTGGCGATTAGTGTTAGCAGTATTGATTGCAGCATTGGCTACAGAATCAATGAAATTGACAATGGCCGGTTTGCCGGTTCAATTGATATTGGTAGTTGGTACGTTGAGCTATGGAATTATTTATCTGATTGCCTTGTTTGTTTCAGGAGCAGTTACTCAGGAAGAACGGCTGAAACTGTACGCTTTGTGGCAAAAGTTCTATCAATTCGGTGTTGTACGAATCGGAATTTCTTCGGCGGCTGAAACCAAATAACACAGTAACGGGTAATTGTTGTTAATATGAATTTGTTTAGACGGACTCAAAATGTAGAAACAGTTTCATCGAACGGTGAAGCGACTGTGTCTGTCTCTGCGCAGCATTACGGATTGCCCGATATTCAAAACGCGGGCAGCCATAGCTTAGCTTTCAAAGCAACGTATTTATTTACATTGCTCTTGTACCTGCGCCCCAATGAATTGTTCCCGGAAATTTTTGGCACGCTTCAGATAATCAAGGTCGTGGCCATTTTCGCTATGGGTACTTACGTCATGGGCAAGCTCAGCAATGGCGAATCGCTGAGTATTCCTCCGATTGAAGTTAAGATGATCATGGTGCTGGTCTTACTTTGCCTGGTGTTGTTGCCGGTATCGCTATCCCCATCAGAAGCCTGGGAGTCGTTCAACGACACGTTCAGCAAAGTAGTTGTGATCTTTATATTAATGGCCAACCTGATTGATACGCGTAAACGATTACTGTCTATTTTCAATCTTGTTATTGCTGGTGGGGTCTGGATTTCCTATTTCGCTGTTCAAAATTATATGGCTGGCACGATGATGGTGGCGGGAGGAGGTCTGACACGAATCATTGGAGTTGGCGGTGGGATGTTTGGTAATCCGAATGACCTTGCCAGTGCATTGGATATGCTGATCCCTTTGTCGTTTGTTTTGGGAATAAGCCGCAAGGGAATCGCACGTTGGGTTTACTTTGGTTGCACAGGGCTATTTATTCTTAGTGTTTTGATCACTTATTCGCGCGGAGCGTTTTTGGGCTTGGTTGCTTCAGGTGCATTTATGGCCTGGAAACTAGGGCGAGGCAAAAGAGTCAAGATGATTTTTGTTTCGCTGTTGATTGTCGGCTTGGTTACTGTGGCTTCTCCAGGCGGGTTCGGAAAAAGAATTCTGACAATCTTTAATAGTGATCAGGATAAGACCGGTTCATCATATCAACGTAAAGAGCTTCTCAAGCGCGGAGTCAAATTGGTTATTGCGCGGCCATTTGGTGTGGGGTTGAGCAATTACCATTTTCTGTCTATTAACGAAGAAAGGGCACACAACGCTTACGTGGAGGTCTCAGTCGAACTTGGGGTATTGGGATTGATAGCTTACCTCATTATCTGCATCGCACCTTTTCAAAGGCTTTGGCGATTCGAAAAAGATTTTAGAGACGGAGTGACCGATGAGGATAAAGAAGCATTTTACATCAGTGTCGGATTGCAATCGGTTTTGATAGCTTATTACGTTTGCAGCGCCTTCTCTTCGATTCAGTACTTTTGGTATCTCTATTATCCAGTCGCCCAATCAATAGGATTTTGTCGAATCTATGCTCGCAACCGATTAGCTGCCGGTGAAAGCCTGGCGCTGGTTGCAACGCATATAAATGAGCAATTAAAGAAGACTCAAACCAACGGCGGAGCATTGTGGAAGCCACATAAAGTCGGAGCGTTGTGGCAGGCGACAATCAAAATGGGCGCCCGTCGGGCCTCAAAAGGAGCAAAGGTGGCCTAATTATGTGTGGAATTGCTGGGTACTTCAGGGCTGGTAGATCGGGAACGTCATCCCCCTTGGCTGAACATCGGTTGATTGAACAGATGTGCGATGTCATCACACATCGTGGGCCGGACGATGCGGGTTATCACGTCGAAGGTGGACTGGCCATAGGTATGCGCAGGCTTTCGATCATTGATGTAGCGACAGGGCATCAGCCGATTTCAAACGAAGATGGATCGGTCTGGATTGTCTTTAACGGAGAGATTTACAACTTTGCCGAATTGCGAGCTACGCTGGTTGCTCGTGGCCATAGCTTCAAAACTCACTCCGACACTGAAACCATAGTTCATTTGTACGAAGAAGAAGGCGAGCGATGTGTCGAGCGTTTGCGCGGAATGTTCGGCTTTGCCATATGGGACAGACGCCAAAACAAGCTTTTTATTGCTCGTGATCGAACGGGAAAAAAACCGCTGCATTACACGATGACAGATGGGGCTTTTGTTTTTGGTTCTGAAATTAAATCCCTGCTGCAATTTCCAGGGCTTGAGCGCAATCCGAATCTGGAAGCGATCTCGGATTACCTGACTTTTGGTTATGTTCCAGACCCGGCAACGGCCTTTCGGGGGATACACAAACTGCCACCGGGGCATACGCTGACTTTTCAGGATGGACGAGTAACGACCCGCTGTTACTGGGATTTTAATTACGAGGGCAGCGCCCAAACGCCGGAACAGCCGGAAAGCTATTACGTCGAAAGATTGCGAGAACTGATTGACGAAGCCGTTCGAGTGCGGCTGGTTAGCGAAGTACCGTTAGGCGCATTTCTTTCGGGCGGCGTGGATTCAAGCACTGTTGTGGCGATGATGGCGCGAGCTACTGAGCAGCCGGTTAAAACCTTTTCCATAGGATTCAGCGAAGCAAATTTTGACGAACTCAAATACGCTCGCCTGACTGCCGAACGTTATAAAACTGATCATCACGAATTTGTTGTTACCCCGGATGTTTGTCGCCTGGTTGAAGAAATAGTCTGGCATCACGACGAACCATTTGCCGATGCTTCCAGTATTCCAACCTATGTTGTGTCTAAACTGGCGCGAGAGCATGTGACAGTTGTGTTGTCAGGGGATGGTGGCGATGAGTTGTTTGGCGGTTATGAACGTTACCTGATTCATCAAGGAAGAAATGGTTTTGAACAAATCCCGCGCTGGTTTAGACGCGGCGTGATGTTGCCGCTAAGCCGGATGCTGCCGCGGGCAGTTTATGGCAAGCAGTTTCTGCGTAATGTGTCACTGGATGGCGGTGCGCGGTTTGTGGATAGCCTCTCTTATTTCGGAGATACGGCCAAACGCAATCTGCTTGCAGGCTCGATGCAAAAAGGGCTAAACGGGCGCAATTCGTCTGCCGCTTTTGAACAAATTTTTGATATTCCGGTTTCAACCAGTCAGATTGATCGTCTGCTATATCTGGACAGCAAGACCTATTTACCGGGCGATATTCTGACCAAGGTTGATCGAATGAGTATGGCACATTCGATTGAAGCGCGTGTTCCTTTGCTGGATAGCAAATTGATTGAGTTTGTCCAGACCATACCTGCCTCGTTGAAGCTGCGCGGTAAGACGACAAAGCATATTTTGAAGCTGGCAATGAGCGATTTGATTCCAAGTGAAATCATCAACCGACCGAAGATGGGATTTGGAGTGCCACTGAAAAAATGGCTTAACAATGAATTACGGGAAATGTTGCATGACACTTTGACCGACCAACGTGCGCGTGAACGCGGCCTGCTGAATCCGCGTGCCGTTCGTGATTTATTGAACGAACATAGTCGTGGCCGCCGCGATAATTCGCTGCATTTATGGGGGTTACTGACTCTTGAGTTGTGGCATCGCTCATTTATTGATCGGAAACCGGAGCAGAGTTTTGCCGGTGCCAAACAGATGAATCTGAGGCAATTGGCGGTTGGAGCGCGGGCAATGTCGGCGATTGGATAAATAGATGACGAAACCTAGAGTCTTACAACTTCTCGACAGCTTCAACCAGGGAGGATCGGAGCGCCAAGCCGTCCAGTTGACCCGCTTGTTGCACAAAAGCGGAGTGTATGACGTTCGTGTCGCGTGTTTGAATGGTCAAGGTATTTTGCGCGCGGATGTTGAATCACTTGGAGTAGAAGAGATTCCTGCTTTTCCATTGACGAGTTTTTTTGACTCCAACTTCGCGTTGCAAGTTAACCGTTTCGTAAAGCATCTTCGCCAGTTAGAGGTATCAGTTGTTCAATCTTCAGATTATTACACCAACATTTTCGGAATGCTCGGAGCAGCATTAGCTGGTGTGCCTGTCAGGATAGCCGCGAGGCGCGAAGGAGCTGAACGTTCGGCGTTCAGCCGTTACATAGAGCGAGGCTCTTACAGACTAGCCCAGAAAGTAATCGCAAACTGCGAAACCGTGCGTGAAGAGTTGATTGCTGAAGGGGTGCCAGAGCAAAAAGTTGTAACCAGTTATAACGGGCTTCAACTCGATCGGTACGTGCGATGCTCAGAAACTCGTCGCGCTGAATTGTTGGTGGAATTGGGAATGCCGCAAGCTGTTGGCAAACAGTTGGTAACAATCGTCGCTAATTTGCGTTCGGTAAAAGACCATTCGACTTTTTTACGTGCCGCTCAAAAAGTACGTGCCGCCGTGCCAGGTGCAGCATTCTGCTTGGCAGGAGAAGGCGAGTTGTTGGAACCATTACATCAGCAGGCGGCAAAACTTGGTTTAGCTCAGGATGTTTATTTCCTGGGGCGCTGCGCGCGGGTTGCGGAATTGCTGGGGGTTTCCGACATAGGAGTATTGAGTTCGATTTCCGAGGGGTTTTCTAACGCGATAATCGAATACATGGCTGCTGAGTTGCCAGTGGTTGTGACTGATGTCGGTGGCGCGCGCGAAGCCGTCTTGGAAGCTGAAACCGGTTTTGTAGTTCCAGCAGGTGATGACAGGTTGATGGCATCCAGAATTATTGAATTATTGAGCGATTCGGCGCGTGCTCGTTCAATGGGTAAATTGGCTCGGCGAATAGTCGAAGATCGGTTTTCCGATTCAGCACTACTTAATCGAACGCAGTTGTTGTATGAACGATTGCTGGCAAGCCAATCACAGCATTCTTGGTTATCAACGGGCGCATACCAAAAAGAAGTTAAAGGGGCAAACAGGTGAAAAAAGAATTTCCAGATAAGAACGCACCTATACGAATTCTGGTTGCGGCTCCTTCCTTGGATATTCTTGGTGGGCAATCGCATAGAGCTTCGTTGTTGCTTGATTGGTTAAACCGGGAGCCGGGTTTCACGGCATCATTTGTTCCGCACAATCCACGATTGCCGGGCGGGCTGAAATGGTTGCAGCAAATCAAATACGTTCGGACTGTGGTAACTTCGTTATGGTATTGGGCGCTGCTGTTGTTTCACGTCAGGCGATGCGATGTATTGCACGTTTTTTCAGCTTCTTATTATTCGTATTTGCTTTCGGTCATGCCTGCGCTGTTGATTGCTAAAATTTATGGAAAAAAAAGCGTGCTCAATTACCATAGCGGTGAAGCCGAAGACCATCTGAAAAACTGGCCGCTAACGGCTGTTCCCACGATGAAATGGGCAACCGCCATTGTCGTTCAGTCGGGATACTTGCAAAGTGTTTTTTCGAAATTCGGATTAAAAGCAGAAATTATTTCCAATTCGATCGACTTGGCACAGTTTTATTTTCGCGAACGAAAACCATTACAGCCCGTCTTTCTGTCAAATCGTCTGCACGAACCACTGTACAACGTAGCTTGTATATTGCTTGCGTTTGAATTGATTCAGCGACGTTACCCTGAATCGCGGTTGATTGTTGCTGGCGATGGAAGCCTGCGTCCCGAGTTAGAAGCTTTGGCCGTTAAGTTGGAATTGAAGGGAGTCGAATTCATTGGCCGGGTTGAATTCGACCAAATGCCGGCGCTTTACGACCGAGCAGACATCTATTTGAATGCGCCAAATCTGGACAACATGCCAAGCTCGATCTTAGAAAGTTACTCAGTTGGAATGCCCGTAGTAACGACAGAAGCCGGAGGTATTCCACACATTCTAAGACACGAAGAGACAGGTTTGCTGATTGGGTTAAACGATCATATCGAAATGGCAAACGCTGCTATTCGATTGTTGGAAGATCAGTCGCTGGCGGAAAAGATTATTCAACAAGCACTAAAAGAGTGCGACAAATATGGCTTGGCAAGAGAGCGCCGATCGTGGATCGGGCTTTACCAGAGCCTGGTCGGAGAAGGCCTATTTGGTGAAAACCTATCTGAGAATATCGCGGATAGGTCGGTTATCTGAATAACAAAGAAATAATGAATGATTAAATCAACTATCAAACTAAGCCTGATAAGATTTATTCCCCGAGTTAATGCCCGATGAAAAACAACCTCTACAGGTACTCAGTAAAAAAAGTCCCCAAAATAAGATTAACAGAATCAGGCTTCGACGAGGAACCCTGATGACAGAAATTATTGGTAATACTAGCGCAGGCGATTTGCTATATTACCTTGATGTCATTAACCAACAAAGGTTTTGAATAGTGGCCATTTTAATTCTGTCAGGGTGATACGTCGTTGCTTGTAACCCATCTCCGTGACCTATTTAAGGTTGAACGACCGAAAGCAGGTTTGGGTGAACAAGTCATGATCGAACAAGAACGAACTAATAGAGGCAAAACTAAAAACTTAGAGAAACTCAGAACCTCATTGCCGACCCTGTTGCGTTATCCGATGTGGAGAGCAGGAGAGTTGTTAAGAGGTTTTGATTCGTCGAAAGAGTGCCATCTAATTTTGGTGGTGGCCAACCATTATGAACCCGCATGGAAAATAAGCGGGGAGGATTTGGATTTTGCGGCCCAGAAACGTCGGGTGCAACAATGGCGACGGAAAGCGATTTCCATTGGGCGCTCCGTTCAAGACAGTAACGGTACTCCGTTTCGTCATACCAATTACTATCCGGCAGAACAGTATCAAGAAAATTTGCTGGAGCAATTGGCTGAATTACAAGCAGAAGGATTTGGTGAAGTCGAAATCCATCTGCATCACGGCGTCGAGCAGCCGGATACTGCACAGAACTTACGACAAACGCTGGTAAAATTTCGTGACTTATTGGCTGAAAAGCATTACCTGCTTTCACGAATGCCGGGCAGCGATACTCCCGTGTACTCATTCACTCATGGCAATTTTGCGTTGGGTAACATGGACGGTGGTCGTTGTTGCGGTGTTGACGAAGAAATGCAGATTTTAGCTGATACCGGATGTTATCTTGATTTGACACTGCCTACAATTCCATATGCTTCGCAGGTGCCGCGCATCAATGCAATTTACCAATGTGGGCGTCCTTTGCAAGAACCTTTGCCTCATAGGTCAGGAGCCGACTTATCGGTCGGCGATTCGCTGAAGTTACCCATTCTGATGACGGGGCCTTTAGTTTTGGATTGGCGTTACCGGCATTACGGAATACCGTTTCCCAAAATTGACAATGGGGTGTTAGCTGCGAATTACCCAGTGAATTTGGATAGGGTGAGGAATTGGCGAAGCGCTGGAATTTCAGTTCGTGGGCGTGCCGAGTGGATTTTCATTAAACT
Organism: Blastocatellia bacterium; assembly: GCA_044221525.1. Classification (GTDB taxonomy): domain Bacteria; phylum Acidobacteriota; class Blastocatellia; order RBC074; family RBC074; genus RBC074. The sequence continues at coordinate 22,492 of JBGAPB010000003.1, read as the reverse complement.
TTTCTGCCATGCCTTTTTCGAACAAGATCAGGACGCGATCATTGGTGAAACCATTTGTCGTTCTTTAGGTAAAGTGATGGAACATTCCGCACGCACAGGAGAATTCAAGGTTCACTTTGCCAGTGCCCGGGAAGCTTTTAACATCGTATTGGCGGCGGTAGACGGCCATTCCGGCGATCCGCACCAGTACCGTAATTATAAACTCCGCACAATTATGCAGAGCAAGGCAACTTAAAAACCGAATCTGAGTTAAATTTATAAACCTGCTATTCAGTAAAATAACAGGCTTAATACCGTCCTAAAACTCGATCCTGTAGCAGGAAGCGGAGCAGGAAATTCTGTTATGGAAGCCGTTCTTGACACTAAACCGCACGAAACCGCCAAATCACAAACAAAGATGGCGTTGATTGGCCAGCACATACAAGAACTGGATGGCATACGCGCAATTGCCATCTGGATGGTGCTGATAGGGCATCTGTACTGGGGATTCAAGGTTCCAGACGATACTTATGATCGAATGCCGCGACTGATTTACCAAATCATAAGTCATGGTTGGTTGGGAGTTGATCTGTTTTTTATCCTTTCTGGGTTCTTGATTAGCGGTATCTTGCTCGACTCAAAGCATAAGAAAAACTATTTCCGTACTTTTTACTGGCGACGTGTTTTACGCATTCTCCCCGTTTTCTACCTGTGCATTTTCGTGATGAGCTATTTTTATGAAAATGCAGCTTACTTTCTTTTAAGTTTGGTTTTCCTGGCCAATTTTGCGGAAGGCTTTGGCGTGCAAGCGCCTCATGGTCCAGGGGTGTTTTGGTCACTTTGCATAGAAGAGCATTTTTATTTGCTGTGGCCATTTTTGGTTAAATATCTCAGCCGTCGTAATTTGACGATTCTGGCTGTAATTATCGTGACATTGACGCCTGCGCTACGGTGGTGGGGAGTTACGCGCGGCATGAGTATCGACGCTGAAGTATACAGTTACTCCTGGTTTCGCTTTGACGGGCTGGCAATGGGGGCTTTGTTAGCTATTTGGATGCGTTCTGACAAGGCAACTTTACGAAACTCACTCCGGTTGGCCGGGGTGATGCTGGTTGGCTCGGCGGTGATAGCAGTTGTGGGAATGCCATACGGTATTATGGGTAAAACGGCTGTTGGTGTGGGTTTGCGTTACACTCAGGTGATACTGGTTTTTGGGGCTTTTGTTCTTACGGTCGTTGTCTTGCGAGGAACAGCGATGACATTGTTGTTACGCACAAGATTCGCAGATATAAGCGGTAAGTTAAGCTATTGTCTGTATCTCATTCATCTTTCTGTGGGTGATGCGATTTACAGCCTGACGGTCAAGCATAACGAAAAACTTTATGCTCGCTTCGGCAGTTTCGGATGGGTAACCATTCGCGGAGTGATGATACTGATAGTTTCTTTTGCGATTGCGCTTTTTTCCCAACGCTTCATTGAAGGACCATTTTTGAAGCTCAAGAAGCATTTTGTTTAAGCAGTAAATTCAGGTGGCGAACAATGAAACGATTAACGATCAAATATCTGACGCTTGCTTTGGCGATTTCCGTCGTTGGATGGCTGGTTGCTCGCTATGCAGAAAGTAACCCAGCACGGGCGCGGATGATAACTGTGGCGGCAACCCCGGAGCTACCGCGCGTGATGCTGAACACTGATTACTTATCACCGAAGGGCAGAACCATTGCTGTCAATGAAGGTGGTGACTTTCAGGCTGCTCTAAATCGCGCTTTGCCAGGTGATGTCATTACTCTGAAAGCTGGTGCGACTTTTACCGGCAATTTCTGGCTGCCTGCCAAAAAAGGCGCAGATTGGATAGTAATTCGTAGTTCTGCGACCGATGACGAATTGCCTCCGCCGGGTACGAGAGTTTTGCCCCAGCATTCAAAATTACTGGCGAAGATAGTCACGCCGAATCCCGATGGCGCAATTTCGACTGCAGCCGGTAGCCATCATTACCGACTGATTGGTTTAGAAATTGCAGTTCGCGATGGGGTGCAAACTAACTATGGCATCGTCAGGTTAGGTGATGGTTCCAATGAACAGAAGTTGTTGGATAAAGTGCCTACTGATTTTGTTGTGGACCGTTGCTACATTCATGGAAATGAAAAAGGTAACGTCTCACGAGGTATTGCGTTGAATAGCGCGCGCACCGCTGTGATTGATTCATACATTTCGGAATGTCACGGTATAGGCATTGATACTCAGGCAATCTGTGGTTGGAACGGCCCTGGACCATTCAAGATCGTCAATAATTACCTGGAAGGTGCTGGAGAAAACTTCATGTTAGGTGGTGCTGACCCGTCTATTAATGGATTGATTCCTTCGGATGTGGAATTCCGTCGTAACCATCTTTTCAAGCCATTGCGTTGGAAAGTGGACGAACCGGAGTATGCAGGGATTCACTGGACGATCAAGAATCTGTTGGAATTGAAAAACGCACAGCGAGTCCTTATTGAAGCAAATGTGCTGGAAAACAATTGGGCAGACGCTCAGCAGGGTTATGCCGTGCTGCTCAAGAGCGTCAATCAGGATGGGGGCGCACCGTGGTCGGTCACGCGCGACGTAACCTTCATTAACAATATTGTTCGTCACAGTGGCGCCGCTATCAATATTTTGGGGCGCGTGCCGAATCAGTTGGGAGACGCAATGAAGCGGGTAACGATTCGTAACAATCTTTGGGATGATATTGATGGCCAGCGTTGGGGAAAGACAAATGGATGGTTTTTGCTTATCAGCGATGCTCTCGATGTCGTTTTTGATAGTAACACTGTGCTACATACAGGTTCGATGGTTACTACTTATGATGCTCCGAGCTTGAATTTTGTTTTTACGAATAACCTGCTTGCTCACAACGAATATGGAGTGAAAGGAGATGGAACCGGGGTTGGGAATTCGACACTGAGCAAATATATGCCCGGAGCAGTTTTTGCCGGAAATGTGATAGCGGGCGGATCGAACGCTAATTATCCTCCGAAAAATTACTTCCCGAAAACGCTTGCTGAGGTCTGTTTGATAGATCGTAGTGGCGGAGGATTCCGACTTACCATGCATAAGGCTTATAAGGGGGCTGGGTTGGATGGCAAAGACCCTGGATGTGACTTGGCTGAAGTCATGAAATCCACGAGTGAGGTTATCAAATGAATGACCGAAAACGGCTGAATACCTACTCGCACTCTGGTAATACTTGGGGTAAGATGAAGTTTGCTTGAATAATCAAATAGTTGTTAATAAAAAGAGAAAATCCCCATGAACGCTTCAATCAGACTGGGAGTTTTAGTATTTTGGACAGTGATAATGTCGGTCAGGTTTGTAAGCACTGACCACTCAGGCTTTGGCAAGCTAGGATTGGATTCTCAGAATTCAGCACCAGTTGATGCCACCCCAGAACTACCTCGCAGGTTTTTGGATACCACTTACACTCCGCCGCAGGGGCGAACGATCAGCGTTTCGGAGGGAGAGGACTTGCAATCGGCAATTGATATGGCTAACCCCGGTGATATCATTGCTATTCAGCCAGGTGCAACCTTTGTTGGTAATTTTATTTTGCCAAATAAAATTTGGGATAGATTGGGTAATGAAGATAAATGGATTGTTATTCGCTCTGCTTCACCAGATGCCTGTTTGCCATCACCAGGAACCAGAGTTACTCCTGAAAAATCTGATGTTTTACCGAAGATTATTTCCCCCAATGCCGTTTCTGCAATAGGGACGGCAGACAATGCGCATCATTACCGTTTGATCGGGCTGGAAGTCACAATTGCTGCGGATGTGGATTACAGCTATGGAATTGTCAGATTGGGAGAAGGAGCCAGTTCTCAGAATCAGATAGATTTTATTCCGCACGATCTGATTATTGATCGTTGCTATATTCATGGTGATAGAGCGACTAATGTGGTTCGCGGAATTGCGCTTAACTCCGAGCGTACCGCTGTGATTGATTCGTACATTTCTGAAATTCACGGACTGGGGTTTGATACCCAGGCAATTTGCGGTTGGAATGGCCCTGGTCCTTATAAGCTGGTCAACAATTATCTGGAAGCTTCTGGCGAAAACATCATGTTTGGTGGAGCAGATCCATTCATCAACGGATTGGTTCCTTCGGACATTGAAATCCGTGGTAATCATTTTTATAAACCCATGATCTGGCGTGTCGGAGCGCCAGAATATGCTGGTATTCACTGGACGGTAAAGAATTTGCTGGAATTGAAGAACTCCCAGCGATTGCTAATAGAAGGCAATGTATTTGAAAATAATTGGGTGGATGCCCAAGTAGGGTTTGCTTTGGTTTTCAAGAGTGAAAATCAGGATGGCAATGCGCCATGGTCAGTGACGCAGGATGTAACTTTCGTGAATAATATAGTGCGAAATAGCCAGAATGGATTGAACCTTTTGGGGCATGATGAGTTTGAAGACTCAGGTTCGATGCACAGAGTATTGGTTCGTAATAACTTTTGGGAAAACCTGGACGGAATACGTTGGCGTTCATCTCCAGGGATTTTTCTGCAGTTGAGCGATGTTTCCGAGTTGACGGTAGATCACAACACAGTGATTCATACCGGACATGTTATTTCGGTTTATGGCATGGCTAGTCAGAATTTCGTTTATACGAATAACCTCAGCGCCCATAACGAGTATGGAGTGAAAGGCGATGGACAAGGAAGCGGAGTTGAAACGCTTAGCACTTATATGCCGAATGCGATATTCAGCAGGAATTTCCTGGCTGGAGCAATAAGCAATTTCTATCCGGTTAATAATTTTTTCCCCGCATCGTTCAATGATGCTTTGTTCGTGAATGCTGCGGAGGGGATTTATCGGCTAGCGGCTTCCAGCCCTTACAGATTGGCTGGTACTGATGGAAAGGACATTGGATGTGACTTTGATGCCATTGGGAAAGCTATGCTCAAAACGGTAACCCGTTTACCCGCGATTCGCTCAAATCCGTCGCCCAAAACTTTCTGTGGAAAAGTTCGGATGTGACTTTTCGGCCATGTCTGCAACAAGTATCTTTTTACTTTCTAAAGTTGTGCCCACAACAAAATTCAATAATTCTGGATAAATATGAGTCAATTACATTCTGAAGAAATCAAAGCCGGAGACCGCTTCTCTTTTGGCGAAAACTGGTCGAAATTTTTGTCTGTGTTGAACGAAGATCGCATTAACCTGGCGGAACGCTCGTTGTGTGAAATGCTTGAAGTCGAAAATCTGGAGAACAAGACATTTCTTGATGTAGGTTCCGGTAGCGGCTTATTCAGCCTGGCAGCAAGACGGTTGGGTGCAAAGGTTCATTCCTTCGATTACGACCCAAAATCAGTGGCTTGTACTGTTGAACTTAGAAGTCGCTATTTTCCTCATGATCCCCAATGGAAAGTCGAAAATGCTTCGGCCTTGGACAAAGATTATTTGGCTGGTTTGGGACACTTTGATGTTGTTTACTCTTGGGGAGTACTCCATCACACAGGTGCAATGTGGCAGGCAATTGAAAATGTAACACCTCTGGTTGCCAACAATGGAAAATTGTTTATCGCTATTTACAACGATCAGGGTGGATGGAGCCGCCGCTGGACAACACTCAAGCGCATATACAACAAGCTGCCAGAACCTATTCGCCCGATCTACACCGCTCTTGTGATGGGGCCGCGAGAATTGAAGTTTCTGGCTTTTGCCTGCTTGAAGGGGAACCCTGGGCAGTATTTTGATTATGTCATTAACTATGCCGAACGCGCTGATCGAGGCATGAGTTACTGGCATGACCTAATAGATTGGATCGGCGGTTACCCGTTTGAGGTGGCTAAACCTGAAGAGATTTTCAACTTCTTTAGGCAAAGAGGCTTTATTCTAAATAAGTTGACTACTAATGCCGGAAGCCTTGGCTGTAACGAATACGTTTTTGCAGCTCAGCGATGAATACACCCAGATGGCTTAGGTCGGTCTGACGCAGAAAACGGGACACCCTGGACTGGCTGGCGATAAAACCGCTTCGTCCCAAAAAGCCAGGCAGACTAAGGTGTCCAAATCAAATGACTTAGAAGTGGTCTTTGATGAAAACTATTTCCTCACGATGGGCCCTTTCTGAAAATACGACAGCCATCTTCAGTCAGGGCAAAATTCAGCGCTTGGCAAAAACCGCTTTACAAGCCTTTCTCATTAAGTATAATCCGCCCGTCTTGTTGATCCCTTCTTCTCACCACTTGTAAAATTTGAATTGACGGTTGCTCTCTCTCGCCAATTCGTCTCTCTGATTTGTTATTTTCTGTTTTCCCCCAAAATTACTAGGCTTGAAGTAAGTTGTCTGACGCGGTAATTGTCTGTTTGCCCAAACAGCGCGTGCCGTATAGCCCTTTTTCTCCCGCCTTGGCGTGCTGATACACCCCGTATTAGTTGGCTCGCCGTAAAGCATCCGACCCTAAAATCGCAAAATTCCCCTTCTATCCAATAACAAAACTGGGTTAGGGCAAGTTGTTCTGCCTTTCCATCATATTTTTGAGGTGCCAATGAAAAGTGGAAGCAAAACACGACTGACGATCAAATGGGTTTTCTTTTTTACACTGTTAATCCAGTGTTTATCCTTTAACTCCAATAAGATTTTCAGTTCAATCGCAAGTATTACTGGGATGAACGCGCGAGTTATCGCTGCTGCAGTAGCGGCAACCCCTGAGTTGCCACGCATTTCACTCGATACCAACTACACGCCTCCGATAGGTCGCACAATCACAGTCAATGCTGGTGGTGATTTGCAAGCGGCGATTAATCAAGCAGTGCCTGGCGACACGATTTCGTTGCAGGCCGGCGCTACATTTACCGGCAATTTTACTTTGCCCAATAAGTCGGGAACTGGCTGGATTGTAATACGCACTTCGACGCCTGATAGCAATCTACCTGCCCAAGGCACACGCATCGCGCCACAAAACTCTGGTTTAATGCCAAAGATTATGACTCCAAATACCGAAGCCGCGATTCGGACAATGCCGGGAGCACATAATTACCGTTTGATTGGTCTGGAAATCGGAATCCAATCTAGTGCAGCGTTGAATTATGGAATTGTAAATTTAGGCGACGGTTCCGGTGCGCAAAATTCAATGAGCCTGGTGCCACAAGACCTGATTATTGATCGTTGCTACATTCATGGAAATCCCACGGGTGATGTATCGCGCGGCATTGGCTTAAACAGCGGCCGTACCGCAATTATTGATTCGTTCATTTCTGAAATCCACGGAGTAGGTTTTGATACTCAGGCGATTGGCGGATGGAATGGCCCAGGCCCATTTAAGATCGTCAATAATTACCTGGAAGGTTCTGGCGAAAACTTTATGCTTGGTGGTGCCGATCCGTCCATTTCAGGGTTGATTCCTTCCGATATTGAATTTCGGAATAACCACCTTTACAAGCCGTTGAAATGGAAAGCTGGAGACCCCAGCTATGCCGGGCTTCACTGGTCTATTAAGAACCTGTTTGAATTGAAAAATGCCCAGCGAGTTTTGATTGACGGAAACCTGATGGAAAACAACTGGGCAGACGCTCAGGATGGTTTTGCAGTGGTTTTGAAAAGTGTAAATCAGGATGGCACGGCTCCCTGGTCTGTGACGCGTGATGTGACTTTTACGAATAATACTGTTAGGCACAGTGGCGCAGGGATCAATCTGCTGGGGAAAGATAACCTTCAAATCAGCGATCAATTACAACGCTTGCTGATCCGCAATAATTTGTGGGATGACATTGATGGCGCTAAATGGGGAGGAACGCACGGGCGGTTTTTGCAGCTAACCAATTCGCCTGATGTTGTGGTGGATCACAACACAATTATTCACAGCGGGAATGTGATAACTGCCTACGGATTGGCAAACCCGAATTTTGTTTACACAAACAATATCAGCTCTCACAATTTATATGGCGTTATAGGAGACAACATGGCTCCGGGTAATGGAACGATCAGCACGTATTTCCCAGGGGCCACCTTTAGTAAAAATATTTTGGCTGGCGGCTCAGCGACGATTTACCCGACCGGGAATTTTTTTCCATCGCCATTGAGTGGAATTGGCTTTGTTAACTTCGCCGGAGGGGATTACCGGCTGACGACAACCAGTGCTTATCACAATGCAGGGACTGACGGGCAAGACCTGGGGCGCGTGACTGGATTGACAACACCGACCCCTACACCAAGTCCATCCCCGAGTCCTACGCCCGCACTGGCTATCACCAATGTAGTTGCAGCTTCTATAACCGAGTCCAGTGCGACGATTGCCTGGACGACTAATCAGTTTACAGACAGCCAGATCGAATATGGCACAACCAGCACTTATGGAAAGCAAACAGTGCTCAACCCAACTTTGCTGACCAGTCACGTTGAAATTATCAGTGGTCTGGCAGCCGACACGGTTTACAACTACCGCGTCAAATCGCAAACCAGCACTGGCACGTTGGCTGTATCGCCAAACTTCACTTTTCGAACTATCGCAATTAAGCCAACACCAACACCGACGCCGACTCCAACGCCGACGCCAACACCAACCCCGGCACCTCCGCCGCCTGTAGCGGACACTACGCCACCTGTCATAAGCGGAGTGGCGGCGGTTTCAATTACTACGTCAGCGGCGACTATCAACTGGGCTACCAACGAGGCCTCAGATTCGCAGATCGAATTTGGCCAGACGACTTCTTATGGCCAAACGACGGCAATTAACACCAGTCGCGTAACCGGCCATTCGATGGCTTTGAGCGGTTTAGGGGCGGGAACGCTTTATAATTTCCGCGTCAAATCGCGTGATGCGGCTGGAAACCTTGCTGTTTCAGGCAACTTCAGCTTCACCACGACTGCGGTTTCCGTCGTAGGCACAACAGTGACGTGGACGAACTTGAGAGGGGTCTCACTCCTTGGCAATGTGTTGAAGAAAACCTGGGGCTGTGATGGCTGTCGTTCGTCTGCCAACTCCAAGCAAAAGATTTCGTCGGGCGACGGGTATGTTGAGTTCACTGCTATTGAAGGCGACAAGCAAAGGTGGGTTGGGCTAATGCTTGGAAGCAAGAGCGTTACGACCAATAACCTGGATTTTTCAATCATGCTTGGCAATGGCGAAGCAGCCGTGTTTGAACTCGGAGTTTATAAAACCGAAGTGCCTTATCAACCAGGCGATACACTTCGCGTGGCCATTCAAGATGGAGTCGTCAGTTATTACAAAAACGGTGTGCTGTTTTACAACAGCAGTTCAAGGCCGGTTTATCCTCTGGTTACGGCCGCGTGGATAGATCAGCTAAACGGCACTGTCGCAAATGCCGTGATGGTAATTGGTTCAACCCCAGTTACGGCTTCGTTCAAACGTTAACCGCTGTCATCACTGACAGTGAATTCAATTGTGGTTGCGGTATACTTCGCGCCCAGCGGAAGTCACCGCAACCACAATACAAACAAATTGGTTTTTTGCTTTGTCAGCGTCGTTGTGTTTGCCGTGTCAATTTCGCGCTTTTAGGAGGAACACAACGTGAAAAGCAGAATCCCATTTTTGTTATCAACCGTTTTTTGTTTCAGCCTGCTGCTGCCAATTTTGGGCCAAGCGCAGGGAACTCAGGCCGATTACGAGCGTGCCAATGGGCTTCGTAACAAGATGGTCGGTTTGGCCGTCAACGTGCCTGAACCCGCCAACTGGATCGGCAAAACCACCAGATTCTGGTATCGCAAAGCCGTCAAAGGCGGCAATGAGTTCATTCTCGTCAACGCCGAAACTTTGGAAAAGAAACCCGCCTTCGATCACGCAAAGCTTGCCGAGGCTTTGATTGCTGTTTTACCCAACGAAAGAGAAAAGCCATCTGCGCTGAAACTTCCATTCAGCGAAATCACCTTTGTTGATGACGAACGCGCTATTGAATTCAATATTGCCGAAGCTCGCTGGCGCTGTGACCTGACAGATTATTCGGTCAAAAAAGCGCCTGACGAGCGTGGACAACGGCGCGGAGGCGGCATTCCGCTTAGCATTGGTATTCCTGGGCCGCGTTACAACTTTCCGCAGGCCGAAGCCAAAGTTTCACCGGATGGAAAGTGGGAAGCATGGATCAATAACTTTAACGTCTGGATTCGCGCCAAAGGCAAACGCGAAGGCTCGGCGCTTAGCTTTGATGGATCGGAAGGGAATTATTACGCGTTGGCTTCGCTGGTTTGGTCGCCCGATTCCAAGATGATTGCAGCTTATCGAGTGCGTCAGGGTTACAGTCGAAAGATTCAATACGTGGAGTCCTCGCCCGCCGATCAAACTCAGCCGAAGTATTATGCAATGGATTATGCGAAGCCCGGCGATGCGCTGGACCAGCCTCAGCCAATGCTTTTCCACGTTGAAAGCAAAAAGGCGTTGGCTGTTGATAACGTTCTGTTCCCGAACCCTTATCAACTTTCACGCATCGAATGGCGCAAAGACAATCGAGCCTTTACTTTTGAATACAACCAGCGCGGCCATCAGGTTTACCGCGTAATTGAGGTTGACGCCGCAAGTGGCAAACCACGCGCATTCATCAGCGAAGAACCGAAAACTTTTTTTACCTATTCCAGCAAGAAATATCGCAACGATTTGGCCGACGGCAAAGAAGTCATTTGGATGTCTGAACGCGACGGCTGGAACCATCTTTACCTTTACGACGGCGTAACAGGCAAAGTGAAAAATCAGATTACCAAAGGCAACTGGGTGGTTCGCGGCGTGGACAAGGTTGACGAGGAAAAACGCCAAATCTGGTTTCAAGCCAGCGGAATGCATCCGGGCAAAGACCCGTACTTCATTCATTACTTTCGGATCAATTTTGATGGAACTGGGTTGACCGCTCTGACCGAAGCCGACGGCAATCACAACTTAGTTTTCTCTTCGGACATGAAGTTTTACGTGGACACATGGTCGCGCGTAGACCTGCCAGCGATTTCAGAACTTCGCAGCACGGCGGACAACAAACTGCTGTCGGAGCTTGAACACGGTGACATTACTGAGCTGGCCAAAGCTGGCTGGAAAGCGCCAGAAGTTTTTACTTCGCTGGGGCGCGATGGCAAGACTGAAATTTGGGGAATTATTTACCGGCCATCGAATTTCGATCCACTGAAAAAATATCCTGTTATCGAAAACATTTACGCCGGGCCGCACAGCTCATTCGTGCCAAAGGTTTTCACGCCGTGGAACCCGATGCAGTCGCTGGCGGAACTCGGTTTCATAGTCGTGCAGGTTGACGGGATGGGAACGTCGAATCGCTCAAAAGCTTTTCACGACGTAGCCTGGAAAAACCTGGGCGATGCCGGTTTTCCAGACCGAATCTTGTGGCATCAGGCAGTAGCGGCGAAGTACCGCTATTACGACATCACCCGCGTAGGCATCTACGGCACATCGGCAGGCGGCCAAAGCTCTTTGGGCGGGCTTCTCTTCCATCCTGAGTTTTACAAAGTCTGCGTTTCAGCTTGCGGTTGTCACGACAACCGTATGGACAAGATTTGGTGGAATGAACAATGGATGGGTTGGCCGCTGGGGCCGGAATACGCCGCTGCTTCAAACGTGGACAACGCACACAAATTGCAAGGCAAGCTGCTGCTGATTCTTGGTGAACTGGATACAAACGTTGATCCGGCTTCAACAATGCAGGTGGTCAACGCCCTGATCAAAGCTGATAAACAATTCGATCTGCTGATAATTCCCGGAGCCAGCCACACGTCCGGAGGAACTTACGGTGACAAAAAGCGTTACGACTTCTTTGTTCATCACTTGCTGGGTGTCGAACCGCCAGACTGGAACAGGCAAGAAAAGAAACCCCGCGAGTGAAACCTGCAAGCCGTCTTGTTCACTCACTGGCAAAGAAAAAAACTGATTGAACGCTCATTCAGTTCTGTGGCGGTAACTGTCCGACCGGTCAACTAATTACACTGACCCGTCGGTCAGAATCGCGGGAAGTTATTGAGCAGATTGGACAAGATTGGTTGACTAAGCCTGAGTTTACCCGTAAATTTTGCCCGCAATCGCGGGCTTACACCCTGAATTTCAACACTAACTATCGCAGAGAGGGAGCTAAAGAAAATGCGGATCAAGAGAATTTCTTCGTTCGTCACGGCTATCGCCTTGAGCCTGGTCGTAGGATTTGCCTACATCTCCACGACCAAAGCCGACAACACCAACACCAAGAACGTCGGGAAAAACGTCACCTTTACCAAAGACATCGCGCCAATCTTTTACAAAAGCTGCGCGGAGTGCCATCGCCCTGGCGAAAGCGCGCCGTTTTCGGCTCTGGCTTACAAAGACGTCCGTCCGTGGGCTAAATCCATCAAGGAGAAAGTTGCCAATCGAGTCATGCCGCCTTGGCACGCCGATCCGCATTTCGGCGAATTCAAAAACAACCCGTCTCTGACGCAGGCCGAAATTGACACCATAGTTTCGTGGGTGGATGGCGGCGCGGTCGAAGGCAACGCCAAAGATTTGCCGCCTGCTCCGAAGTTTACCGAAGGTTGGGGAATTACGACGCCCGATATGATCGTTCAGATTCCCGAAGAGTACACTTACAAGCCCGGAGCCGATGAATATCAGTACTTTGACGTGCCGACGAATTTCACCGAAGACCGATACATCACAATGGCAGAAGCCCGCCCTGGCAATCGCAAGATCGTTCACCACATCATCGCATTCATAGTGCCGAAAGGCGCTCCGACGATGGCCGGGAATCCTGAGCAGCGCCAGAAGCTAATGGAAATGTCTCTGAAAAATTCGCCGTTTTACCGCGATGGTTTCCTGATGCGAATGAAAGCCGATCAGCCTGTCGAAGACGACGGCTGTGGCCCGAATGGTCGTCGCGGCGGCGGAGACAATATGCTGGTCGGATATGCTCCGGGGCGCAATCCTGACGTTTACGCTGCTGGCACGGCGCGCAAAATTCCGGCTGGCGCAACCATACGATTCCAAATTCATTACTCCAATCAGACGTTGGGCAATACCCAGGTTGAAAAAGATCGTTCAATGATCGGCCTGGTTTTTGCCAAAGAACCGCCGCAACGTTTGGTGACGACAAACAACATCGCCAACATCTTCTTCAAAATTCCTGCCGGAGCCGAGAACCACAAAGTGACGGCTTGCCGAACATTCAAACGCGACACCACGCTTTACGCTCTGGAGCCGCACATGCACTTGCGCGGCAAAGCGATGGAATACAAAGTTTTCTATCCAGACGGAAAGTCCGAAGTTCTGTTGAACGTTCCGGCGTATGACTTCGCCTGGCAGACCAACTACCTGCTGACACAACCGAAGCGTTTGCCAGCAGGCAGCCGGTTGATGGTGACGGGTTATTTTGACAACTCCGCGAAAAACAAATTCAACCCTGATCCGACCAAAGACATTCGCCACGGTGAACCTACTTACGACGAGATGATGATGGGCTTCATTGATTACGTCACTGAGATGCCGCCCGTGGCCAAGCTCGACCCGCAAGTGCTAGATAAATACACCGGCAAGTACGAAGTTCGCCCAGGTGTGTTTGCCGCAGTGACACGCGAAGGAAACAATCTGGTTGTGCAAGTTCCCATGCAGCCAAAGATGGTTTTCTCCCCGATGTCCGAGACGCAGTTCTTCCTGCAAAACTCCGATACTGATCTGGTAATCGTTAAAGACGAAAAGGGCGAAGTGGCAGAGGCCATCATCGGTAATATGCGCGCTAAGAAGGCAAAAGAGGCAACTGCCGGAGGCAGCGGCCAGTAACTTTCAATTGCAGATTGCGGATTGCGGATTGGGGTGTTTTTGGATTCCCAATCCGCTTTCTGCTTTTGGGGCTACCAACTGAATTCTTTGAACAAGGAAAAGGCAATGAACAGATCACGCTTCTTACTCATCGCTGCCATTTGTTTCGCAGCCGTAATGGTTGCACTGCGGTCAACCGACGCCAGCACGACACCTAAAACCGTCACCTTTACCAAAGACATTGCGCCGATCCTGTTCAAAAACTGCGCCCAATGCCACAAGCCTGACGACATCGCGCCGTTTTCCGTCTTGAGCTACAAGGACGTGCGTCCGTGGGCGAAATCCATCAAGGAAAAAGTCGTGACGCGCGAAATGCCTCCCTGGCATGCCGACGCGCACTTCGGACAATTCTCAAATGAGATGCGACTGACTCAAGTTGAAATTGACGCCATCTCAGCCTGGGTTGATGGCGGAGCCAAAGAAGGGAATCCGAAGGATTTGCCGAATGTGCCCAATCCCGCAACGACTTGGGAAATAGGCACGCCCGACATAGTTTTGCCAATGCCGCAGGAATTCACTCTGGCAGAAAAAGGCGCTGATGATTACATCTACTTTCGCGTGCCGACAGGCTTCACGGAAGACAAATGGGTTCAGGCTTCGGAATTTCGCCCAGGCAACAAACGAGTTGTGCATCACGCAGTGGCTTTTGTCGAAACGCCAATGATGTTCAAGATGGCTCAGGATCAGGCGAAGAAAGACGGCGGCGATGTTCACAATCCGATTTCCGTTATTCAAAGCCAACGCGGGCGATGGATGTTTACCGACGGAACCGTGCATCGCACCAAACCTGAAGCTCCAGTTATCAATGACGGCTGCGAAGGCGGTCGCAATTCAGGCGGCGGCGGAGGGAGTTCAATGCTGCTTTCGACTTATGCGCCAGGTCGCAATGCGGATATTTATCCACTCGGCACGGCGAAAAAGATTCCAGCCGGATCAAACCTGATTTTCCAGATGCATTACGCCAAGACCACCGGCAAGGTCGAAAAAGATCGCACCAGCATGGCGATTATCTTTGCCAAACAGCCGGTCGAAAAACAAATTGAGACTCTGCTGATCGTCAACGACCTGTTCGCCATACCAGCCGGAGCCGAAAACCATACAGCCAATGCCTGCTTCACTTTGCGCCGTGATGTGGAGTTGGTCGGTTACATGCCGCATATGCACGTGCGCGGCAAAGCCATGAAATACGAAGCTGTTTTTCCCGATGGCAAACGCGAAACGCTGCTCAATGTTGAGCACTACAATTTCAACTGGCAGACGCTCTACAACTTGAAACAGCCCGTCGCCCTGCCGAAAGGCGCGAAGATGGTTGTGACGGCGGTTTTCGACAACTCGGCAAAAAACAAACTCAATCCTGATCCGACCAAAACCATTCGATTCGGCGAACCGACTTACGACGAAATGCTGGTTGGTTTTGTGGATTACGCCCGTCCAAAACCTGTCGAACGCGCTGTAGCCAAACTGTCGTCGCAAATGCTGGATAGTTACGTAGGCGAATACGCCGCCAGCCTGGGGCCGAAAATCAGCATCACCCGCGAAGGCAACACCTTGTTTTTTATTCTCCCCAATAATCCGGCTCTTCCTGCAACTCCTCAGTCCGAAACGACGTTTTACTTTAAGGAGGCCGAAGGCGCTGAAGTCATCTTCACCAAAAATGAACAAGGCGAAGTGATAGAGTTGCAGGCCAGTTTCGGTCAGCAAAAGATCAAAGCCAAGAAGGTCAACAAGCCTGCCGTTGGCGGCGAAAACAAATAACAACGAATAGAGGGAGAAGCTATGAGGAAGACAATTTTATTTGTTTCGATATGCGTGCTTTTTAGTGCGCTGGCGATCTTTACAACCCAAACAATTCAAGCCGATGGAACCAAAAAAACTTCGGCCAGAAACGTCACCTTTACCAAAGATGTTGCGCCGATCTTTTTCAAATCCTGCGCTGAATGTCATCGCGCAGGCGAAACCGCTCCGTTTTCGGTTTTGAGTTTCAAAGAAGTTCGCCCTTGGGCCAAGTCCATCAAGGAAAAGGTTATCAGCAAGGAAATGCCTCCCTGGCATGCCGATCCGCATGTCGGAGAATTCAAAAACGACCGCCGACTGACTGAAGCCGAAATTGAAACTATAGCTTCCTGGGTGGACGGTGGAGCTGCCGAGGGGAATCCCAAAGATTTGCCTGCGGCTCCGAAGTTTGTCGAAGGCTGGCGCATTGGCAAACCCGACGCGGTTCTGGAAATGCGCGAAGAGTTCACTTTGGCGGCCAGTGGGCCGGATGAATATCAGTACTTCGCCATACCAACTGGTTTCACCGAAGACAAGTACGTGCAAATGGCAGAGGCGCGTCCAGGCAATCGCCGCGTAGTGCACCATATTCTGGCTTTCGTTGCGCCTCCTGGTGGAAAGGATTACGCCAAACTCAGCCCTGAAGAATTGCAGAAAATGTTTGACGAAGACGACGGGCCGAATTCCGTTTTCTTCCGCGAAGGTTATCTGCGTCGCGTCAAGATGGACGCCAAGGTCAACGATGACGGATGCAACGGTAAATTTGGCGAAGACGACGCCGGAGACGTGATTGCAGGTTATGCTCCTGGCATGCCGCCCGAAGTTTTTGATCCCGGTGTGGCCAAAAAAATCCCCGCCGGTTCAACGCTGATCCTCCAAATTCATTACTCCAAAGTCGCCGGTTCGGTTCAGAAAGACCGCTCGACCATCGGCCTGATTTTTTCAAAAGAGCCGCCTAAAAAGAGGATGATCAAGCGCGGCATCGAAAACATCTTCTTCAAAATTCCTGCCGGAGCCGCTGCGCACAAAGCCACCGCTTGCTGGCAACCGAAAGAAGACATTACGGTTTACGGTTTGATGCCGCACATGCATTACAGAGGCGCGGCAATGGAATACCGGGCGACTTATCCCGACGGCAAAACTGAAATCCTGTTGAACGTGCCGAATTACGATTTTGGCTGGCAGACCAACTACGCTTTCAAACAGCCGAAACTGCTACCCAAAGGCACCAAGATTCAGGTCACCGCGACTTTCGACAATTCGGCGAAAAACAAATACAACCCCGATCCGACCAAAGATGTTCGCTGGGGCGATCCGACTTATGACGAAATGCTGATCGGTTACATTGACTTCATCCCCGAACGCAAAGCCGTTCCGGGAATGGACGCCAAAGCTCTGGCAGCCTTCGTTGGCAAATATGACGCCGGACTGATGAAGATGAGCGTGGTTCAAGTCGGCAATCAACTTTTTGCGGAAATTGCCGGACAGCCCCGAATCGAAATGCTGCCCGAAGCTGAAAATAAATTCTTCATCCGCGAGATTCAGAACTACGTGACCTTTACCAGAAACGAAAAAGGCGAGATCATTGAAGCCGCCATCGAATTGGGCAATCGCACGATTAAAGCAAAGAAGAAAGCTGAACCTGCCGCAAGCAGCGACAATTGAGCAAAATTATGATTGACCTAAAAGAAATCATCACAATCGAACCCGGTAAGCGTGGCGGAAAGCCATGCATTCGAGGAATGCGAATCGCGGTTGCCGATGTGCTTGGGTGGCTGGCTTCAGGCATGAGTCATCAAGAGATTCTTGATGACTTTCCTGAATTGACTGAAGAAGATATTCTGGCCAGCCTGCAGTTTGCCGCTCAGCGAGAGCGGCAAACTGCATACGCTCATGCGTGAGGCAAGAAGAATGAAGTTGTTGTTCGACCAGAATCTTTCATTCAGACTTGTTAAACAACTTGCGGACCTGTTTCCGGGTTCAACTCACGTTCGCTTGTTGGGAATGGCACAACGGGATGACAAAATCATTTGGCAGTACGCAAAAGAAAACAATTTTATCGTCGTGACGCAAGACGCCGATTTTGAGTGGCTATCGCAGGTTTATGGTTTTCCGCCAAAGATCATTTGGCTGCGTTGCGGCAATACGGCAACTGGCAATATCCAGCGGATTCTTGAAACTAACTACAAGTTGATAGCTGAATTTAGTGTTGACAACTTACTTGGTTGCCTGGAATTGAGCTAGGCAACACATCCAATCTGGAGAAATAATTATGAAACGGGCATTGAATCTCTTTGCAATCTTGTTCGCGCTGGCGGCAGTTGGGTTAATCATGCAGCCAACCATCAGCGCCAACGAAACCAAAAACAAGTCAGCCGCCAAGGAAGTCACCTTCAGCAAAGACATCGCGCCGATCTTTTTCAAAAGCTGCGCCGAATGTCATCGCGCTGGCGAAATCGCGCCGTTTTCAGTGATGAGCTTCAAGGAAGTTCGTCCCTGGGCGAAATCCATAAAAGAACAAGTGGCAGGCAAAGCCATGCCGCCCTGGCATGCAGACCCAAATCACGGCGAATGGATCAACGACCGCCGGTTGCCGCAAGCCGAAATTGACAAGATTGTCGCTTGGGTTGACGGTGGAGCCGTCGAAGGCAATGCCAAGGATTTGCCTCCCGCTCCGAAATTCGTCGCCGGTTGGAACATTGGAAAACCTGACGAGACCTTTTCAATTCCTGAACAGAAAATCCCGGCAACAGGGGTCGTCGCTTACCAATATGTCAAAGTTCCTACCAACTTCACGGAAGATCGTTGGGTAACGGCGGCTGAGATTCGCTCGACTGGTCGCGAAGCGATGCACCACGTCATCGTCTTCATTCAGGACCCAAAGAATCCGACGCGCACAGATGGCAACTTGCTGGCTGGCTTCGCTCCGGGCGAACAACCTGCCAAGTTCCCGGAAGGCTTCGCCAAAAAAGTTCCTGCTGGCGCAACTCTCTACTTCCAGTTGCATTACACGCCCAGCGGCAAAGCAATGACCGACGTGACAACCATCGGTTTGAAGTACGCAAAAGAAGCTCCAAAGCATCAAGTCTTGACGCGCCCAGTGCTCAACACCGGTTTCAAGATTCCAGCCGGAGCCGACAACCACGAAGTGAAATCGTTTTACACTTTTGCCGAAGACACGCACATCACCAGCTTTATGCCGCACATGCATTTGCGCGGCAAAGATTTTGAAGTCAAAGCGCACTTCCCCGACGGGACTTCAAAAATTCTGTTGAACGTGCCGAAGTACGATTTCAACTGGCAGACTTATTACGTGCCGAAAGAACCTGTCGCCATTCCGAAAGGAACCAAGATCGAATGCACGGCGCATTACGACAACTCAAAAGCCAACAAGTACAACCCTGATCCGACCAAAGACGTGAAGTGGGGCGATCAAACCTGGGAGGAAATGATGATTGGCTGGTTGAGCTATTACAGTGACAATTCGAATCCGGCCAAACCGGTCGAAAAGCCTGCTGCGATTACCAGCGGTCAACAATAAGGCAGCCTGAAGGGCTGAAGCTCCGAACCTGTAGGCCACAGATTGCACGCGCGTTGATCTGTGGCCTATTCTATTGGTGGAGAGCCAATCAATGAGAAATCAAAAGTTCGTTAAAACCGTCATCTGGATTCTTGTAGTTCTGGTCGTTGCCGGTTTGGTTTTGCCGGTTGTTACTTCAATGTTCGGACTGTTTTAAGATAGGAGGTTTGATAATCGCTATGTCCAATCGTCGCCTTTCAGTAATCGCTTTTTTAGTTTTCACCGCCTTCTTTCTTTCAACTCGCACGGGCAGCACCCACGAACCAATCACGACAAAGGTGATGTTCAACAAGGAAGTCATTCGAATTCTTGAACGCAATTGCCTGGGCTGTCACGCTCCGAACAAGATCAAAGCCGATATTCCACTGACGACTTATGAAGAAGCCCGCCCCTGGGCCAAGGCCATCAAGGAAGAAGTCCTGGAAAAACGCATGATGCCTTTCCAGGCCGTCAAAGGTTATGGGCGATTCCAGCACGATTATGTTTTGACTCAGCGAAATGTCGAATTGCTGATTTCGTGGATTGAAGGCGGCGCTCCGCGTGGAGAAGCCAAAGATTACCCTCAACATGAAATTGAACACTTGATTAACGGTGGTGGCTGGTCGTTGGGCGAGCCGGATTTGGTTTTGCAATCCGAAGAAGTGAAGCTGGATGCCGAAGGCGATGACGAAACTCGTTGCGTCGTTTTGCCGACCAACCTGAAAGAGTCCAGCGTTCTGTCAGCGATTGATTTTCAACCAGGCAACGGAGAGGTTGTTCAAAGTGCATCTTTCCATTTGTTCAGCAACAAGCCGATTTCGCCAAACGTCAAAATGTCTGCTTGCGGCAGAGCCGGAGAAACTCTTGGCGTGTGGGTTCCGGGTCAAATGGCGACTCGGTTGCCGGAAGGAACTGGCCGACAGTTAAAACCCGGGGAGCAAATTATTTTGCAGGTTCGTTACCACAGCACAGGCGAAGCCGTGACCGACCGCAGCCGGGTTGCGCTTTACTTTGCCAAAACTCCGGCAAGCAAATCTATCGGGAATGTAACGATTGCGCCGGAATTAACCGTTGTTCCGGCTGGCGCTGAAAACCACGTCGTCAAAGCTTCGATGATCGTGCCTCAAACTGCCGAAGCGATTTCTATTCGTCCGCTGCTGTTTCCTTTTGCCAAATCCGTCGAAGCCACGGCTTATCGCCCGGACGGCACAATCGAGGTTTTGATCGTCGCCCGCGATTACCATTTCGATTGGCAACCGGCTTACTTTTTCAAACAGCCGGTTCAGCTTCCGCGAGGCACTCGAATCGAAGTGACGGCTTACGTGGACAATTCCGACAACAACCGCAACCAGCCGAACGATCCTCCTGTGGAGTTGAAGCTAAATCAGCCGCTGTGCGAAATCGCTTTGGCGCGATCAACTCAAACCCGATCATCCAGGACTCGCAAATAAATCTGGCTGCCGCTTTTTAACGTTCACTCGATTATGGGGTTCGGTGAGCGTTGCTGCCGCCAGCCTGGAGTTCCGCCTTTGGCGTTGTCATCTGCGATGTAATTTGTGCTCCAACCAGCCCATCCGTCCGAATAGTTGCGAATGTGTTTGAAGCCTATCGCCCAGGCATACAGAAACGCCAGACTGGATCGCCACCCACTGCCGCAGTAAAAAATCACTTCGCCGTTCTTTTCGACTCCGGCCTGATTCCACATAGTTTGAATTTCGCCGAAGTTGCGAAGCGTGCCGTCCGGGTTTTGGTAAAGCCTGGCTGAATCATCGGCATTTCCTATGTTGATCGAACCGGGAAGACGGCCTTTGAAGTTGATGTAATCATAACCGCTGATCTGGCCGAGGAATTCTTCGCGGCTGCGAACGTCAGCCAGTTGAACATTGTTTGTGCCAAGATGAGCGCGAACATAGTCGGTCGTAGCCAAAAACTCTTCGCGCACTTTGGCTGAAAACGTGACTGGCTGCGGAGTCCCAATGGCCGTTTCAGCCGGAAAGCCAGCCGCCGTCCAGGCTTCAACGCCTCCGTTCAGAAAACGAACGTCCGAAACTCCCGCATACATCAGCACCCACCACAAACGAGCTGCTGCAATCGTCTGTTTGCTGTAAACGACGACAGTTGTTTCGTGAGTGATGCCAAGTTTGCCGATGACTTCATGAAGTTCGTTTACCGGCTTTAGCAACCATCGCGGAAAACCGTTTTCCACGTCGTCTGTGTTCAGGTGAATTGCCGAAGGAATATGACCAGCCAGATAATCTTTGGCTTTTTCAGGCTTTGCCCAGCTTGCTTCCAAAATCACTGCTCGATCGTTGAAGTAATTTGCCGGGCGAGCCGTTTTGCCATTAGATGTTTGAAAGTCCAGCAAGGCTTTCACCCATTGCGACGAGACTATGGTTTCGGATCGAGGCACGGTTTCGACCCGTGCCAATGCAGTTTGTGGCAATTGACTCTCCTGTGAGTTCCGGCATCCGGTAACGATGAGCGCTGCCAGAACCACCGTTAGTTCAAGCAATAAGCGATGTGAATTTTTGAAGTCAGGCATAGATTCTGTGCTTACTGGTGCCGCAAGGCTTCAAGCGGTACAACCTGCGCGGCTCGACGCGCAGGCAGATAACAGGCGACCAACACCACTCCTATCAGCAACAACGCCGCCAGCGCAAACGATAATGGGTCAGTCACACTGACACCGAACAGCAGCGTTTTCAATAAGCGCGTTAAAGCCCAGGCCCCAGCCAGCCCCACAGCAATTCCGCATAACGCCAGCTTCATGCCATGGCCGATTATCAGTTTCAGCACGGCCTGCGGCGGCGCGCCCAAAGCCATGCGAATGCCGATTTCATGTGTGCGTTGAGCGACGGAATAAGACACCACTCCGTAAACACCTGCGCTTACCAGCAGGATTGTGACCAGTCCGAACAGGCTCAGCAGCAAGGTTTGAAACCGAGGTTCGGCGACTACATCGGCCAAACGTTCCTTCATTGTTTGGACTTTAGGCGCGGGCAGTCCCTTGTTCAGGGCTTTGACTTCGACGGTGATGGCTGCGGTCAGATTGGCCGGGTTGCCGATTGTCCGCACGGCCAGCGTCGGAGATTGCATAGGCCATTGCCAGTAAGGCACATAAACATTTGTTTCAACCTGTGGATCAAGGTTCAAGCTCTTCACGTCTGCTGCCACACCTATAATTTCCGTCCAGTTAGAAACATTCGTCCAGCGGTCGGGTTCGGCAATCTGCCCAGGGTTCAGGCGGCTGGGATGGATGCGTTTGCCGATTGGATCAGAGTAGCCGAAAAGCCGTTTGGCCATCGCTTCGCTGAGTATGGCGACGCGTGGGTTTTCGAGCGTATCGCTTTCGCTGACCGTGCGGCCACGCATCAGCGGAATGCTCATCGCGCGGAAATAATCCGGCGTGACG